>NZ_OZ245846.1:954642-1272857 GCF_965228935.1 Ulvibacterium sp. | reverse complement strand
GCGAATTGTTTCCTTCTTCAAAACACAGGAATCCGAAATCCTTTATCCCATCCAAAAGCAACTGCTCAAAAACGGGCAACGTACCGAGACATTGTTCAACAAACTTATCGATGAACTCAATCGAATTTTTGAACAAATACGAATGGGAAGATGATGCCTGTAAGTATCGTACATCAGACTTCATCGGACAACAAAGGAAGCTGCTCCAAATATGGGCATTATCTCAATAAGGAAAACAAGGAACTCAAAAAAGAGGGGCAACCAGAACGACAGCAATTCTTCTTTAACCAGGACCAAAATATGATAACAACGGCCAATGCGATTTCACTGGTGGACGATAACAATAAAGGCAAGGGATTGGCCAAAAAACAGGACAGGTATTTTACGTTAACCTTGAATTTTAGCCAAAAAGAACAGGAGCACTTGACCTCCACTATTGCCAAAAGACCGATTGCAACCGTGGATGAACTCAACCAAAAAGAATATGAACACTACAATGAGGTCATTAAACTTTTTGTGCGACAGGCCATGCAAAACTATGCCGCCAATTTCAAAAAGGACATCAAAGAAAACCAGATTGTCTGGTTTGCGAAGATTGAACACAAACGGCGATTCAAAGGAATGGATGCAGCCGTCAAATCGGGGCAGGTCAAAAGCGGTGAGCCTAAAAAAGGATTGCAGACCCATGTACATATCACGGTCTCTCGGATGCACAAAGACCATCGAATCAATCTAAGCCCGTTGGCCAATGCCAGAAGCGGGAAAGAACTTGTATTGAATGGTAGAACCGTTAAAGGTGGTTTTGACCGCTCCAACTGGAAACAGCTTAATGAGGACTCATTTGACAACATGTTCAAATACAAACGTGGGCTGGAGGAAAAATTTGAGACCCTCAGAACCTTGAAGCATGGTACTATGGAAGAGAAATTGGCCTTGCAGAACAAAATCAAATTGGAAAAAGAACCTCGTCAACGCCGACATCAGGAGCAATGGCTCCCAGATATGGTTAAAGAAAGGACACGGGACAGGAACAATCAAATCTCACGATGACCATGGAAAACACCTTCTTTGTCGAGTATATTCTTGGGGCCAAGGGTATCTACTACAGGTCATTACTGATAGTTGTAAGTACGGTGGTCTACACTCTTTTCCTTAGAAAAAAGTTGAAAATTTCCATCATCCTCGGTGCACCTTTGTCTTATTTCATTGCCCTAATTTTTCCCGTGACCTGGACTTTGCCAGCTTATCTCATTTTGTGGTTGGCCTACCACATTCTCAAAATACTTTTCAAAACAATTCGAAGTGTGAAGGTAGAAAGACCAATCAAGATTAAGGAAGGGGATTTCCCATTTCGAATTGACAACAAAACGATACTATTGGAAAATCCCTACCGCGGCATATACATCCAAGGCGGGGCGGGAAGCGGAAAATCAGCTTCATTGGTCTATCCCATATTGGAACAGGCCGTTACTCAGCATTTTTCTGGTATCTGCTATGATTTTAAATCCCCCGAACTGAGTAGCTTTCTGTTCACGCAAATGGATAATTTCCAATCCGGTATCAAACCCTATTTTGTGGATTTTAAGGATGCCAAAAGAAGTGCGCGGGTCAATCCCTTACAACCTGACCTAATGACCAAGACAGCCTATGCACACGAATATGCCCAGACCCTGATGTACAACCTATCCCCCAACAACATCAAAAACGAGGATTATTGGGTCATTGAGGCCAAAAGTGTGTTGACGGGATTGATTTGGTATTTGAAATTGGAATATCCCCACTATTGTACCCTGCCCCATCTGATCAGTTTGGTACTCCATGGCAATATTGGGGAGTTGGTCAAAAAGGTTTCGAAAAACTATGAGGCAGCAGGCTATATGGCCAGTCTATACCAGGCCATCAAAAGTGAATCAAGCAGACAGGTCTCTGGCGTAGTCAGTACCTTACAGACCAACTTGGCCAAATTGAATACCCCGGATATTTTTTGGATTCTTTCGGGGAATGATTTTGATTTGGACATCAATAGTCCATCCAATCCCAAATTTGTCAGTATTGGTAACGAAAGCACCTTGTCTCAAACCTACGCCCCGGTAATTTCTTTAATCCTTTCGGTAGCATTAAAGCAAATGAACCAGCCCCATAAGCATAAGTCAATGGTCTTGGTGGATGAACTTCCAACGCTCTATATCAACAAACTGGAACAAACACCGGCCACGGCACGAAGCAATAAAGTAGCTACGGTTTTGGCCTGTCAGGACTTTAGCCAATTGGTGGACCGATACGGAAGGGACAAGGCCCAAGTCATTCTATCCAATATGGGCAACCAGTTTTTCGGAAGAACGGTCAACAAGGATTCTGCCCAAATGATAAGCCAACTTTTTGGCAAAGCAGACAAAACCTTTAAGACCACCAACCACGGGGACAATTATTACCAATCCTCTATTTTTGGGAAGCATACCAATTCCCTCAACAAGAGTACTAACGAGAGTATTCAGGAACGGGACAGGGTAAAGATTACTGACATTATGAACTTACGTCTTGGTGAATTTTATGGGTTTATTGCAGAAGGAAACGAACAAGAGATTTTGAAAGAACAATTTCAAATCAATCAAGAGTTTTGGGGAGACAATTTTGACTTTCCGATGATGGCCACCGAAACGGATATTCAGAAAAAATATCACCAAATTATTGGGGAAGCCAAAAGTATTTTGGAACCACCGAAAAACAAGGGAAACAATCTGCTCAATTTTTGATTTTATGGAATCGCTCCCAACCCGTGATCACCCAACAATCTTCAAAACCCCTTCATTGCTCTCTTTAAAGGCATTGCTCTTTCGTAATTGCTCCTCCATGCTTTCCATATCACTTGCCAAGAGGGTATCGCTAAATGCATGGGCACGTTCCAACATTCGAACATAAACTTTGGGGTCGCTATTACGGGTCAATCGACGCAAAGCTCCTAGATAATCCTCACGATAAACAGTGGGAATGATGATCTTGGTTTGTTGGGCAGTGGAAAGTTCTGCGTTCATCATAATACGGGCCAGACGGCCGTTACCGTCCAAAAAAGGATGAACCTCACTAACAACGAACATCATATAAGCTGCCTTTGCAAAAGGATGGACAAGGGCTTTATAAAAATCTAAGCTCTGCAATAAAGTGCCGCGTACAAGTTCCATATCGACAAAAAAAGTGTCGCCGGCTTTATTGTTCTTGTCCTTAAACTTTCCTGGCTTTTTATCTTCCCTTGCACTAAGCAGGATTTCATGGCGGTATTGAAGGATTTCCAACAAGTTTTCAGCAGAATATGGGACAATTTTCATTTCCTGCTTGTTGGAAACCAATTGATACGTACCCAATATATCATGTGAATCCTCATTTCTAGCGGGTAGGGGTTGTTGGGTGGCAATTACTTGTTTTGCCTCATCAATCTCAAATACCGTTCCCTCAATGTAGTTGGAGAAATAACTTTCGTAAAATGCAAAATTGCGATAGGCCTCCGTGGTCGTATTCTTTTCTTTGCGGTATTTAAACTCGTTTTGTTTCAATTCCCGAAAGAGGATTTCAAACAGTTGAATACGGGCAGGATCATAAGGGTTGCCTACGGCACGTGCCGTCGCCAATGGGGATTTTAGCTCATTTGCCGACCTTGTTACAAGCAGGGCACTTATGATTTTATTGAGTTTTTCAAACTCCTTTTCCATGCCCAATTCCTTGGATATTTTACGTGCTCTATCACGTAGTTCGTTCAATTCCGCCTCACCGTTAACCCTTATTATTTTTTCCAGTTTTTCCTCTAATTGTGGATAAGCCAACGTTTTGGAATTGGCTCCTCTTTGTCGTGAGGTTTGTAGGTTTTCCAAAAACGCCCGCTCGCGTTGGGAGACCATTAATTCCCCTGAAAAGGATGTATCCCCATCAATGGCTTGTGGGCCTTCTAAAAAACGAATGGTGATTCCAGGAAGCTTGACTTTTTTTGTGTATTTATAGGTTACAAAAATTTGGTTACTTGGTGTGGGCGCAAATTCAAAGGCAGATCTATGGCTGAGAACGGCTCCGGGATAAAGATTTCCCAAGATAGGAAACAGGTTGCGCCGTATGATATTTTCAGGAGTATCCTCAAAATTTGAGGTGTAAATACGAGGGGCTATCTTCCGTATACTGCCTTCGTCTTCCCATTTGGAGATACGACGTGAGGTTACGGAATCCGGGGAGCTATAAATAATTTCCTGTAAGTGCACATTTTTTTCCATTATCACGCATTAACGACACAAAGCTGCAAAATATTTTCTATTATAAATAGGTTTTTGACAAATATTTTCCATTATAATTGCCCGTGTTATTTTCCAATAAGTTGAATTAATGGGGATATTTTGCAAAAAATTTTACAGTAAAGCCACAAAACAGTAAAATATTTTCCATTATAATTTTAAATAACGTTCTCTACATACAGCCTATCCGTGTCTCTGCGGAAGTTGAAACCGCGCATAAACCCAAACGGACGAAAAAAATCGTCCGTTTGGGTTTATCTTACAATTTCCTACCCTCCCGGCGAAGCAATTCATTATATATTTCAATAGTTTAGAAAAAATTCTGTTTCTTGGAACATTGCTCATAAAAATCTGATCATTACCTCCTTTTTCCCTTTCGTTTAGTATTTTTCACAAACTCTGCGTAATCAGATTCGGCAATATGTTTAATTTCTCTGACTCCACTCCAAAAAGCTTTCATTGGAGTTTCATAAAGCTCATTTCTCAAAAAACCACCGTCCTTATCCTTGTCAAATTCCTTAAAATCGTCCAGTACCAAATACCCTGTTTTATTGGATTTTTTATCTATTCCACTAACAATATTTATGAAATAATACGAATCTGAATCTCCGAAAAGTGCTTTTACCTGAGGGCTGAATTTTACAATCTTTTCTTTTGACTTTTTAATTAAGTATTTCTTTTCATTGATTGGATTTTCCAATGGTCTCCCCCAGTCATCGGTTGAGAAACTTGACTGCTGTCTCGCAAATTCAATTCTGATTTCTTTGCGACCTTTGCCTAAATCTTCGGTGAATTCGTATTCTGGAAAGGCTTGTTCAATTGCACTTTCCAATTCCCATTGTTCGTAATCATCAGCGAAACTGACCTCATACCTGTCCTCAAACTCGATTATGAACACTGGGGCGTCAATATGTACTTGCCGAATCAGGTCTTGAACAATCTCAATATCTTCTTTTCTGTTGATAGTCATATCTAGATAGGTCATTATCATAACTGACTATTTTTCTAGATTAAATCTATCATTGTATAAAGATTGACCCACATCAGATTTCCAAAAACTTTCGGGATCCTTCATAATTTCTTGTGCTATCCTATCTTGTTGTGTTTCATTCGGTAAAGCAAACTCGCTAATTTTTTTTATGCGATTGGTCATAAAATTTATTATCGGCTCATATTCCAATGGTTGAGGTATTTCAATATTGCCTCCTTTTGGGTGAATTTCAACATCATAAAGTTCATCTAAATATTTAGGGCTTTTGATGACACTCCAAAAAATAAACCTGTTAAACTTTCCATACAGTATTAAGTGCTCTTGGTTTGGGCCAGTAACAATTGTTCCGTCCAAGGCCCTGGTAAAATAGAAGTCGACACCTTTTAAATCTGTAGTATGTGATTCAATCCTATCGGTCAAAAAAAGATTTACATTGTGAAACTTTCTAGGAATAGTACCGATCCGTAAATAAAGTTTCCATTCCTCTTCTACTTCTTGTAGTAGTTTGAAGTACCATTGATTCTTCAAATTTGCTGTCGTTTTAAATTCGGACAACAGAATCCTCCATAAAAATGACACCGAAAAATAATAGAGATTTTCATTATAGTCTAGCTCTGTATACCCTTGCAGGTAAGGTTCAAAAATGTTTTCTGCGAACCATTTTTCCCGTACAGCAAAGTCTTGCTCTGCTTTAAAACTTAACAAATGGTGTTTTATGCCATCTTGCTCTCTTTTATTGGGTTCAACCAATTTCCTTAAAAACTTTGAGCCTGTCTTTTTGGTATGCTTGATTACAAATTTTGGAAAGATGTGGCTTTCCATTAAATCTGTCTCATTGCCGTACAAAGCACAAATTCCTTTTACCATAAAACACGATTGAACTATACAGATTTTTGTTAGTAAGAAAAATAATTCTATTTAAACCTTTTTTGCTATTTTAAAACCTATATCTATAAGCTTGCTATCGCCGATTTCGCTCTTCAATTTATCTACTAGTGCGCTTTTTTTCTCTTCTACTTTAACCACTAATAAATCTGTTAGTATTGAGAAGTTTTTAAGTTGTACCTCATCAAAGCTATATACCTTGATAGAGTAATGACTAAAGATAGAGTTTAATGTAGAGCCATCATATTGAAATTCAATGTGCGCCCTATCGGTTTCATAGATGCTTTTGTCAGCGTGGGCTACAAACGAATTTCTTAAACCAATAATATATTTATGAAACCGAATCAGGTCATTAACCTTAATGCCGTTTTGTCCAGGAAAGTCTTTTTTTATGATTTTTATATCAATGGAATTTCGCCCACCTTTTTTGGTATAATTAAAACATCTCCCATAACCTATTATGGCATTTGTAAACAATGCCCTTTTTAGCAACCTTCTTTCTCCGGTATTATTTGATAATTCTCGTTTGCGGATAATCGTTAATTCTTGAATCAGCTCTTTTACGTTCTGTAAATCTTCCAATATTGATATGTGGTCATTTAGCTGTTTTGCATATTTGATAGTTTCGTCTATTAACCAAGCGTTCGAAGGTAATTCAGCTAGCAGAATATCTTCAACACTTTGTGGGGTGACGTCACCGTAAATTTTCTTCGTGTGAACTGGCATTCTATTCAATCCTTAAAATTATGGGCAAAGTTTAATTTCTTATTCTTGATAAATCTGGTATTTCGTTAAAACCATCAAACCCAATTTTGATAATTCGTTCGAAGAAGAATCTGCTCAATGCACTTTGAGGTAAGTTCTTAATACGATTATATTTTTGCAATTCCCATTTGTTGATTCGCGCTCTTTCGGCAAAACTTTGTGCATTGCCAACAATGGTATTCGATGCATGTTTCATAGATACACCTCTTTCTGCCTGAAATCGAAGGGCATTGTTTGTAGATCTATATAAAATTCCATATATCTGAGAGACGGAAAAGTCGTTTGTTAAATCATTTAATACTGTTCTGGTTTTTTCTCCAATGTTGTAGTCAATCCCTAAAATGTTGTTTACACTATGTTCGAAGTATTCAATTGATTCATATAATGCTATTTTCTTCCATAAAAGGAAAGCCTCATCATAATCGGTTTCTTGAATTTCTGAAGGATTGATTATGGATTCTACCAAGGGTACCTTGTTCAGTTCTCTGGACCTTATATTTAATGCCCATTTAACTTTATAAGGATAATATCGATAGTTTCCTTCTTCATAATCTACTATTTCAATGAATTCTGAATCTGTACTATGATGAATTACAATTGAACCTATATCGCTTAAAGTATTGATTATTTCTGAACGGAATTCGTAGGTAGGTGTTAAAGGGCTTATGAAACTTTCAATAGGTTTGATGTAATTATAGTCTTCTGAAATTCCCTCTCTCAATAAAGCTCCTAGATAGACTTTTTCGGTAAATGTTAAATCTTCCAACTCAATTTTTTCTTCATCTTCATGATTTAGCCATATATCCAAAAAATCTTGTTTTTCTTGCCGTTCTCTATCTTGATGATACCACTCGATAGCCTTGCAGTTCTTACATGAACAGAACCCACCCTCTTCATGTCCACAGCTAGGGCAATATTCGAGAACCATTTTCCAAGATTGATAATCCCTAGGTAATCTTGGCTTGATAAGGTTTACTTCACAGTAAGTACATTTGGTATCCAAAACTTCTGGAGGCAAGTGTCTGACGAGTTGGCTCGGCCGTAAATCTAGTTTATAATCACTTATAAGATTCGAAACCTTTTCTTTACTATAATATCTTTCAATTAATTCTAATATCTCATCATTCGATAAGTGCGATAGTTTTTCGCTCATTTGCTAAATCTTTAAATGCTATCAAAAGAGTAAGAATGTACTACTTTACTTATATTACAAATGTATTTTTTTTAGTCTTTATTTCTAATCTAATCCTATGAAGATTACATAATCGGAGTTGTAATATTGAGATATTCTCACATATCTCTAATTAGCTGAATATTCAATATTTGGCAAGGTAAATTGCCGTTACAACGCAAGACAATTTGGTTTAAAATAGAGTGCCCTGTCGGGCACTTTTTTGTGGATAGGGAGAAAGAAGTCAAATGCCATTTTTTGCCAAGTTTTGGGCGGAAATCCCATCGCTTGGGCGTATCTTAAAGTAGTTTAAATTACTGATAGTCAATTATTTGTTTGAATAACGCCCAAGGAATATGATTCACGCTATAAACGAAGTTGAGGTAAGCTATCGACACGAGATACCCCCTACGTTTTGGAAGAAAATAAACTCATCAGGTGATGCTGCTAAAGTGTTGTACGACCATTGGAACCCGGACACCATTGGACTGAATGAATGTTTTAAAGTGCTGCTCTTGAACAACGCCAACAAAGCAAAGGGAATCTATCAGATTTCACAGGGTGGCATAACGGGAACATTGGTCGATATCCGCATTTTGTTTGCGGTTTTGTTAAAGACACTGGCTGTGTCAGCGATTATTTGCCACAACCACCCTAGTGGCACACTAAAGCCAAGCGCAACGGATAAGGAAATCACCAAGAAAATACATGAGGCCTCAAAACTTTTTGATATCAAAATCTTGGATCATATCATATTGGCTCCCGATGGCTCATACTTCAGCTTTTCAGATACCGGAATCCTTTTTTAATCTAAACACTACAACATGATACAATTGAATTACAACGACCTTAGCCAAGAAGCCCAGGAACGATTGTTGACCAAATCCAAAGCAGATATACAAACCCAAATTGGGAAAGCATTGAAAAAGTATTCAGATGAAAATGGAATCGCTTTGGAAACCTTGTTGAAGGAAGAAGCTATCAGAAATTTATATTGTTACAAGTATTCATTCCGTCTTTAGCTCTTTAAACTTTCACAAAAAATCACGCTTTCTGATTGTCGATTTGGTTTCAAGCTACAACTATTCAACAACGCTATAGAGCCGTTCCTAAGTGATTTAAGGAGCCTTCAAAAGTACAGGAATAACCAAACAAGAAAATTCAAAAAATACCGTAAAAACCTTTATATGAGCATTTTAGCTTTGAGCAACATGACAATTTCACCTGATAACAGCATTGAAAACAAACGTAGCCCTATTCGTAGCCTTAAAAATAATAAAACCCCTGTAAACCAACTGTTTACAAGGGTTTTAAGTGGTCCCACCTGGGCTCGAACCAGGGACCCCCTGATTATGAGTCAGGTGCTCTAACCAACTGAGCTATAGGACCGTTTTGGTGCTGGCGGCTTCAAAGAAACCCTCTTTGCCTTCACAAAAAAGAGTGTGCAATATTACTACTATTTTCCCGAGGATGCAACTGACCCGGCCCTATTCTTAACTCCTCTATCATAGACATCCGAAACTTTTGAAACTAGACCGTTTTACTGCTTGAGTATAGAGATTAGGTCAAAGAAAATCAGGATGTTATAAATTTTTGGTTCTCTTAAACCGCTGGAATCCAAAAGAATATCCTTTTGGCCGCAAAACCTATTTTTACGAACTGTGTACTTTTTAAACTGTTAAAAATTAAAAAGTCTTTGTTCTTATGTCTTGAAGCGAAGCGGTCTTATGTCCAACTTTCGGACGCTTATGCCACTATATGATCTTTCCCGCGCCCATATTTTCCAGTCCTGATAGCAACGCAGGCATATCCCGTTATGTTAACATTGATGTTATGCTTACATCACATAAATCCCTTAACTTCGCCCACCATGGTCAGGGAGAAAAATTTCTTTAAAACGCAATACGTTTGTAAGAAGAATCAAAATGATAAAAATGAATATATCAAATTATTGCTATCTTGGTTTTTTTGGGAGCGTACACCTACCTGCCCTTAATACAATTATGTTCAGCGTCTTTGCCAAAAACCCGTTTCCAAGTATGAATCGATCTGAGGATAATTCGTTCACCGGCACGGCAAAAAGCCCGAGCTGCGGCAGGCGGGTAAAAATGGAATATGCGTGATAAAGAAAAAGATTACACTTCCTCCGGAGCATATTTATCCTTTAGATGATTGGAAAATCATCCAAAAGAAGTTCGCGCCTAAATATCTCGCCCAGGATGAGACCGTTTTTGCCACGGGAAACGGCTACTTGGGCTTTCGGGGCAATCACGAGGAAGGCACACCCGTAATCCAGCGGGGCACCTATATCAATGGCTTTCATGAACAATGGCCTATCCAATACGGTGAAAGTGCCTATGGTTTCGCCAAGACGGGCCAGACTATGCTGAATGTCACCGATAGCAAAGTAATCAGGCTCTATGTGGATGACGAACCATTCTACCTTCCCACGGCCGACCTTAAATCCTACAGACGGGTACTCGATATGAAGGAAGGGGCATTACATCGGGAAATCCTTTGGGAGACGGCCTCTGGCAAACAGGTTTCCATCAATGCTACCCGAATCGTCTCCTTTGAACATCGCCACGTAGCTGCGATCTGCTACGAGGTAAAGGTTCTCAATGCCCCTGCCAAATTGATCGTTTCCTCCAAAATGCGTTGTCCCACAGAGGATATGAACGATAATGATGATTCGAAGGATCCCAGGAAGTCCCGCAAATTTAATCACAGTGTTTTTGTACCACGGGTAAACCGGGTAAACCAACAGAGAGTGCTCCTCGGGCACGAGGTGCACACGAGCAAAATGACCATCGCCTGTGGTGTGGACCACGAGATTCAAACTGAAAACAGCTATTCGTATAAAAATGAATGCTACGAAGATTCGGCAAAGATCGTATATACGGTGCATGCGCAACCACAAGAGTCGTTCCGTTTAATCAAGTATATGGTCTATCATACGTCGCGAAGTTCTCCGGTTGTCGAGCTTTGCGGGCGGGCCGAACGTTCACTGGACTCCATGTTGCAGGAAGGGTTTGATAAATTGATGCAGGGACAACGGCACTTCATGGATGGCTTTTGGTCGCGTTGCGACCTTAAGGCGAACTTGTACAATGACAAGCGAACACAACAATGTCTTCGCTTTAATCTTTTTCATATCCTGCAGGCGTCAGCGCGAGTGGAAGGCACAGGAATCGGGCCTCGGGGGCTTACCGGAGAGGCTTATGAAGGGCATTACTTCTGGGATACGGAAATCTATCTCATGCCCTTTTTGATATATACCTCACCCAAAGTCGCAAAGAATCTGTTGCGCTTTCGTTATAGCCTTCTCGATAAGGCGAGAAAGCGTGCTGGGGAATTGAATCAGAAAGGCGCACTCTTTCCATGGAGAACGATTACCGGAGATGAGGCCTCCGCCTTTTTCGCCGCAGGAACGGCACAATACCATATCAATGCTGATATTATGTATGCCCTAAGGAAATATGTTGAAGTTACGGGTGATGAGGAGTTTCTTTTTGACTATGGCGCTGAAATGCTGATCGAGACAGCGCGCTTATGGGCCGATTTGGGTTTTTATTCCCACAATGGCAAGGACGAGTTTCACATCCATGGGGTAACCGGGCCCGATGAATATACGGCCATCGTCAATAACAATGCCTTTACAAATATGATGGCCCGTGAGAATTTGCGCTATGCCGTTGAGAGCCTGAAACTCCTTCAAGGGAAGAATCCGGAACGTTTTGAGGCCTTGGCCAAGGAAACCGGCCTAATCAATGCCGAAATCGATGAATGGGAAAACATCGCACAAAAAATGTATATCCCCTATGATGCTGAAAAAGGGATACATCCGCAGGACGACGAATTTCTTAAAAAGGAGATATGGGACTTTGAAAACACCCCCAAAGAGCATTATCCATTGCTGCTCCATTACCACCCCTTGGTCATATACCGTTTCCAGGTGATTAAACAAGCGGATGTTGTTATGGGTATGTTCCTTCTGGGGCACGAATTTTCATCGGCGCAGAAAAAACGGAATTTTGATTATTACGACCCATTGACCACAGGAGATTCCTCCCTCTCTTCTTGCGTCTACAGTATCCTGGCATTTGAACTGGGGTATTTGGATAGGGCTATGGAGCTCATAAAATATGCTGCCTGGATGGATCTGGCGGATGTCGGAGGCAACGTTAAGGACGGGGCACATATTGCATCTATGGGTGGCACTTGGATGGCCGTCGTTTACGGTTTGGCCGGTTTGCGGGATTATGGCGGAATGATATCCTTCAATCCCAAGATGCCCCCAAAGGTCCAAGAGGTTCGTTTTCCGTTGATGATACGTGGGCAATTGCTTGAAATACTAATCCAGAAAGATGCGGTAACGTATTCACTCAAAAAGGGTGACGACCTCACCATCCATCATGCCGAGGAGGCCATACATCTGACCAAAAAGCACCCTTCAAAGACCAAATCCCTAATAGTAAACGAATCCGAATAATCGAATGGAAGCTTAGGGTATTTTAAAACCTTCTTTTTTTAACCAGCCGTTGCATCCTGGCACAACTCTACCAATACCCCATTGGAGGTCTTGGGATGCAAAAAAGCGACCAGCTTATTGTCCGCTCCCTTTTTTGGGGTTTCGTTCAGTACAATGAACCCCTCCTCCTTTAATCGGGCTATCTCAGAAACGATATCGTCCACCGCAAAGGCAATGTGATGTATGCCTTCCCCCTTTTTTTCGATGAACTTAGTGATGGGGCTATTCTCGTTGGTTCCCTCCAACAATTCAATTTTATTGGGGCCCGATTCAAAAAAAGAGGTGCGAACGCCCTCCGAGGCCACTTCTTCCAGCTTATAGGCCGGTTTGCCAAAAAGTTTCTCAAAAAGCTCGTTGGAGTGGTTCAAATCCTTTACCGCTATCCCAATATGTTCTATTTTGTCCATCATACTATAAATGCTTTTGTTAAATCATTGCTTTTCTCGTTCTAGAGGCCAAAATTAGGGGTTCTAAAGGTACCAAATGATGAGGAAAGTCATAAAAGGCCTACTTTTGCATCATGGAATCACAGCGTCAGAAAAAAATTGCAGGCATCATTCAAAAGGATATTGCCGACATCTTACAGCGTGCGGCTATCGATGGCGGATTGAGCGGTGTCCTGATTTCGGTGACCAAAGTGTCCGTCACCGTAGATCTTTCCATGGCCAAAGTATATTTGAGTATTTTTCCGAATACGGATTCCGAGGAATTGCTGGACGGAATCAAATCCAACGAACCTTTGATCAAACATGAGCTGGCCCAACGTACGCGCCATCAGTTACGGAGAATTCCCGAACTGTCATTTTTTGTGGACGACTCCCTGGATTATATCGAAAATATCGACAAATCCCTCAAACATGGCGAAAATCCCATAGAGAATAGGGACTTATTGGATAAGCGCAAAAAACTGTAGGATTGAACTTTCCGCTCTATATCGCCAAACGTTACATCCGTTCAAAAAGCAGCCAGAATGCGGTGAACATTATCAATTTCATTACCTTTTTTGTCATTGTCATCGGCTCTGCGGCCTTGTTCATAGTGCTTTCCGGTTTTGCCGGCTTAAAAACCTTTAGCCTTTCCTTTAGCGATACTTTTGATCCCGACCTAAAGGCGGTTCCGGCCTACGGAAAATTCTTTTCGATTTCACCCGAACAGGAAAGGGCCTTGGAAGAAATCAACGGAATTGTAACCCTCTCCAAGGAACTGGAAGAACAGGTATTGTTGACCCATAAGGAAAAATTCACTACGGCTTCGGTTAAGGGTGTGGATTCCAACTATACCAAAGTGACATATGTGGACAGTACCGTCTATTATGGGAATTGGGCCCTTGATAAACAACGGGGCGTAGCCGGAATAGGAATCGTCAATCAGTTGGGAATAACGATAAATCCGTTTGGGAATCCCTTGGAAATTATCGCCTTTAAACCTGGAAAAGGGGGCATATCCCAATCGAGACCAGAAAATCTGTACAATGCCTTGCCTTTCTTCGTCAGTGGCACCTATAGTGTTGAGGAAAATTTGGACAATACCTATGTGTTTGCCGACCTGTCCTTGGCACAGGCCCTTTTCGAAAAGGACAGCACACAGATTTCGGGCGTTAACTTTAAGCTTAATCCAAAAGCGGATGTTGTCGCTGTTCGAAAAAAGATTGATGAGGTAATGGGCCCTGAAATTGTTGTCAAGAACCGTCAAGAACTCCACACCACCTTGCACCGCATGTTAAATACCGAAAATTTGGCAACCTATCTCATCTTTACCTTAGTGCTGATTATCGCACTTTTCAATGTGGTCGGGGCCATCATCATGATGATTTTGGACAAACAGCAGAATTCAAAGACTCTTTTTAGTTTAGGGACCACCCTTAAGGAGCTCCGAAGCATCTATTTTGTACAAGGGGTAATCGTAACCACTGCCGGCGGATTGATCGGTGTCCTGCTCGGATCCCTATTGATTTGGTCCCAGCTCTTTTTTGGATGGTTAAAGATTACGCCATCGCTGGCATACCCTGTGGAATATAATATGATGAACGTAATGGTGGTTTTGGCGACCATAGTGGTCTTGGGAATCATTGCCTCTAAAATTGCCAGCAGCCGAATTACAAAAAAGCTCATTGCACCTTAGTGGGCAAACTCAAAATCGCCGAATTTTTCCAATACCTCATCAAATGCGGCGAAGACATCGGCGGAATCATCACTGGTTACCATTTTCATGCGATACTCCTTAAAATGGGGAATCCCCCTAAAATAATTTGTATAGTGGCGGCGAGTTTCAAAAACACCCAATTTCTCCCCTTTCCATTCGATGGCCATCTGCAAATGGCGGCGGGCAGCGTCCACGCGCTCCTCCATAGTAGGTGGTAAGAGGTGTGTTCCCGTTTTAAAATAGTGTTTCACTTCCTTGAAAAACCACGGATAGCCAATACTGGCCCTTCCGATCATGGCCCCGTCCAGGCCAAATTCATCCCGCATACGTACCGCGGCCTCGGGAGAATCCACATCCCCGTTGCCAAATACAGGGATATGCATTCGGGAATTGTTCTTCACTTCGGCAATAGGTCGCCAATCGGCCTCGCCTTTATACATCTGCGCCCTGGTACGCCCATGAATGGCAATGGCCTGGCAACCCACATCCTGCAAGCGCTCTGCCACCTCCACGATTTTAATGGAGTCCTGGTCCCAGCCCAGACGGGTCTTTACGGTTACGGGAAGTTTCGTGTGCTGTACCATGGCCTTGGTAAGGGAGACCATTTTGTCAATATCCTTAAGAATACCTGCCCCAGCGCCTTTACAGACCACTTTCTTTACTGGGCAACCAAAATTAATATCGATAATATCCGGATTTGACTTTTCCACAATCTCCACGGAGCGTAACATGGAGTCCAGGTTGGCCCCAAAAATCTGTATCCCCACAGGCCGTTCCTTCTCGTAAATATCCAACTTCATAACGCTCTTGGCTGCATCACGGATCAAACCTTCCGAGGAAATAAATTCGGTATAGACCACATCGGCTCCCTGTTCCTTGCACAGCGCACGAAAGGGCGGGTCACTTACATCCTCCATGGGAGCGAGCAACAAGGGGAAATCCGGCAATTGTATGTCTCCTATTTTGGGCATATCCTTTAGAGTTCTTTTGGGGAGTCAAAATTAAGCAAATCCACCCGTACCCAATAATTTTATTAACAGTCGATAAAGTTAAGTCCAATAAAGAAATTATTGGTGTTTATTGAAATGATACCTTACTTTAGTCTTAGTAAATAATCAACCATATTTATCCAAATGAAAAGTTCCCTTCTTTTATTTATCCTTTCTTTGTTTTTACTCAGTTGCTCCAAAAGCGAAGAGCCTACAACACCTCCAGCAGAGCAACAAAAACCTCCGGAAGAAGAGATTGGGGAAAAAGTTTTTGAAGGCGATGTCTTATTTGCCACCCAAGAAGAAGTAGATTTATTTGGAGAATCCATGTATACCGGGATATCCGGGTCTTTGCGAATTGAAGGAGAAACCATTGAAAGCCTTCTGCCTTTGAGTACCCTGAAATCCTCCTTTGCCATATCTGTAATCAATTGCCCCAATTTGAAAACACTTTCCGGGCTGGACAGTGTCGAATCATATATCAACAATATTTTTATAAGCGATAACGAAGTGCTGGAATCCATAGAAAGTCTTCAAAATATTACCGAAATCGGCACCTTGGATATTGTAGACAATGACCAATTGACAAGCCTAGTAGGACTTGGTAGTATAACCAATATCAGGTTTAAGGCCAGAATCCTCGCTAATCAAAATTTGAAATCCTTGACCGGTCTGGATCAGCTTCAATCTATTACCAATGAATTTGAAATTTTGAACAATCAAAGTTTGGAATCCTTATCAGGGCTTGGCAGTTTGGTGAGCATAGGGCAAGAGCTTTCCATACGGGACAATGTTATGCTACAATCCATAGAGGGTATGTCAAATATTGAAGATATAGGAGGGGAGATCATCATTTCGGACAATACTTCGCTTAAATCATTAGAAGGCCTTGAGGGCTTATCCTCGGTGCGATCCTTAAGCATAGATGGCAACCAATCGTTGGTATCCCTTAAGAGGACTGGAAAACCTGAGAGAAGTGACAATAATTTTAGGTATTACAAGTAACCCATCGTTAACTACCATGGCAGATTTGAAAAATATAGAGTCAATTGGGTTTCAACTTACCGTATCAAATAATTCCCTTTTAGAATCATTAACTGGTCTTGAAAGTCTCATTAATGTTGACAATCGCATCCGTATTACAGATAACGTTGTGCTAAATGATTTTTGCGGAATAAAGCCTCTTCTGCAAAACTTATCCAATAATCTGCCCGATATTGAAATTGAGAAAAACTTGTCTAACCCAACCGCTCAAGAAATAACTGAAAGTAATTGTAGTCAATAAGTTTGGTTTTTAAGCCTTTCTTAGGCATCAAAAGTTTAGTAACTTTCTACGTTTGCCTCTTAAAATGAGCCTTTAATACATGATAAGTCAAGGCTAAAGACTATTCGAATCAAAAAATAGCTTTTCCTATTCCGGGGCAAGTCGATCCCGTTCCATTTTGTCGACTTCCCTTTGGTTATCCTCTAACCTAAAATTCCCGAAATTAATGGTAAGTCCCAAGCGGACATACTGCGTTTCGGGCCTTGCAAAAAAGCTATTATCCTGATTGAGATATCTGGAGGTAACCCTACTATTGAACTTGTTCAAAATATCATTGAACTGTAAACTAAGCAACATTCTTTTTTCCCAAAACGATTTTCTAAGTCCCAAGGTTAGAAGGGTGCTTTCATCCTGTTTATAGGATCCTTGTAGAAATCCGGATAAATAGGTGAATCCCAGTTCTCCCTTAAACGTTCCATCCCTGGAAAGGGTAAGGTAGTTGGTAAGGTCTATATAGAACCCATCGACTTCGTTCACGGCGATTTGATTGTCGCTTTCCGAGGCCACAAAGGTTTCATCTTCATGAAAAACTGAAATATAACTGTACAGATACCACCAATCCAAAACCGATTTACCATAGTTAAAATCAAATCCATAGGAGGTACTTTCCAATACATTTTGCGTTATATCCCTTAAAATCAGATTTTCATTGTCCTGAAAGCTCAATGTAGAAATGTAACGGCCATTATCCCGATAATAGATGTCAAAGAAAAATTCGCCCTTTAGCGTATAGTTTACATTGAAATTATGGCTAAAGCTAGGTATCAGTTCCGGGTTTCCTTCAATAAAATTGTTTTCATTGATAAAGTATCTAAAGGGATTCAAATCCTCGTATCTTGGTCTGTTTACTTTCCGTGAGTAATCAAAGGCAAAACTATGATTGTCATTGGCCGTGTACAGCACATACAATGAAGGGAAGAGTTCAAAATACTCCAAATCGTTAATTTCCGAAAGGGCACGGGAAAAGCCGGAACTCAGGGTATGCTCCGCACGCAATCCGGATTTTACACTCCATTTTTCCCAGTCCTTGGACAGATCCAAATAGGCTGCATATACCTGCTCATCATAGAGATAATTGTCAGATAGTCCGGGGTTTGGTATGGGGACATTGTTCTGTATATCAAAATATTCCTGCCCGCTTTGGGAGTCGATAAACGATCCTTTTAGGCCCGTCTCCAGATTAACGCTGCCCAAAGTGGAGGTCAGATCCACTTGGGCGGTATAGATCTTTACCAGCTGTTCGGCCTCTGTAAAGAAGGAAAACCTACGGATAAACTGCCCTTGAGGATCAAAATAATCCGATTGCGCGTCCTGGGTCCTGTCCAGGCTAAACCGGGTATAATGACCATTCAGTTTAAAATTCCCATAGTTTTTAAAGTCATGGGTATAGGTCAGATCTCCCGAGAAATTGTCCTGGTTTTCCAATAAATCGCTTTGGGTCGTAAAGGTCGAATCCAAAACCCGAGCGGCGTTCCGAATTTCAGTGTATTGAAAATTATCGAAGCTCTTATCAGGGGATTTTAAAAAGGATCCCGCAAAACTTATCTCGTTCCGGGAATCAAAGCCATAGTCCACATTTAGAAGCGCGTTGTGTGTGGTAACTTTGGTAGTCCGATCAAAATCCGTGTCCCATCTGGAAAAAATACCATTGGAATCCATAAAATTAACCTGATTTTCCAACCCCTTGAAGTCTTTTCTGGGGCCCATGGAATACGAGGTAAAAACGTTCAGTTTTTCCGTCTTATAAAAATGGGCCGTGCCCAAGGTATATTTAGGAAAAACTGCTTGCGTGTAACTGCCGTTGACATTCCCTTTATAGCCCAAGGATATGTTTTTGCTGGTCACGATATTAATGACCGGCCCGCCCTCGGCATCATACCTTGCGGGAGGATTGTTGATAATTTCAACGGATTGTATATGCTGTCCCGGATAATTCTCCAATAGGTCCTTAAGTTCATCGGTCGCTAAACGGGACCTCCGGTCATTGATATACACTACGGCCTGCTGATTGCGCACCTGAAGTTCCTCTTGTACCGTAATAACGCCCGGAGTCCGTTGTAGGACTTCCCAGGAGCTTCCTTGGGACACCACCGTGTTCTCAACATTAAAGACCAAACGATCCGCTTTGCGTTCCATTACGGGTTGTTTGGAAGTAACGACTACTTCCTGCAAAACTTCAACATTTTGATCAATGATCAACGCCCCAATTTTGACATCCCTTGAAATATCGATTCCTATTGCCCTTGAGACGTTTCCGATATAACTTGCCTTTAGAAGATAGGTTCCGGAAGACACATTGTTCAAGACAAACTGGCCCTTCTCATCTGCCGAGGTTCCCTTTATAATGGTAGAATCCGAGGGTTGCAAAAGAAAGACATTGGCGTAGGACACCACTTGGCCATTCCCGTCCCTAACCGTTCCGGAAACGGAATGTTCCTGTGCCAAGAAGGGAATAGGGCACAGCAGAAACAATATCAAAAGAAGGGGTGCACGTCTCACTTAAAGTTTGGGTTGAATACCAAATCTACTAAAATATTGTGCTCTCCTTTACAAAAAACACAATCTTTTGTACCCTTTGTAAACGGTATACGGCCCCTTTAATTAATACGTGCCGCATGAATTAAGCTGTATAAATTAACCTATATTTGCAGCTGCTTTGGGCTTGTTTTTTGCCCATATAGATGAAAAAAGAAAAGTATCCTTAAAAACCCCGATTGCTCAGGGAATCTTACAAATGAAGCACATAAGAAACTTTTGTATCATCGCCCATATAGACCACGGCAAAAGTACCTTGGCGGACAGGTTATTGGACTTTACCGGATCGGTAACCGAGCGTGAAAAAAAGGAGCAATTGCTGGACAACATGGATTTGGAGCGCGAACGCGGTATTACCATTAAAAGCCATGCCATCCAGATGGAATACACGTATGAAGGTGAAAACTATATCTTAAATTTGATAGACACCCCCGGCCACGTAGATTTTTCCTATGAGGTTTCCCGATCCATTGCGGCCTGTGAAGGGGCGTTGTTAGTAGTGGATGCCGCCCAGAGCATCCAGGCACAGACCATTAGTAATTTATATTTGGCCTTGGAAAATGACCTCGAGATTATTCCGGTTTTGAACAAGGTGGATCTTCCAAGCGCCAATCCGGAGGAAGTAACCGATGATATCGTAGACTTATTGGGCTGCAAGCCCGAAGAAGTGATTCCGGCAAGCGCGAAGACCGGAATTGGAATAAAGGATATCCTAAATGCCGTAATTGAGCGCGTTCCGGCCCCTGAAGGTAACCCAAACGAACCCCTACAAGCTTTGGTCTTTGATTCGGTCTATAATCCCTTTCGGGGGGTAGAGACCTATTTCAGGATAATTCATGGTGAAATCAAAAAAGGTCAAAAAATAAAGTTCGTGGCCACGGACAAGGACTACTTCGCGGATGAAATTGGAACCCTAAAACTGACCCAACAACCGAAGGCAATCATAAAAACAGGAGATGTAGGCTATTTGATTACCGGGATAAAGGATGCCCGCGAGGTAAAGGTGGGCGATACCATTACCGATGCGGCCAACCCTACCAAAAACGCCATTGCCGGGTTTGAGGATGTAAAGCCCATGGTCTTTGCTGGAATCTATCCCGTGGATACGGAAGATTTTGAGGAGCTCCGTTCTTCCATGGAAAAATTGCAATTGAACGATGCCTCCTTGGTCTTTACCCCAGAGAGTAGCGCGGCCTTGGGATTTGGTTTCCGTTGTGGATTTTTGGGCATGCTCCACATGGAAATTATCCAGGAGCGCCTGGAACGTGAGTTTGATATGACGGTCATTACCACTGTACCGAACGTAAGCTACCATGCTTTTACGACAAAGGATAGGGAAACCCCGATTATAGTGAACAACCCATCGGATTTGCCGGATCCCTCTACTTTAGATCGGGTAGAAGAGCCTTATATTAAAGCCACTATAATTACCAAGTCCGATTTCGTAGGCAACGTTATGAGCCTGTGTATAGAAAAAAGGGGACAAATCACCAATCAGACCTATTTGACCACGGAACGTGTGGAATTGACCTTTGATATGCCCTTGGCGGAAATTGTGTTTGATTTTTACGATCGCCTAAAAACCGTTTCCAAGGGATACGCCTCGTTCGACTATGCCCCCATAGGAATGCGGGTCTCCAAATTGGTAAGGGTTGATATTTTGTTGAATGCCCAGCCCGTAGACGCCCTATCCGCATTGATCCATTTTGACAATGCGCAGCACATTGGGAAAAAAATGTGCGAAAAATTAAAGGAGCTTATTCCAAGACAGCAATTTGATATCCCGATACAGGCGGCCATAGGATCCAAAATTATTTCGCGCGAGACCGTAAAGGCCTTGCGAAAGGACGTAACCGCCAAATGTTACGGTGGGGACATTTCCCGTAAGCGAAAACTGTTGGAAAAACAGAAAAAAGGGAAAAAGCGTATGCGACAGGTAGGCAATGTAGAAATTCCACAGCAAGCCTTTATGGCCGTATTGAAACTTAACGATTAGGCAATTCCCTTTAACTTCCGGTTCTCGAATCTTACAACAGTTTAGGTGTCTTTGCCAACATTTAACAGGTAAATCGCAATTTTTGCTTGGAATTCCTGTTTTGAATGCAGAAAACCCAAATTCATGTTCCCCTATCATGACCACGTATATCGCACAATTTACAGCAAAGCATCGCCTTATTCAGATTGAACAAAACTCCATATTTACCTGGCGTCAGGAAGGTGGTGAAATAGACGAATCCTTATTGGAAGATAAGATAAAACGGGAATCCTCGATACATTTTTATCGAATGGTCGCCGGAGGCGATTACGAAATTCTCCCTGAGGACATTTCGATTACCACTTGGAAAGTCCAGCCTTTCACCGGATAACAAGGCCACTGTTTTTTTCATAACTTCATACCGTTCAAAACAATTGGTATGAAATTTCCATTAGCGTTGGTTTTCCAAATTCTCTTTGTCATTATCCTAAATGCCCAAGAGGAGCCACAACGTATCCAGCAGTGGACTATCTATGAAATCACCCTAAAATCGGAGTTGACCTATGAAAACCCGTATACGGATTTAGAAGTTTGGGCGGTCTTTACCAACCAAAATAAGGACTCCTTAAAAAGACCGGCGTTTTGGGATGGGGGCAAAACTTGGAAAATACGGTTCACCCCACCAGATACCGGCACGATTTGGCAGTGGAAGTCATATGCCTCCAACCAAGTGGACAGCAGTCTACATGGCAGAATAGGAAGTTTCGTTTCCATTCCCTATGCCGGGGATAACCAGCTTTTGGCAAATGGGCTTCTCAAGATGTCCAAGGGATATCGCAATGTTGTCCATCAATCCGGGAAATCCTTTTTGGTAGTGGCCGATACCCCATGGGGCATTCCTTTTAGGGCTACCAAGGAGCAAGTAGAAATCTATGCCAAGGACAGACAGGAAAAGGGCTTCAATACGGCCCTTATGATGACGCTTCAACCCGACATGAAAGCAGAAGGGCCGGACGAGCGCAACACAGATCAAGGTTTTAAACGTGCGTTCCGGGATTTGTCGGAAGGCCATATCAACCAAATGAACCCGGATTATTTTCAATATTATGATGGCCTTGTCCAGATTCTTTTGGATCATGAAATAGTTCCCGTCCATCAACCTGTTTTCCATGGTTTCGGTTGGAAGGGCAAACAAGTTCTGGGCACAAAAATAAATCCGGATGAGTATGTACGCTATGTAAAATATCTCTTGGCACGTTATGGAAGCTATCCGGCATTTTGGTTGATTGCGGGGGATCATGATGCCAACGATCCCGGAGTAAAGGAAAGTGGGGAAATGCTTCAGCTTTGGGACAGCTACCAGCAACCCACCGGGCTACATTATAATCCCTGCGATGATTATATCGCAACATGGGCCAAAAATGACCCGGATAAGCACTGCATGCATTTTAACAAGACCCATCAAGCAGAGAAATGGCTGGATTTTCAATGGGCCCAAACCGGGCACGGCGGGGAGCACCTATACCATAAGGTAGAGCGTATGTACCAAAACCTCCCTACCAAGGCGGTCGCCAACGGAGAGCCCACCTATGAGGGCATGAATGCAGGCCAAAACGGACTCGGTTGGTGGCAAGGTGAGGAGGCCTGGATGCAGTTGATGCATGGAGGTACCATGGGGGTAGTTTACGGTGCGGCCTGTCTTTGGCAGTGGAAAGTGTCTCCTAAGGAAGAAGGCTGGGAAGCTTGGACAGACCAACCGTTGTCCTGGAAAGGGGCACTGAAACTGAAAGGTTCGGAATATGTAGGGCGCGTTGGAAAAATACTCCATGGCCTTGATATGACGGATATCCAAAAAAGATGGGATTTGGCCAACGGCAAGCCTTTGTTGGCCAAAGAGGGTCAACTGTATATTTCTTATTTGAATGAAGGGGGGGAAATTCAAATCCCAGATGTTCCCAGTACTTTAAACTATCGATGGGTGGATCCTAAAACGGGAGTCATAAAACAATTGGGCAAGGCCACCAAAACAACGTTCAAAGCACCCAGCAAAGACCCTTGGATCCTTATCATTACCCGGGAGTGACCCCGACAATACTCGGTTCGGCATCGAACTTTTTGCCCAGATACGCCAGTTTATATCCCTTTTTTATATTGGTGAGTTCCTTGCTAAAGGACGATATGATTTCGAGATTGCCATCCGGTGTCTTCAAAAAAATGGGTACAATGTACTTGTCCGCCTTGGTAATCTCTATGAGGCCTTCATAATGTTCCTGGTCCTTGAGGTCTATTTCCTGAATGGATGGATATTCCCTGGCCGTTTCCATAAGCTTAATGAAATCGTCCGTATGTGAAAAAAGCCCTTCCTTGGGATTGTTCTCGGGATCATTCATCTCATCGGAATTCACCAAACGAAACGATCCGTTCTCGCCAAATTGTTTTTTGAATTTTTCAATGGCATATTTATTGATGTCGGAGTTGCCGGTCAGGGCCATTAGGTAACCCACATCGTTCAACTCAATATTATCGGTGAGTGTATCCGAAAAGATATCGGCGACCATGGCCTCCAGGCCGGATTTTTTGGCTTTTTCTATATTGGTCTGGTTATTGTCTATGAGCACCACATGTCTATTGTTCCTTTGTAGGTAGGTGGCAATGAGTCTGGAAAATTTTGATGATCCAATGATAAGAATACCATCGGATTTCAAAAGGAAGACACCGACCAGTTTGGCAAAAAGCCGTGCCGTAGTGGCATTGAGCAATACGGTTCCCAAAACGATCATAAACACCAAAGGTGTAATGTATTCCGCTCCAGGTTCCCCTCGAAAAATAAGTTTAGATCCAAAAAGGGAGGCAATACCCGCCGCTACGATACCCCTGGGGCCCACCCAACCGATGAACATCTTTTCAGTGAACCGTAAATTGGATCCCAAAGTACTCAAATAAACGCCCAATGGTCTGACAACAAAAACGATAATCAAGAAAAGGGTAACCGTTTTCCAGTTGTAAATCAGCTCCATGTCGGAGATATTAATGTTGGCGGCCAACAGAATAAAGAGAATGGATATCAAAAGAACGCTTAAAGACTCCTTAAAATAAAGCAATTCCTTTAGGTTGGGAAGATCCATGTTCCCCATGACCATCCCCATGACCACTACTGCCAAAAGCCCCGATTCGTGCGCAAAAACATCGGATTCAACAAAAACCAATAGCACCACGGACAAAGAGACGACGTTCAATAAATAATGTGGTATAAAATTCTTTTTAATGGCAAAGGCCAGGCCATGGGCAAAAGTAAATCCAAAGGTGACACCAAAAAGGAGAATCTTACCAAACTCCACCAAAGCCGTTTTGGTAAATGCCTGTCCTTCACCCACACTTATAAATTCGAACACCAAAACGGCGACCAAGGCCCCAATGGGGTCTATAAGGATTCCTTCCCACTTTAAGATGGCGGATAAGTCCTTTTTTAAGGGAATGTTCCTAAGAATCGGTGTAATGACCGTTGGTCCCGTAACAATAATCAAGGAAGAGAACAGAAATGAAATTTGCCAACTTAGATCAAAAATATAATGCGCTGCAAGGCCTGCGCCAAAAAAGGTTACGGTAGAGCCCAACGTAATCAATTTTGTGATTACCGGCCCCACATTTCTGATCTCCGAACGTTTCAAGGTCAATCCCCCTTCAAAGAGGATAATGCTTATGGCCAAGGAAACAAAATAATACAGTCCCTCACCTGGAAAAAGTCCATTTTTCCCATTCCAAATCGGTTCGATCAGCTTACTTCCATCTTCGGTAAACAAGGTAGCAATAGGGCCTACCAAAAGACCAATAAGAATCAAGGGTAGGATGGCCGGCAATTTTAGACGCCACGCCACCCATTGGGCAATGATTCCAAGTATGATGATACCCGCAAGTTCTAGCATTGAACCGGTTTTGGGCTAAAATACTAATTTATATGGGAGCAAGCCCATAAACTTTGACATCCGAACACTTAAATTAAGGAACATAGTATTCCGATACGAATCGGAGTCCCTTGAGGTATTATAGACTTAATAAGGTCACTTCATCCTATATCTGGTTCAGTAATATGAACTTATATTGGGGCGTTAAATCGGTAATCGGTATTTCTAGCCTTCTATTATGCCGAAGTTTTCTATTTTTGGCATCACAAAAGACCTATCCCGTCCTAAAGAAGAAGGCAAAATGGTCCGGAAATTTTATTTTAATGAAAATTTACCCCATAGAAACGGGAAACTTTAAATTGGATGGTGGTGCCATGTTCGGGGTGGTGCCAAAATCACTTTGGAACCGGACCAACCCTGCCGATAACAATAACATGATCGATATTGCAGCGCGCAGCCTCTTGATCGAAGATCATAATCAATTGACCCTGATAGACACAGGCATGGGCAACAAGCAATCCGATAAATTTTTTAGTTATTACTATCGCTGGGGCGATCATAGTCTTGACAAATCCCTAAAAAAGCTAGGGTTCCATCGCGATGATATTACGGATGTTTTCCTCACCCATCTCCATTTTGATCATTGTGGCGGGTGTATCCAATGGAACAAGGACCGTACAGGTTATGAGCCATCCTTTAAGAATGCGGTCTATTGGACCAACAAAAGGCATTGGGAATGGGCCATGAAACCCAATGATCGGGAAAAGGCCTCTTTTCTAAAGGAAAACCTTTTGCCCATGGAAGAAAGCGGCCAGTTACAATTTGTCCGGCACGACAAAAGTAAATTTACGCCGCGCTCAGAGTTTGGTTTCGGCATCCTTTTTGTGGATGGGCATACGGAAAAACAAATGATCCCACATATTAAGTACAAGGATAAAATCTTGATTTTCGCAGCCGATCTTATTCCTACGGTAGGCCATATTCCCTTACCCTATGTCATGGGGTATGACACTAGGCCATTGCTTACCCTGAAGGAAAAGAAAAGTGTCTTGGAAACGGCCACCGAAATGGGCTATTATTTGTTCTTTGAACACGATGCCCATAATGAAATTTGTACCTTACGCTCCACCGAAAAGGGGATACGCCTAGGCAAAACATTTAGATTTGATGAAGTTTTTGATTAAGACCATTTTATCCGTTTTGGTCTTAAAGGGGCTATTTTATCTCGTATGGAGCTATAAATTGAAAACACAATTTTAAAAAGGATAGTATTGCAATAAAGTACACTAACTTAAAATTAAATATATGACTATAGATTTTTCCAAATCCATTTTAGGGTTTTTACTGGCAACTTTGATCATGGGCTGTGGTGCCACAAGTATGGTATCCACACCAATCGAAAACATAGATACCATTCCCTTAAAGATAGCGGAGCTTTCCGAACAAGAAAAAAAGACTTGGGGCCATGCCGATCTTGTGACCGATACCATTCCGGGTATGAGCGTGGACAAAGCTTATGAAGAAATCATAAGGAACAAAAAGGGAAAAACGGTAATCGTTGCGGTGGTGGACTCGGGTATGGACCTAAAGCATGAGGATTTGGATGATGTTCTTTGGGTCAACACCGATGAAAAACCTGGAAATGGCAAGGATGATGACAAAAATGGCTATGTGGATGATATTCACGGCTATAATTTTTTGGGCGAATCCTATAATGAACAGTTGGAATTTGCCCGTATCCTCAGGCTCAAAATAGGAGACGCCGATTTACAGGCCAAGGCCAAGACAAAACTGGACGGAGAATATCAGGAAGCGTTGGGAAACAAACAGCGGTACGAGCAAATTCTCCAAGCAGTGAAAAACTCCGATGAGGTCGTAAAAAAGCACTTGAAGAAAGATGCCTATACCAAAAAGGACATTGTTGCCATAAAAACTGAGGATGAAAACCTAAAACAGAGTGTTGGCATCCTTATGCAAATGTATAATTATGACGATAGCATTCCAGAGGTAATGGAAAATCTACAGGAAGGCATAAAGCACTTCACCGATCAGGTAAATTATAACCTCAATAAGGACTTTAACGGAAGAGAAGTGGTGGGAGACGATCCGTATGATTTTAATGATCGGGGCTATGGAAACGGAAATCCGAAAAATAGGTTCGAGGATGAAAGCCATGGAACCCATGTGGCCGGAATAATCGCAGCGGAGCGTAACAATGGAAAAGGAGTAAATGGGGTGGCCAACAATGTACAGCTCATGAGCGTCAGGGCCGTGCCCAATGGCGATGAATATGATAAGGATATTGCCTTGGCCATTCGGTATGCCGTGGACAACGGTGCCAAAATTATCAATGCAAGTTTTGGGAAATCCTTTTCGCCCAATGCCGATTGGGTGTACGAGGCCATAAAATATGCTGCACAGAACGATGTCCTCATCGTGCACGCTGCCGGTAATGAT
The DNA here is from genome assembly GCF_965228935.1 of Ulvibacterium sp. Lineage (GTDB taxonomy): Bacteria > Bacteroidota > Bacteroidia > Flavobacteriales > Flavobacteriaceae > Ulvibacterium. The sequence goes on along the minus strand of NZ_OZ245846.1, from coordinate 1,244,919 downwards.
GGTGCCGATTTGGATGACCCCAGCAATCCCAACTTTCCCAATGATCAAGTCGGGAACGGCCCCGAAATAGCGGATAATATGATTACGGTGGGTGCACTGGACTCCGGATACGGTTCTGAAATGGTGTCCTCATTTTCCAACTATGGCAAAAACAACGTGGATATTTTTGCCCCAGGAGGCAAAATCTACTCAACGATGCCAAACAATGAATACGATTTCAACGGAGGTACTTCGATGGCCGCTCCTGCTGTGGCAGGTATCGCCGCATTGATTCGATCCAGATATCCAAAATTGAAGGCCAGTCAAGTAAAAAATATTATCCTGGAGTCTGGCCTTCCGGTAAAAACAGCTGTTATTTTAGGGGGAGATACTGAAAAATCGGCCAAACTGGGCGAAATCTCAACTTCTGGAAAAATAGCGAACGCCTACAACGCCTTAATCATGGCCGAAGGTGTTTCCAGGGGAAAAATTAACCTATGAGACAACTATTGCATAAAAAAGAACGATTTATCGGTTTTCTTTTCTTCCTGATCGGTTCCGGAAGTTTTGTGGTCGCCCAGAGTGCATCCTGCTATTGGCAGCAACATGTAGATTATACCATGGAGGTGGCCATGGAGGTGGAAAGCTACCAATATTCGGGCACCCAAAAACTCGTGTACACCAACAATTCACCGGACACCCTAAATAGGGTTTATTACCATCTGTATTTCAATGCTTTCCAACCGGGAAGCGAAATGGATGTACGTCTTCAAAACATCAGCGATCCGGATGGCAGAATGACCACAACGGATAAAAAAAGTCGTATTGCGACCCTTTCCGAAAGTGAAATGGGTTATTTACACGCGGTATCCTTAAAGCAGGATGGGGCCAAGGTAAGATATAAGGAGGAAGGCACCGTTTTGGAGGTAGATTTGGCCAAACCTATCCTCCCAGGTAAGAAAACGACTTTTGAAATGGAATTCAAAGGTCAGGTACCTGTAATGATTCGGCGTGCGGGAAGAAATAGCAATGAGGGCGTAGCCCTATCCATGAGCCAATGGTATCCCAAAATGGCGGAGTACGATTTTGAAGGCTGGCACGCCGATCCGTACATCGCACGCGAATTTTACGGGGTGTGGGGCGATTTTGATGTTAAATTGACCATCGATAAGGAATACGTAGTGGGCGGGACTGGATATTTACAAAATCCCCAGGAAATAGGTCACGGCTATGAAACTCCCGGTACAAAAGTGGGCAGAACAAAAGGTAAAACGCTCACCTGGCATTTTAAGGCGCCCATGGTACACGATTTTATGTGGGCGGCCGACCCGGATTACATTCATGACACCCTCCCCATGGAAAACGGGCCAACGCTGCATTTCTTTTACAAAAAAGATCCGCAAATTATCGAAAACTGGAAAAATCTACAGCCCAAGACTGTAGAGGCCATGGATTTTTTCAGCAAAAACATCGGGGCTTATCCCTACAATCAGTATTCCGTAGTACAAGGTGGTGATGGAGGTATGGAATATGCCATGAGTACGTTAATAACGGGGAAACGTTCATTTGGAAGCCTGGTTGGGGTTATGGTACATGAGTTGGCCCATTCCTGGTTCCAACATGCACTGGCTACAAACGAGTCCAAGCATGCTTGGATGGATGAGGGCTTTACCACTTTTATTTCAACCTTATGCATGAATGAAATCATGGGGCCCAAAAAAGAAAATCCGCTTCAAGACTCATATAACGGATATTACAACCTGGCCCTATCCGGTAAGGAGCAACCACAGACCACGCATGCCGACCGATATGACCTCAATTATGCCTATGGCATTTCGGCCTACAGCAAGGGCTCCGTTTTCCTGTCCCAATTGGGTTATATTATTGGGCAGGACAAATTGATGGAAACGCTTCGAAGATATTATGCCGATTTTAAATTTAAGCATCCGATTCCCAATGATATCAAAAGAACGGCCGAAAAAGTATCGGGTATAGAGCTGGATTGGTATTTAACCGACTGGACGCAAACAACCAATACTATCGACTATGGTATTAAGGACGTAATAGAGGAGGACGGAAAGACCAAAATAGTTCTGGAACGCATTGGCAATATGCCCATGCCCTTGGATATTCTGGTCGTCTATGCCGATGGGGCACAAGAAACGTTTTATGCCCCGCTTAGGATGATGCGGGGTGAAAAAGAAAATCCCTATGCCCATCTGAGTCGGACCGTTCTTCCCGATTGGCCCTGGGCCTTCCCTACCTATGAGTTTACTGTCGATAAACCAATCTCTTCGATCAAGGGGGTTATGATCGATCCATCACAATTAATGGCGGATATAAATGGCGAAAATAATTTTTGGGCGGCAGAGGGCCCCTAGAAAGAAGGGATAACAATACCAAGGCACCGGATAGCATCAAAAGTATGATATTACCCCCTGGTTTTATACCACCACTCGTTCCGGTAAATTTCATTTTTGGCCGTACGCTCCCTGTTCTGCATAAGAATACGGTTTTTGTCCAGCCTCCTATTGCGATATCCTAGAAGATGAAAAAAGGGTTTGGTCAAAAATTTGGCCACTCTGAGGTTTACCAGAAGAACTTGTTTTTGTTCGTCTTTCCAAGAAATCCCCGGCAAGTAGGATAAAAAAGCCTGCATTTTTATTTTACGTAGAAAGGCTGACCAGGACAAGGCCCATTTTGGAATTCTACGAATAAGAAAAAAGCCCTCTTCCCCCTGTTCCTGATAAAGGGGCATAAAAACAATAGTGTCCTTGATCGCCTTTAGTTCCCGTTCGCCTTCCTTGGCCAAAAGTGTCCCTTTGGGTACTTTCTCGAAACTTCGAAACCCTTGGATCATGTGAAATCCGTCCGATTTCTGGATGGCATGTCGATGCACTACTTCATAAAAATCCGTGTTGTTTTGGGCACTTTTTTGCAATTGTCTAAAATGCTCCTCAAAATCAGGCAGGGCCTCCCTATCCAAGGCTCCACTGAATACCAGGGAAAGCCAAAGAAAGGAAATACTATTTTTTATAGCGTTCAACTCATTGTGTTGCCCAGATTCAAAGCCCAACGAAACATAGCCCTTTTCATTGATGTAGCTCAGAAGGGGGCCTTCCAAATATTCCTCTATGCCCAAGATAATCGGAACTGGAAAAAGCCTCGAAAACTTCCTGTTGATCAAGGCATCATTGATCGTAATGAAGGGAAGGGTCTTGCTGGAGGTGGTATGGAGATCCACAAAATAAAAAGGGGCTTCCTTGGTGACGAGAATATCAGAAACTATCTCCAATACCTTCAACAGTTCCTTCTCCTCGATCGTTAGCTCCGATTTCTTCTTCTGTTGAATTTCAAGGATTTTCGATTTAATCCACATTCGGTTCAAATCGCTCTCGATATACCTTTTTTCCTCAAGTAGGGCCGGAATATTGCCCCGAATACCAAATAGGTTACCCTTAACGGGGAACGATTCCCTATTTAGTTTTTGGAAAATGTGCTCCAGTGCCAGAACACCGGAATGCTCGTTCCCATGTATCCCGCCAAAAAATAGGAGTGTTGGCCCTTTTTCCTTTCCTTCAATGTGGCCAATAATCCTTTTCGTCTGAATCTTATGTTCCGGTTTAAGGACTTGGATCATTGATTATAGGTCGTTGGATGTTAGAATCCCGATTAATTTTTTGCCCTTTACAACGGGCAGGCAATTGATCTGGTTGGATTTGATGATACTCTTTGCTTCCTTTATCGGGGTGTCCTCCGTGGTCGTAATCAAATCCCGCTCCATTATACTTTCTATACGTTCTTCCAGCTTTTCCGGCTCATCAAGAAAGTGTCCTACATCCGTCCAGGTCAGCAACCCGCTCAAGTCCATATTCGGATTCAAAATAGGGACATGATGAATATTCTTCCACTGCATCATCCGCAATACCAATTCGGCACTATCACTCTGTTGGGCCGTGATAATTTTGGTGCTCATAATATCTCCGACCGTTCTGTGTTTTTTTCGGGTCCTGTATTCATCTCCCCGAGGAAGTTGCCACGCATCGATGTCATATCCCTTTTCTTGCCTGTCGTACATAGTAGCCGTTAAAATCTTCAGGGCATCAGGTGTTTTATGGTCCTTCTTCAATTTTCGAAATCCCTCTACCATCCATCGTGAACCATTTTTGGAACGAATCCTTCTTTCAATTACGGAAAGGTAACGTTCCGCATCCGCAGGTTCGACCTTCATGCTGTAAAGTCCCCTAAATGCCATGGGCAAGAGATGGTCCAACAACAGATCATGGCTGGATATCCGTTCTCCGTTCCAATAGAACTGGGCGGCCATTCCATATCGGGCAGCGTTGAAAAAATTACCTTTTACATCCTTGAAGTCCATTTTAGTATGGATATTATCAAAGGTCTTGGGCCTTCCCATCATAAGTCCTACCCAAAGCATCATATTGGCAATCTCATCCTCTGTAGTAGGTCCGGATGGTAAATATCTATTTTCTATGCGGATATGCGGTAGGCCCTCATTGGTTCCATAACACAACCGATTCCATTTATAAACCGTGCCGTTATGCAACTTTAGAGCCCTGAGCCTCGGTACTTTTCCGGCCTCGATCTCAGCAAGGCTATCCGATTCAAATGACGTAGTTAGAAGGCTCCTGAATCGGATAACGGAATCCTTAAAAAAATCGGCAACAGAGCCCCTGGCCCAGTCGTTTCCAAAGCCTACACGAGCCTCCTTTTCATTGAGGATAAATGTACTGGCCCTGGTATCCACACTTTGGGCAAAAAGTGCAATTCGGGTCTCTTCCCAAAGTTCGCGGCCCATTAATAATGGAGAATTGGTGCAAATGGACAATACCGGGCCTGCAATGGCCTGGGCCCAATTATATGTATTGGCAAAGTCGTCCGGGTCTATCTGTAAATGGGCCTGGAAACTTGTATTACATCCTTCATAAAGTATGGAATCATGCTTAAGGTTCAGTTCATCGACTCCCTTGATATGAAGTTCAATATCGTCCTTCCGAATATCCTTTATAGCCTCGTTAAGTACCTTATATCTTTTCAGTGGGGTCATATACTCCAACTGAAGGTGTCGGGTTTCAATGGTTGGTAGAATTCCCGTAAGCATTACTTTATTGTCGTACTTTTTTGCAACCTTTTTTACCCTTTCCAAATGTGCTTTCAAATTCTCATGCAATTCGGAAAAACAGGTGTTTCCCAATTCCAGGGGATCCAGGTTGATTTCTAGATTGTACAGCGCCAGTTCGGAAGTAAAATAGTTATTGTCCAACTCTTTTAATATTTCCAAGGCCTTGTCGGATGGTCCCCAATGCTTATTGACCAAACAGAATTCCTGCTCCACGCCTATGCGTGTAACGTTCTTTTCAAAAGCATCATTTTCTAGAAGCTTCTCCAGAGCGTGGATATCCTTGATCAATTGATTTATGTATTGGATTTTATCGGGGTTTCCCAACAATTTTTCTACTTGTAATTCTCCCATTCGTATTAATTTAGGTGTACAATATAGCTACAGAAATAAGTAAAAGTAGTACAATATAAGACCCTTTCCTACCCCTGGGTATGACAAATGTCATAAAATATAGGCTGTAGATTTTCTTTTTACATTTACAGGATCATGTCCTTTACATTCCCAAAAAAAGAGAAGTTAAAAAGCAGGAAATTGTTCGATGCCTTGTTCACAAAAGGTAAGGCCATCACCAAGTATCCGGTAAAACTGATTTACCTCGAAACCGAATTGCCCAATGATGTCAAAATACAGGTGGGGGTCGCCGTCCCCAAAAAAAGCTTCAAAAGTGCCGTAAAGCGCAATCGCATAAAACGATTGTTACGCGAGGCCTACAGGTTGAACAAACCCATGGTTTTTAACAATAGTGAGGGAAACTTTGCGTTTCTATTTTTATATCTTGGGAAAGAAGTGCCGAATTACGATATGGTGGAAGAACGTATCCGGACGATACTTCAAAAGTTTAACAATACAATAAGCGATGAATAAATTGATGAAAAGGAGAATTTTAATACCGGTATTGGCCGTGGTCATTTTGGTTGCAGGAAGCGGCTTTAAGAGTGACTTTTTCGAAATCGCAAAACAGATTGAAATCTTTACCACCTTGTTCAAGGAATTGAACATGAACTATGTGGACGAAACCAATCCGGCAGAATTGATGGACACGGCAATCAAAAATATGTTGGACGAACTGGATCCCTATACCAAATTTCTGAACGAGCAGGATGTAGAAGCCTTTAAGATCAATAATGCCGGGGAATATTCCGGTATCGGGGCCTTGGTGCGTTCCTATAAGGACAAATTACTGGTTGTGGAACCGTATAAGGGTTATCCGGCCGATAAGGCGGGTCTCAGAGCTGGGGACGAAATCATAAAAATTGGCGATATTGCCGTTGCAGACTTTGATGATAATGCCAGTGAGCTTCTCAAAGGGGCAAATAATACTTCCGTTAAAGTCACCTACAAGAGGCAAGGGGAGACCCTAACGGCCACCATTGAGAGAGGGGCCGTGGAAGTGGATGCCGTACCCTTTTACAAAATGGTCGATGACAGAACCGGGTATATTGTTCTCGCGAAGTTCAATGCCAAGGCATCCGGTCAAACAAAGGAGGCATTGGTCGATTTAAAGGACAAGGGCGCGGAAAAGATCATTTTAGATCTTCGTGGCAACCCCGGCGGACTGCTCTCCGAAGCCATCAATGTAACCAACCTCTTTGTGGATAAGGGCGAACTTATCGTAACCACAAAAAGTAAGGTGAAAAAATTCAACCGGGAATATAAGACCAAGAACAAACCGGTGGATACCGAAATTCCCTTGGTAGTCTTGATCGATGGGGGTAGTGCCTCTGCCAGCGAGATTGTTTCCGGCGGTCTCCAGGATCTGGACCGTGCCGTGATTATGGGGGCGCGGAGTTTTGGCAAAGGCCTGGTGCAACGGCCATTGAAATTGACCTACGGCACCCAATTGAAAGTGACCATTAGTCGCTATTACACCCCTTCCGGAAGGTGTATTCAATCCTTGGATTACTGGAACCGGGATGAGGCCGGTAATGCCGTACGAAATACGACGTTCAATGAATTTACCACCCGCAACGGCCGTAAGGTAAAGGACGGTGGTGGGGTAATGCCCGATGTTGAGATAGCGGCCACCAAGGCCAATGAGCTTACTTCCGCCTTATTGGGCGATCATGTTATCTTCGACTTTGCCACGGATTATTATTACAATAACAAGGTGGATAATGTGGATGCCTTTTCATTTTCCGGTACCGACTACGGGAATTTCATGGATTATGTACAACAAAGCGACTTCTCTTTTGAGACGAAAACGGAAAAAGTATTAAAGGCAACCATGACGGATCGTGAGGAAACGATTTACAATACCACCATAGAGAACGATTTCAAAACACTTTTGCTGGATATTGAAAAGAGCAAAATTGTGGCCTTGGAGACCTTTCAGAATGAAATCCAGAAAAAACTGGAGGACGAGATCATAAAACGCTATTTCTATCGTGAAGGATTGTACGATTATTACCTACATCACGATGAGGCCATTTTAACGGCAACGGAATTATTGGGGAACGCGGGCAAGTATCGGAGTATTTTGGAATAGACCCCAAACAAGTGCCCCGCAATGGTTTTTTTACCCAAATACACCAAAGGCGACATTCTTGGGAGATAAGAATTCCGTATCTTGACACGACCCTTTTTGAAGGGGTCTACATCAATGAAAATTTTGACCGAAATGAAAAAATCGCTGTGCTTTGCTCTTGTAGCATTAGTATTGGTTTCCTGTAACAATTCCAAAAAATCAAAAAGCACTACCGAAGCGGAAACGGATTGGATCGTGCTTTTTGACGGCACCTCTACGGACGCTTTTCGGGGCTATGGGATAAAGGAATTTCCCCAAGGTGTCTGGAATATGGAAAATGGGGTGTTGATCGCCAATCCCGATACGGCCAACAGGGATTTGATTACCAGGAAACGATACAAGAATTTTGAATTGGAGTATGAATGGGCCGTGGATACAGCGGCCAATTCCGGTGTCTTCTTTCATATGCAGGAAAGTTTATCCATGGAATCGAATAACGGCAATAGCCCCAATTGGCTGGATAATTTTGAACTACAGGTCTTGGACGATCAACATTTTTACGATACGTTGGCTGTCCGGTCAGCAGGAGCGGTCTATGACCTGATAGCGCCTAAAAACAAGAAATTGAAGCCCATTGGACAGTTCAATCGGGCCAAACTATTGCATAAGGACGGCCATGTAGCCCATTGGCTCAATGGAAACAAAGTGGTTGAATTCGAAATGAACAGTCCGGAAATGAAAGCCTTGCTTTCAGAAAGTAAGTTCAAGGAAAACCCAGACTTTCACTCCGATAAAGAGGGACATATCATGTTTCAACACCATGGCCAAAGGGTCTATTATCGCAACATTCGAATAAAAGAACTTTAAACATTTTTTTGAATATCTGCATAAAGGGTTTTCAGGGTTTCTTCCGCTATCAAAGCCTTAAAGGTCATTTCCCATGGTCGCAAGATTCAATTCCGCGGCATCCCGTACATCATAATCCGATACATTTCCGACAAAATCGTATTTCCAAATTCCGTAACTTCTCGGTAAATTGCGGATAATGCAAGGACCTGGAATTTTTTTGGCCCAATTCGCGGATGACACCCCTCCCTTTAACACCATTGAAGGCCTGGCGACATGGGCTTCCGATTTAGGATATACGGGCGTTCAAATCCCCACTTGGGACAAGCGTTTGTTCAATTTGGACAAAGCGGCCTCTTCCCAAACCTATGCCGATGAATACGTGGGCAAATTAAAGGAGAAAGGGCTGTCGGTCTGCGAGCTCGCCTCTTATCTCCAGGGGCAGGTACTGGCCATGCATCCGGCCTACCAAAAACTGTTTCAAGGCTTCTATCCCAAAGGATTGAACGCGCAGGAATGTGTGGTCTGGGCCACGGAGCAATTGAAAAAAACAGTTCAGGCTTCGCTGCATTTTGGCACGACCAATATTTCCGTAATGTCCGGTGGCCTGGCCTGGCCCTACATCTATCCATGGCCCCAACGTTCGGCGGGCCTTATAGACGATGCTTTTGGGGAATTGACCAAAAGATGGTTGCCCATCCTCGACTTTGCCCATGAAAATGGTGTCACTTTTGGCTATGAGCTACATCCCGGTTCCGACCTTTATGACGGTGCTACCTACCAACGCTTTCTGGAAGAGACCAAAGGACATCCATCGGCCTGTCTTACCTACGACGCCAGCCATTTTGTGCTACAGCAATTGGATTATATCGATTTCATCAAAATCTTCAAGGATCGTATCAAGGCTTTTCATGTAAAGGATGCCGAATTTTTACCGGATGGCATGACGGGTGTTTATGGAGGTTATCAGGATTGGAAACAGCGTGCCGGCCGGTTTCGTTCCCTTGGGGATGGTCAAGTGGATTTTAAACGTATCTTCTCTTTATTGACCCTGAATGGATTTGAGGGTTGGGCCATTATGGAATGGGAGTGTTGTGTTAAAAGTTCAGGGCAAGGGGCAAAGGAAGGAGCGCCCTTTATCAAAGAACATCTCATCAAGGCCTCGGAACGTGCCTTTGACGATTTCGCCAAAAGTGAAACGGATAAAGACCTCAACAAGACAATTTTGGGTATTTAATGGCAAAGGAAATCAACATCGGTATCGTTGGAACCCAATTTATGGGCAAAGCCCATTCAAATGGATATTTGCGACTGCCCCATTTCTTTGATTTGCAGGCTACTCCCGTTTTACACACGGCTTCTAGCATCAATGAAAAACAACTTGCCGAATTTTCCCAAAAATACGGATGGAAAAACCAGGAAACCAACTGGAAGCGGCTGGTACGGAACGATGCGTTGGATCTAGTGGATATCTGTGCCCCTAATAATCTACATGCTCCCGTAGCCTTGGGGGCCATAAAGGCAGGAAAACATGTGCTATGTGAAAAACCGATGGCCCTTAATGTGGACGAGGCCAAGCGAATGTACGAGGAGGCGGAAACGGCGGGAATCGTACATATGATGATTTTCAATTACCGCTTTTTACCTGCTTTGACCCTCGCAAAAGAGTTGATCAGCAATGGGAAATTGGGAAAAATACACCATTTTAATGCGGTTTACCTTCAAGACTGGTTGGTAGATCCAAAATTCCCCATGGTCTGGCGGCACGATGTAAAAACTACCGGCTCCGGTGCCCATGGCGATATGAACGCCCATATTGTTGATTTGGCTCGATACCTCCTGGGTGAGTTCGAGGCCGTTACGGGGCTCCAAAAGGTCTTTATCAAAGAACGGCCCTTTACCGATGGCAAGGGTACGGGCACGGTAACAGCGGACGACGCCACCCTGTTTATGGCCCGATTTCAAAATGGAGCGGTGGGCTCCTTCAATGCAACACGTTTTGCCAACGGACGGAAGAACTATATGGGGCTCGAAATTTTCGGGAGCGAGGGTAGTCTCATTTTTAATCTAGAGCGATTGAACGAGCTTCAGTATTTTTCCCTGAAAGATTCCAAGGAAGAGCAGGGCTTTAAAACTATTTTGGTCACGGAAAATAGTCATCCCTATATTAATGCCTGGTGGCCTCCGGGACATATCATTGGGTGGGAACACACTTTTGTACACCAATTTTCCAAGTTAATAAACGGTATTGCCCTAAATACCTCCGTGGTTCCCAACTTTTATGACGGACTAAAATGTCAGGAAGTATTGGACGCCGTGGTCAAATCGGCAAAAGAAGAAAAGTGGATAACCCTTTAACTTTGGGGCAGCGATAAAACCAGAAATGATACCTATGCTAGATCAAGAAAAACATGAATTCCTCAAAAACAAGGCCCGTGAAATCCGCAGGGAGATTGTATCCATGGTCTATCGGGCCAATAGCGGACATGTAGGTGGGAGCCTTGGCGCGGCGGATATCCTCACCGCCCTGTATTACCACTTGATGCAACACAATCCAAAAAATCCCGAATGGGAGGAGCGCGATCGTTTCATTCTTTCCAAAGGGCATTGTACCCCTGTTATATATGCGGTATTGGCGGACTCTGGCTATTTCCCCAAGGAGGATTTGTTGGAATTTCGCCGTCCCGGGAGCCATCTTCAGGGTCATCCGTACCAACCCAAAACACCTGGAATCGATGCTTGTACAGGTACTCTGGGCATAGGTATTTCTACTGGGGTAGGTATGGCTTTGGGAGCCAAACTTAAAAAGCAAGGCCACTATTACTATATCCTTTGTGGAGATGGCGAAATCCAGGAAGGACAGGTTTGGGAAGCGGCCATGTTCGCCAACAAATATAAATTGGACAATGTTATCGGGTTCGTGGATCGAAATTACCTGCAAACGGACGGGTATTCCGAAAAAGTGATGCCCTTGGATCCCTTGATTCCCAAATGGGAAAGTTTTGGATGGAAAGTTTTCGAAATCGACGGACATGATTTTAAAGCCATCATCGGTACTATTGAAAAAGCAAAAAAGGAGGATAGGCCTGTAATGATAATTGCCAACACCATTAAGGGCAAGGGGGTGCCTTTTATGGAGGGCAAGGCCGAATGGCATGGCAAACCTCCGGGTAAAGAGGATTTTGAAAAGGCCATACTGGAGTTGGGATAGGTTGAAGAAATTCCAAATTCCAAATTCCAAATTCCAAATTCCAAATCTTAAAAAATAAAATAACGCAATAACCGGATTACTGAGTAACTTAAAACATGGAATACAAACAAACGAGGCAAGGTTATGCCGATGCCCTCATAGAACTTGGCAAGAAGAACGAAAAGGTTTTGGTCCTGGATTCGGATGTAGCCAAAGCAACCTTGACCGAACAGTTCGAGGCCGTTTTTCCCGACCGTTTTTTCAATTGTGGTGTTCAGGAACAAAATATGCTCTCCGCGGCCGCCGGTCTGGCTTTGGAAGGTTTTATTCCCTTTGCCTCTACCTTTGGGGTGTTTGCCACCTGTAGGGCGGGAGACCAAATGCGAAGTAGTATCGCCTACCCAAAGTTGAATGTCAAAATTGGGGTAACACATTGCGGAATCACTACCGGGGGAGATGGAGCATCGCATCAATCCAATGAAGATATCGGAATGGCCAGGACATTGCCCAATATGACCGTAATCGTTCCAGGGGATTATGAAGAATCCCGCTTGGCCACGCATGCCGCAGCAAATATGCACGGCCCGGTATATCTGCGCTTTGGACGGGATAAATATCCCGTAGTTCCCGAGATTCATGAAGATTTTGAAATTGGAAAGGCAAAATTATTACGAGAGGGATCCGATGTCACCATAATCACTACAGGAATTATGGTAAGCGAAGGATTACAAGCTGCGGATTTGCTTCAAAAGGAAGGGTATTCCGCAAGGGTGCTGCATATGCCTACCATTAAGCCTTTGGACGAATCCGCCATTATCCAGGCGGCCAAGGAAACTAAAGGTATTGTAACCGCAGAGGAACATTCCATCTTGGCAGGTTTAGGGGAGGCTGTTGCCGGTGTTGTTTCGGAAAACCATCCTTGCCCCGTGCATCGTGTGGGAATACTGGATACATTTGGGGAATCGGGTCAGAGCCAAGAGTTAATGGACCTCTATGGTCTTAGGGCGAAGGATATTGTAGAAAAGGCAACTAAAATTCTTATGTGATGGAAGCACTTGTAAAATACGATAAAGGACAGGGCAATGTTCGCCTCCAGGACATGCCAGACCCAAAAGTGGAAAAGGGCAAAGTGGTTTTAGAAGTGAATTCTTGTGGCGTTTGTGGAACAGATCTACACGTCTACCACGACACTTTTAAAAACTACCCTCCCGTAATCTTGGGCCATGAGTTTTCCGGACGGGTCGTTGAAAAAGGGCCCAATACCGAGGGTATCGATCTTGGGGGGCGTTTTAGTGTGCTTGGAGCACTTACCGTTGTTTGTAATGATTGTGAGTATTGCCATAGCGGTGACTTCATGTTCTGTAGGGCCAGACGCGGTATGGGACATGGTGTTAATGGTGCTTTCACTAAATATGTGGTCGCACGTCCGGATCAGTTATATGCCACGGCAGCCCATGTAAGCGATGATGTTTCGGCTTTGGTAGAGCCTTTTGCCGTTGCCGTACGTGCCGTGGGCGAGATCGCCAATGTGCAATTTGGGGATACCGTTCTGCTCTCCGGTCCAGGCCCTATCGGGATGCTTTTATTGAAATTGTTATTGGCCCAAGGTTTAAAAACCATTGTTGCGGGGACTCGTGAGGACGAGCATAAGCTCAAAACCGCTTTGGAGTGGGGCGCACATGCTACCGTAATGGTCGATGTTGAGGACTTGCAGGAAGTTATACAACAGGAGACCAAAGGAAAAGGTGTAGATATCGCCTTTGAGACTGCAGGGGCACAAGGCTCGGTTGCCAATTGTCTTACTGCCTTAAGGCCATTGGGCCAATATGTGCAAGTGGGCCATTTTGGCAAGGAAATTACCATTCCTTTTGATTTGACGGCCTTTCGACAATTGAACATCAAAGGTTCTGTAGGCTATACTCGGGCCACATGGGATCGGGCGGTAGAAATCATTAATCAAGGAAACATTAATTTGGAAGACACCATCTCTCACCGTATGCCGCTCAGTGATTGGCAAAAGGGGTTTGACTTGATGGAACAAAAAAAATCATTAAAGATATTATTATATCCTTCCTAATTTTAGAATGTGATATGAAAACCGCTAATGCCCACTTATTGTTGGACACCAAATCCATTTTGGGAGAAGGCCCGGTTTGGGACTGGAAAAAACAGCATTTGCTATGGGTAGATATCGAGGGAAATGGTTTACACTTCTTTAATCAAACCCAAGGTGAGCACAAACAATGGACTTTCGACGGAATGCTGGGAGCCGTAGTCCCTACTGATAATGGAACCGTGCTCTTGGCCCTGGAATCCGGGTTGGCCACTTTTAATTTAGCCAACGAAGAATTGATTAGGCTTCCGGTGCTCAAAAATGCGAATCCAGAAATGCGGTATAATGACGGTAAGGTTGATCCCAATGGCAATTTTTGGATAGGGAGTATGCATAAAAAAGCTGCCCCAAAAATGGGCAACCTTTATCGGGTAGACCCTCAAATGAATACTACCCAACATATTGCAGATACTTCCATTTCCAATGGTATGGCATGGACATCCGATCAAAAAGCATTTTACTATATAGATACCACCGCATATGAAATTTGGCGATACGATTATGATATCGCGACCAGCGAAATCACGAACAAACAAGTCGCTTTTTCTATTCCCCGGGAATTTGGTGGGCCGGATGGGATGAGCATCGATAGCGAAGATATGCTTTGGATTGCCCATTGGGGCGGAAATTGTATTCGTAGATGGAACCCAAATACCGGTGAGGTATTAGAGCAGGTAGAAGTTGAGGCTCCTCATGTGACTTCCTGTTGTTTTGGTGGAAATGATTTAAAAACCTTGTATATTACCACGGCAAGGAGCGGTCTTTCGCAAAGTCAGTTGGAAGAATTTCCATTAAGTGGCGGGCTCTTTGTATATGAGTCCCAAGTAAAGGGTACGCCCATAACTTATTTTAAGGACAGTGCATGAAATACTCGGGTTTGCGAAATAAGGTAGCCATAGTAACCGGAGCCGGTGAGGGTATTGGCTATGCCATTGTAGAGCTTTTGGCGGCGGCCGAAGCGAGGATTATCCTAAACGATATAGATGAAGATAAGGCCCAAACCGCTTCCGATAAAATTAATGCCAAATATCCTTACAGCTGTCTTCCCTTTTCCGGGGATGCCGGAGATGTAACCTTTATAAATGAAATGGTCGATTTTACCAAAGAGCGATTCGGAAAAATCGATTTTATAGTCCCAAATGCAGGCATCACACTTTTTGGGGATTTTTTGGACTTTACGCCGGAATCCTTTCAAAAGGTTACACGTCTCAATATGCAGGGTGCCTTTTTCTTGGTTCAACGCGCGGCCAAGGAAATGATCAAACAAGGTACGGGAGGTAAAGTCGTTTTGATGTCCTCCCAAGTGGGTTTACGGGCCTATCGCCATTTGACCACCTATGCCATGACCAAAGCCGCTCTACGAATGATGGCCATCAATTTGGCCTATGAACTGGCAGAACATCGCATTCTAATAAACGCCGTTGCTCCGGGGGCCACTTTAACGGAGCGGACCAAGGAAGAACAACCCGATTACGAAGGAACCTGGTCCCAACTCAATCCAAATGGTCGCGTAGGAACTCCAGAGGATATTGCAAAAGCCTGCCTCTTTCTCCTTTCGGATGAAGCTTCCCATATCAATGGCCTAACGATCAATGTGGATGGCGGTTGGATGACGGCCGGCAAATATCCCGAGGATCTGTGCTAAATCCGTTTTAATACACACATTTTTTATTGTCCGCCTTGATGTAGTGTTTCCCAAAATTCTTGGCCTTTGGATCCCTACATCCTTTTAAGTTTTTTATCCTTATATTCCTAAAATCAATAGGCTGGCCTTCGCTCTGTAAGGCAATAAGGCCTTCCTTTAAAAGTTGTCCGTCCTTCTTTATCTTCGGATCGAATCCTTCTACCACCCCACCTCCGATCTGGGGTCGGGTATATTCCAACACCTTTTCGCCATTAATGATATGGGTAACCAGGGAATCCCCTCGTACAATGAGCTCGGCCCTGACCCATTGATCACCATAATAGGTCTTGGAGTTGGAACTGATACAATGCCCAGGGTAAAGTTCCCCTTCAAAAATCACTTCGGTACCCGGAGAGCACATATTGCCCGTAGGTCGGGATTGTCCGGCTTCAATACCCGCCAAAAACTGCATCTCCACCGAAATGGGCCAGTTTTGCTCCTTAAGCATTGTTCTGGGATCTTGCGAATGGAACATTACACCACTATTCTTCAAGGTATAGCTTGGAGCCCCAGGGTGGAGTTCCCCTACAAAACGGTAATCGAGCTGCAAATGAAAATACGAGTAGGGCGTATCATAATACAAGTGTCCAAAACGGTCATTGAAATCCCCTTCATATTGGTCATAACGCACTTTTATAATGCTATCCTCTACACGAAAGGTATCGCCGTGGTTTTTCCCTACTTCGTAATGATGGATCTTGGTCGTCCATCCCTCCAAGTTTTTTCCATTGAACAAGGCTTTCCAACCTTCATCGGAAGTTGCCGTCTTCTGTGAGGCACAGGAAGAAAATAGAAAAAGGCTGAAAACGAGGTATGATATGCTGGAACTATAACGAATCATTATATTTAATTTGAGGTTTCTACAGAATGAAGAATTTGCTCTGGGCAATGGGGTCACACTTTAAAATACACCTTCTTTTTATCCAAAAAATAGGTAAGATACCAAAAGATAAAAAGCACGAATACCGAGTTGATGACCATAATCCAATTTTGGGATATTCCCAAAGGGCCCAAAAGACCTTCCGTCCATATTTTTCCAAAATCTCGGAACCATTGATGGCCTACCGTTTCGGCAAAAAGATAAATGAAAATGGAATTGGTCCCCACCACCGAAAAAGTCCTCAGCCACTTTTTATGGTTATCCTTCACATCTATCGCCCAATAAAAAAGGGCCAAGGTGAGAATGGCGAACCCTCCGGAAGCCAAGGTAAAGGAAGATGTGGCGATACGTTTTATTATAGGGGTAATATGGAGCCAATCCAGGGCGAACCCGAAAATCAAAATGGCTGTTCCCCATAGTAAAAAAAGCTTTATTTTTTCCCTTTCGGGAATTTTTGACAGCAATACCTGCCCGCAAATTACGCCCCAAATGGTATGTGCCGCCGTTGGGACAAAATTCACAAAAACCCAATAACCTCCGTTGGTCTTTCCCATGACCAACATATCCACAAAGGAACCGAAACTATCATGGCCCTGGGCATACGGGGCGGACGGGTTATAAGCACGATACAATACTTCGGTCAGGATCAGCAATACAACCGATATGCCGAT
This sequence comes from Ulvibacterium sp., assembly GCF_965228935.1. GTDB lineage: Bacteria > Bacteroidota > Bacteroidia > Flavobacteriales > Flavobacteriaceae > Ulvibacterium. Next base: position 1,227,949 of record NZ_OZ245846.1, on the reverse strand, counting down.
TTGTAGCCTGTGCGGAAGATGCATAATGGCATAGGCTATCAAGATCGTAAAGGCGAGTTGTACCAAAACATTCCAAAGCTCCCAAACAAGGGCATGCGCATATACACAGTGCAATAATGCCCCGAAACTAAATAGCAAAAAACAGCGCCTAAGGATATGCCGGTTCACATCCGCACGGCTTCCGGAAGCCAATCGTTTCCTAAGTGAAAACGGCATGGCCACTCCTACAATAAACATAAAAAAGGGTTGGATCAAATCCCAAAACCGAAGACCGTTCCATGGATGATGCTCCAATTGATGGGCAAGACCGGAATAGGCAGTGCCCTCCGTAAGTTCTACAAAACTATGATGGAATCCTGCAGCTTCCGCGATTAAGAGAAACATGGTGAGCCCTCTAAAAACATCCAACGAGAAGAGGCGTTTCGATACATTTTCGGCGAATTGTGACACTAGGTTGGTTTTTATGGACATACAATATAGTCAATAATTGGTTGAGGGTTCAAAAAGAATCTACTCTTGAAATTTTCGATTTGGCCAGCCCCTGGGTATAGACTAAGCCCATATTTTTGATAAGTCCCAGGGGATTTCGATTGGAACAGGTCTCAAGAGTATCAAAATGATCTTAAATTTACAGATATGCAAAAATCATTAAAAATCCATATTGAATATCAGCTTTGCATAAATATTGAAAAGGTTCATTCACTTTCTGGTGGTGATATCTCGCAAGCCTATCTCTTGGAAACGGAAAACGAGCATTTCTTTTGCAAAGTAAATCATGACAGTAATGCCCACAAAATGTTCTTGGCCGAAAGGGTGGGTTTGGAAGCGATTTCCAAAACCAAAGCTGTGGCCGCGCCTAGTGTCTTGCTCTGTGAGCCTCTGGAAAAAGGTGCTTTTCTGATTATGGAATACATCAAGCCGACTAGGGCTTTCCAAAAAGACATGGCACAATTGGGACATCAATTGGCCGCATTACATCGGTTTTCCCAATCCGATTTCTACGGATGGGAGAGCGATAATTTTATTGGAAGCCTTCCCCAAGAAAATAGCCCTCATTCCCAATGGTTCGAATTTTACGTCCATGAGCGGCTCCTTCCGCAGATTAAAATGGCTATGGATAACAAACGGCTTGCGGTATCGGATGTTCCATCAGAAACAAAGCTTTCCGCTACCTGCCAAAATCTTTTCCCAAAAACCGAACCGGCCCTGTTACATGGTGATTTGTGGGGAGGAAATTATCTTATCTCGCAGGAGGGGAAGCCTTATTTAATCGATCCGGCGGTATACTACGGCCACCATGAAGTGGATATTGCCATGACCCGATTGTTCGGTGGATTTGATTCCTCCTTTTACGATGCCTATGGGGAACATTTTGCCAAGGAGCCTTTTGAGAGCGAACGCACGGATATATATCAACTTTATTATTTGTTGGTACATCTAAATTTATTCGGTAAGTCATACTATGGGTCGGTACGGTCTATTTTAAAACGGTACTTCTAGTACATCAAGTACGGCCACGTTAGTAATTTAATACCTGGGTTTGAGCATAGTTCGTAGAGGATTGGAATTATTTCGTTTTTCCGTATTTTTAGAAAAACTAATCCTAACGTATCCATGCCGTCCAAACTTTTTTGTTCCCTCTTTTCCTTAATCACCATAACCTTTGTTCTTCTTACAAGTTGTGAACCTCCTGAAAACACAGATCGCTCTAAGAACCCCTATGTCACCTGGTCCTCCTATTTGGGTGATCCCGGACGGAGCCATTATTCCATCTTATCCCAAATAACACCGGAAAATATTAAGAACCTAAAAGTGGCCTGGTCTTATAAGGCCGCGGATTGGGGCCAGATGCAAATGAACCCTATTGTTGCCGACACCATTCTCTATGGGGTTACGGCAGCCATGCGGGTGGTGGCCTTACATGCCGCTACAGGCAAGGAAATATGGCAATTTGGAGATTCTGTAAAAGTTTGGCATTCCACAAGCCGTGGCGTTTCCTATTGGGAGAAGGGAGAGGACAAGCGGATTTTATACACCCGGGGTTCGGATTTGTATGCCTTGAATGCCCTAACCGGAAAACCAATACCAACTTTCGGGGATGACGGCAAGGTAGACATGCGTTCCGGACTACCCGAATCCGCCCAAAACAAATTCGTGATTTCAAATACCCCGGGAACCGTTTATAAGGATATTATTGCAATGCCTTTACGATTATCCGAGGGTCCTGGAGCACCACCTGGGGATGTTATGGCCTTTAACGTAATTACAGGGGCCGTTGAATGGGTATTCCATACCATTCCAGAAGCGGATGAAGAAGGGTATGACTCCTGGGGAGATGAAGACCCTAGGAAGAGTCCGCTCGTAGGTGCCGCCAATAATTGGGCCGGTATGGCCGTGGACGAAGAGGCGGGAATCATTTATGTGCCTACGGGATCGGCAGCTCCCGACTTTTATGGGGGCGTTCGAAAAGGGAGCAATTTGTATGCCAATAGTTTGGTGGCCTTGGATGGCAATACCGGAGCCCGTATCTGGCATTTTCAATTTACACATCATGACATTTGGGACCGCGACCCCCCTGCCCCACCCAATCTTCTGACGGTGGAACGGGATGGCAAAAAGATTCCGGCCGTGGCCCAGGTAACAAAACAAGGTTATGTCTATGTTTTTAATCGAATGACCGGTGAACCTTTGTTCGATATTGAGGAACATCCCGTACCCCAGACCATTTTGGAGGGTGAGGAAACTTGGCCTACCCAACCTTTTCCGGTAAAACCAAAGCCGTTTGCACGTCAATCCACAGAACTGTCCGAGAACAGTGTAAGCCCATATGCGGAAAACCAAGAGGAACTACGGGAGCTCTTAAGAACGGCGGATAAACGTATTTATGCCCCTCCAAGTCTGGAGCCCGTAATTCTTCTTCCTGGATACGATGGGGCCGCCGAATGGGGAGGAGCAGGAGCCGATCCCGAGGATGGGATTCTCTATGTGAATTCCAACGAGATGCCGCGTATGCTACAAATGGGCATTGCCCAAAACGACTATGCTGGATTGCCTTTGGGCCAGGGTGTGTACAACAAATATTGTATTACCTGTCATCAGGCGGATAGAAAAGGTGTGGTGGCCAGTGGTTTTCCTTCGTTGATCGACCTGCAATTAAGAAAGGAAAAGGATGAAGTTTCCACCATTGTTACGCAGGGGAAGGGCATGATGACGGGTTTCCCACAGCTTCCAAAGGAAGAGATGGATGCACTTTTGCGATTTCTATTTGATGAGGAAATACAACATAGTGTTGCCGAGGAAACGACCCAAAATGACTCTATAGCTATTCCATACAAACATTTGGGCTACAACAAATTTGTAGATAGTAATGGCCTTCCAGCTATAGCCCCTCCCTGGGGTACTATGCACGCCATTGATCTGAACACAGGGGAATACATTTGGTCCATTCCCTTTGGGAATACTCCGGAATTAGGCGATGAAGGAATCGGAATCGGCACGGAAAACTACGGCGGCCCAATTGTAACCAAAAATGGCCTTTTATTTATCGGTGCTACCCGGGACGGGTATTTTAGGGTGTTCAATAAACACACCGGGGAACTGCTTTGGGAGTACAAGCTACCCGCAGCCGCCTTTGCAACACCAGCCATGTACGAGGTAAATGGAAAGCAATACATTGCCATTGCCTGTGGGGGCGAAAAATTGGGAACGGAAAAAGGCAACCAGATTTTAGCTTTTGCTTTGGAATGATTTGAAATTAGTTAATGCACGGTGATTCCTTAAATGTGCCCCTGTCCCGTACCAGCATTCGATACGCCTTGATTTTTTCGTCCAAATCATAATTTTCCATTTGGTAATCCGGGGTATAGAATACGTTGTCCCAATAAGTGGTCCGAGGTTCCTTGACCCTCAAATCGTTGGTTTGCTCCATCCAGGTTTTGAGTTCTCTGCTCAATTCATCCTGTACCTTTCTGTATTTCGGGTCGTTGGCTTTATTTTTTAAATTATAGGGGTCATCGGCCAATACATACAATTCTTCCATGGGGCGTTTGCCAAAGGCCAATTGAAAATAATCTTTGTCCGATGGTTTCCCTTCCATGGCCATAATCTGGAATTTGGAAATGGAATTGTCCACATCCCCATACTGCCCTACGGACTGGTGTACTTCCGGGTCTCCTGCAGGCCAACGATCGGGTTCAAAATTCTTGATGTATAGAAATTCCTTGGTGCGAATTGCCCGTGATGGATAGCTCAAATCCCCCTTGCGAACATTGGCATGTCGTTCCCGTTCCAGAAAGACTTTACTACGGTCGGTTTTCGGTCCGTTGCCCTCTTCAAACAGTTCCAACAAACTATTTCCGCTAAACGCTTCAGGGATTTCCAATTCAGCGGCTTCCAAAAAAGTGGGGCCAAAATCGATAAAGTTCATAAAATCGCCAACGCGTTTTCCCCCTTCTATATGGCCTTTCCAATACATTGCCAGTGGCATCCTCGTACCGTAATCATAGAGCGTTGCCTTTGCTCGGGGGAAGGGCATCCCATTATCACTGGTCATAACGATAATGGTGTTGTCCAATAAACCTTGTTGCTCCAATATGTTGATGATGTTTCCTGATTCCCGGTCAAAGCGTTCCACTTCAAAATAGTAATCGAGGATGTCATTTCGTACACAAGGCGTATCGGGCAAAAATCCTGGAACATTAACCCTCTTTTGATCCATTCCAGATCTTACTCCGGTATTCGTTTCATAAACCCGATGCGGATCACTGCTGCCGAACCAATAGGCGAAAGGTTGATTATCCTTTTTGTCCTTCAAGAAAGTCCTAAAATCGGGATAGTCCTTCCCCGCAGGGTTGTGCTCATATCCCCCTGCTTTAAAATCTCCCGGCCCCCAGCCTTTGCGACTCTTTCCGGTATGGTAACCGGATTCCTTTAGGAGGGACATCCAATTGGGAAATTTATCCGGAATTATGGACCACAGATTGCCGGCACTTTCCAATTGGTGGGGATACCTACCCAACAAAATACTGGCCCGTGAGGGAGAACAGGAGGGCGCGGCACAATGGGCATTTTCAAACACCGCTCCCTCGCTTGCCAAAAAATCGAATGTAGGGGTACGGACAACCGAATTACCATACGCCCCGGCATGTGGGTAGGACCAATCATCGGCAATCAAAAAAAGGATGTTAGGCTTTGAAGGTAGTGTGTTTATTTTTTCTGTTTCGGGAAAGGTAGCTGCAGAAAACAGCACTGCGATTCCAAGAACCCAAACAATTCCCAAAAACTTACATACGGTAGGGGTTGTCAATTTCATCAGGTTTGTTAACTTTCCAATAAATATAGCACTCAAAAATCGAAAAATGGACAAAATAAGAGTTTTGGTAGTGGGTTGCGGCCATATGGGAACCAGCCATGCCCGAGCCTATCATCAACTAGAGGGTTTTGAAATCGTTGGTCTGGTAAGTAGAAAGCCAGAAAGTAGGGAACGCTTATCCCAAGAATTAGGAGGGTATCCTACCTATGGAGATTATGCCGAGGCCTTGGAAGAAGCAAAACCGGATGCCGTATCCATAAACACCTATCCGGATACACATGGCGAATATATTCGGATGGCCCTGAGCGCCAACGCTCATGTGTTCGTAGAAAAGCCCTTGGCCTTAACGGTAGAAGAAGCGCAGAGTTTGGCGGATTTGGCCCAGGAAAAAGGGAAGAAAATGGTGGTTGGTTATATTCTTCGGGTACATCCCGCTTGGGCAAAATTCGTGGAAGTGGCCAAGTCCCTTGGAAAACCTTTGGTGATGCGTATGAATCTGAACCAACAAAGTTCCGGTAGCAACTGGTACACCCATAAGCAATTAATGAACAGCATGTCGCCTATTGTGGATTGTGGGGTTCACTACGTGGACGTCATGTGTTTGATGACGGAATCCGTTCCCGTAAGTGTTAGCGCAATCGGGGCAAGGCTTTCCGATGAAATCGATGCCGAAATGTACAATTACGGACAGCTACAAGTACGATTTAAAGATGGCTCCGTGGGGTGGTACGAGGCCGGTTGGGGGCCGATGATGAGCGAGACCGCTTTTTTTGTCAAGGACGTAATCGGACCCAAAGGGTGCGTCTCAATTGTGGACGAAGCCAAAGGGGAGAGTGACAGTGTTGATGATCACTCCAAGACCGGGGCCTTGAAACTTCATCATGCAGCTACGGACGAAAACGGAAATTTTGCCAAAGCGGACGAAATAATAGACACCTCGGACGAGCCAGATCATGATGGGCTTTGCCTCTTGGAACAGGAATACTTTTTAAAGGCCATAACCGAGGATATCGATTTGGACAATCACCTGCGTGATGCGGTGAATAGTTTACGTATCGTATTGGCGGCGGACGAGTCGTTTCGAACAGGGAAAACGGTCGAATTGTAAAAATCGAACCCCTTTGCATAGACGTATGGCTATCTGCCAAAGATGGCGGACAGGATGTTTTTGCACTACGATTAGATAATAAATGATTCAACTTATAGAAAGAGCTAAAAGCTTTACGGATCGAGAAGCTTTGGTCTCCAATGGAAACTCCTTTACGTACGACCAATTATTGGAGTCGGCGCACAAGGTTGCGGCGAATCTTTTGAATGGAAAGCCTGATTTGGAAGAAGCCCGGATCACCTTTCTTGTACCTCCCTCATTTGAGTACACGGCAATACAGTGGGGCATTTGGATGGCCGGAGGCATTGCCGTTCCACTTTGTGTCCTACATCCGTTGCCCTCCATTCAATATGTCTTGGAGGATACACAAGCCGAAATGGTTATCGCCCATCCGGATTATATCGATTTCCTATCTCCATTGGAAAAACAGATTGGCGTTTCCATAGTTGCCTTGGAATCCATTTTACAGAATCGTTCAACGAGGCTTCCGGATGTCCGTATGGAACAAAGGGCCATGATTCTTTATACCAGTGGTACCACAAGCAAACCCAAAGGCGTGGTCACTACGCATGCCAATATCCAAGCACAAATTACCACCTTGGTAAATGCCTGGGAATGGCAACAGGACGATTATATCCTTAATATACTTCCCCTACATCATGTACATGGCATTATCAATGTGATGAGCTGTGCGCTATGGAGTGGGGGCTGTTGCGAATTTTTGCCCAAATTCGAAGCTGAAAGTGTCTGGAATAGTATTAAATCAGGTCGGTTGACTTTGTTTATGGCCGTACCGACCATCTACTTTAAACTGATTGCTTTTTGGGATAGCGCTTCCGAGACGGCACGAGAAGAAATGTCCGAGGCCGCATCCAAACTCCGGTTAATGGTTTCCGGCTCCGCAGCCTTACCGGTGTCTGTATTGGAGAAGTGGCAGAAAATAACGGGACAGACCTTGTTGGAACGCTATGGGATGACCGAAATCGGAATGGGACTTTCAAATTCCTATCGCGGGGAAAGAAGGCCCGGGCATGTGGGGTTACCTTTGCCTAGTGTTGAAATGCGCTTGGTTAATGGCCAAGATAAAATCGTAGGTGAAAACGAGGCCGGTGAATTTCAAATCAAAGGGCCCAGTGTTTTTAAGGAGTATTGGCAAAAGCCGGACGCTACAAAAAAGGCGTTTACCAAGGATGGCTGGTTTATTACAGGAGATATCGGCATGTTGAACAACGGATCCTACAAAATTCTTGGACGCGATAGTGTGGACATCATTAAATCTGGGGGCTATAAAATATCGGCCTTGGAAATTGAGGATGTTTTACGAAAACACCCTATGGTTCAGGATTGTGCCGTTGTAGGGTTGCCCGAAGAGGAATGGGGCGAGGTAGTATCGGCCTGTTTGATTACCAAGGACGAAACAATCGATACCAAAATAATTTCCAAATGGTTGAAGGAACAATTACCCGGTTATAAGATTCCCAGAAATTATATCGTTAGAAAAGCCTTGCCCCGAAACGTTTTGGGCAAGGTAACCAAGAATGAGCTAAAGAAAATGTTTTAAGTTCCTTCACCTTAAGAACATATTTTAAAGGTTTTGTACGGTAAGACAAAAATTTGAATTAAACTATGGATTTCCTAACCCTTCTCCCCTACATCGGGATTATTGTTTTTGTGGTCATCAATGCTTTGTTGGTGCTAAAGCGGGATATCACCGTAGATGAAAGTGACCATACCCCAGAGCATTGATGGCTTATTTTCAAGAACATTATGTGACGCTGCTCCTCACGATATTTTATGTCTTGGGTTGTTTGTACATCGGCTGGTATTTTAAGAAAAAGGCCAATCAAGGTGTGGCGGGGTATTACGTGGCAAAACGCGAGATTCCGGGATGGGTGATTTCCTTGGCTTTCTTTTCCACTTCGGCCAGTACCAATACGTATATTGGCCAAGCGGGGAAATCCTTTGAATATGGTCTTTCATGGGCATGGATGGGGCTCATATGGACCTTTTTCTGTATCATCTCCTGGCAATTATTGGGGCCTAGAATGCGTTTTCAGACGGCGCGTTTAAAATCCTTTACCATCCCGGATTACTTTCATTTGCGCTATAAGAGTTCGCTGGCCAAAAGTATTCGGGTACTTTCCGCCCTAATCATCCTATTCGCTACTTTGTGGTATATGGTTGGTATTGCCAAAGGATGCGCCCATGTACTTACTTCGGTTCTGGATATTCCCTACGAATATGGGGCCTTTGCCATTATCGCTATTACTTGTGCCTATACTATTTGGGGCGGAATGTATAGCGTGCTTTGGACGGATGCCATTCAGGGTATTATCATGTTCGGGGTGGCCATTTTAATGCTGTCCATTCCGTTTTTCTATGCCGGGGGTTTGGACAACCTGATGGAGTCCATTAGCCAAACCGACCACTTAACGAAAGCGGGCGTGCCCATGAAATCCGGACTGGTTACTTTTGGCGAATTGGTATCGTTCCTTTATATCTTGGGTATTGGGTTGGCCGTTGGTATGAAACAAATTTCGGAGCCGAAAAATCTCATTCGATTTTACTCCGTGAACAACGCCAAAAGTATGCGTTTTGCCATGATATGGACCCCTGTTTTCCTGGGCATTTCCTTGGTCTGTGTAATGGGTCTAGGGGCTCTTGTACACGGAATGGCTTCAACTGGGGAAGCCGCTTATCTAATAAAGGATACGGACGAAGTTGTAGGCTTCATGTTGGACAAGTTTGACAACAAATGGGTCAGCGGTATTTGCGTGGCCGGTCTGTTCGCGGCGGGAATGTCCTCATTGGCATCGGTTATCATTATCATAGGAACCGCTTTTGTAAAGGACATATGGCACGTGGTTAAGCCTATGCCCGATACCAAAATCATCTCCCGCACCAAATGGTTTATGGGCCTTTACTGTATTCTGGTCTATGGCTTTACCCTATATCCCATGGCCGGTATCGTAGAGCTGACCGCTTTTGCTGGAGCGGTGTTCGCAGCAAGTTTTTTCCCTGCCATTTTTGGTGGGCTATATTTAAAATGGGGCACGGATCTGGGGGCAATGGCTTCTATGATCATGGGAATGGTGGTAAATGTGGTTTGGCGGTTTGCCTTTAGATTCAACTTTGAGGGCTGGGAAGATGTTCATGAAATTATCCCTGCATTTTTGGTCTCAATGTTGACCTATATTGTAGTAAGCTTATTAGGGAAAAACCGAAGGCCCGATGCGGAACATTTGAAGGTGGTCTTTGGCTCGGGTTCGCACTCTTGAGTAATGGGGCGATACTTTTTCTAAAAACCCCAAAGAACCCTCTTTTTGCTTTTCCATCAAAATATTTAGAAATCCCCTTCAGCTACAAAAACCAGGGTACAGCATTTCTAGTCTTTGAATAAGGGCGTTTGGGCCAAGTTTATCAATCCTTCATCTTCCTTCCTTAAAACACGTTGGGTTCGGAGATACCGGTTAAGGTTCCACTCATCAAAATTTGGGGCATCCTTGTCCATACTACTAATACGGATCATTTCCGATGCGTGGATAAATTCGTTGTTGCCTATCCACATGCCTACATGTACCACTTTTTCCGAAGTAGAGTCTGTTGCTTTTTTCCCAAAAAAGAGTAAATCCCCCTTCTGTAGATTATCAAAGTTTTGGGTAGAATCTATAGCCTCCCCGGTGTGGACCTGTTGTGAAGCATCCCTAGGAATTACCATTCCATTCAAGAAATAAACTGTTTTGGTAAAGCCACTACAATCCATCCCCTTGGTAGAGGTACCGCCCCATAAATATGGGACTCCCATGAACTTTCGGGAAGTGTTCACCAAATCTTCAACTGTAGGATTCAGATTTTCCAGCCATTCCCCATAATCTTGTGCCTCTTCCTTTGGAACATAGGCCTGTCTTCCATCCGGATACGCTACTGTATAGAACCCATCCGTATCCCCTAGAACTTCCAAAACATTGCCGGCCACCAAATCGGATACCATCTGTTTTTTGTCACGGTCTTTATAGGAATGCCCATAGATTTGCTTATAAATGATTTTGTCGTTGGCCATCCACTGATCGGCGCGTTCGGAGTCCATCAATTCGATGCCTCCATCATCTACCCAGGACAGATATTTGTCCGGTGTTTGTATATAGTACCAACTTCCTTTCTTTTTCAATACTTTTACCGGAGTACCTAAAGTCGCTTGGGTCGCCAGTTCGGCCGAATGTTTGGGTTCACTTCGAAGGTTGGCTACCGATATATTGACTACGGCCTGTGTTTTCCTTCCTAAATCCAAAGCGGGCAATAGTCGTATGCTATCTACAAACTCAATGTTTTCCTTGGTCAGTTGTTCTTTAAGCGCTGCGATGGCATTTGGCAAATCACTCTCCCCTTCTAAAACATGGACATCATTTTTTCTTAGTGCCTTTACATTGAATAAAGCGACGCGTTTATCCGGGGCAAATTCTGATTTAACGGCCAATATTTGTTCTTGAAGCGGCATTCCCTCTTCTTTATTCACTTCACAGGATATTAAAAAAGTGAATGCCGAAGCGATTACAAAGATGTTGGCTTTTAGATTCATTCCTTTAATTTTCGGTAAAAATAAGGATATTGTCCTATCCCTGTTTCTTGATATGTTTGGAGGGGGTCTTTTACGGTTTTAATTTATCCTTTTTGTCTAATTTTGGCCTCGATGAAAAAACTTAAGGTCATAGAGCTCTTTGCCGGGGTCGGTGGATTTAGACTAGGTCTCGAGAAAACTGGGGTCTATGAAGTGGTCTGGAGCAATCAATGGGAACCCGGCACCAAAACACAGCATGCTTCCAGGGTATATGAAGCGCGCTTCGGAAACAAAAATCATAGTAACCAGGATATCGCCGAAGTGCCTACCTCGGATATTCCCGATGCCGATGTATTGGTCGGAGGATTTCCCTGTCAAGATTATTCCGTCGCGACCACACTACAAAATTCCAAAGGGCTTATCGGAAAAAAGGGCGTTTTATGGTGGAGCATCCATCGAATACTTTCGGAAAAGAAAAACAAGCCCAAGTATTTGTTTTTTGAAAATGTGGATCGTTTATTAAAATCCCCATCTTCACAGCGGGGAAGGGATTTTGCGATTATGCTCAAGAGTTTGGAGGAACTTGGTTACGCCGTAGAATGGCGCATCATCAATGCAGCGGATTATGGGATGCCCCAAAGAAGGAGAAGGGTCTTCTTTTTGGGTTATCATAAATCATCCCCCGTATTTAAATCCTTGAAAAATGCGGGAAAAAACGAATGGCTTTACCAAACTGGGACTATGGCCAAAGCCTTTCCCATTAAAAAACCTTCCCCAATAGCCAACCCTTTTGTTTTGGATGGAAATCTCATTTCAGTCTCCAAGGATTTTAACAAGGGTGGGAAGTTGTCACCTTTTCAGAACACCGGAATTTTTATCAATGGCCAAGTATTTACTTGTAAAACCTTTCCTAATTACGATGGTGAACAAGTGTTGTTAGGTGATGTGCTTCAAAATGGGGATGTTACCGAGGATTTTTTTGTTTCCCAACAAAATCTTCCGAAATGGGAATATCTCAAAGGTGCCAAAAAAGAAGTCAGAACCGCCAAAAATGGATTTACCTATAAGTACAGTGAGGGAAGGATGATTTTTCCCGATGCATTGGATAGCGCATCGCGTACAATCATTACGGGTGAAGGGGGCAAAAGCCCATCGCGATTTAAGCATGTGGTACATACCTCAAAAGGGTTAAGAAGATTGACTCCGGTAGAATTGGAACGTTTGAACATGTTCCCTGATGACCATACCCTATTGGAAGGGATTTCCGATACCAAAAGGGCCTTTTTTATGGGCAACGCGCTCGTGGTCGGGGTAGTAAAGAAAATTGGGGAATCCCTCAATAATCAACATGTTCAACCCTAAGAAAAATTGAAAACTTTAATATACTCAGAGTTATGGATAGCAATCAATTAACGGTCATTGCAAGAATTTTGGTCAAACCCGAAAAGAAGGAATTCGTTAAAAACGAACTTCTCAAATTAATTGAAATTACCCGAAAGGAAGAGGGTTGTATCGACTATGACCTGCATCAGGATAATGAAAACAAAAATCTATTTCTATTCTACGAGAACTGGACTACTCGGGAATTATGGCAAAAGCATATAAATAATTCCCATATTTCCGATTATAGAAAAGCTACGGAAGGTGCTATCGAGGAATTTACGCTAAACGAAATGACCCGTATTGGTTAGTACCTCCATATTTCCGGTGCATTCAAACAGAAAAAATAAGGGTGAACAATAATCGGATTTTTATGTTTTTAGTCATAAGTTACTGTTAATCAGCATATAAAATTTGGAATTGCCATTTTTTTCCATTATTTTATCTCTTATGATACGTCTGGAAAAATTGGAGAACAGGAAGTTTTTGGAAAAATCCATCCATTATCTAGAGGCTACGGGATTTGAGAACATCAAGGCGGATTTGGAGGGTTATGAAAGTCCAAAATCCTATCTTAGAAAAGAGAGCGGGAACCGGATTACACCGGATATCGTTGCCGTTAAAAATGGTATAAAGTATTTCTTTGATATTAGCCTAAAATCGGAAAAACCACGTTTGCTGAAAACAAAATGGCTGTTTTTGGACACCCTTACCCGTATGAAGTCCGAGAGGTTCCGAATTATAACTACAAAAGGACATTACAGATTTACGGATACGCTTTTGGAGGAAATTAATCTTTCCAACAAGGAGCCCATTAAGATTTAAGAAAACGAAACAACCCTGGCCAATGAGGATTACCTAATTGTAACCGGCATTGTTCATTTCCGTAACATGCCAATATGCGGAATTCCATCTTCCAGATATCCCTTCCCTATCTGTTCAAATCCCAGTTCATGATAAAAGCGTTCCAAATATAACTGCGCTGAAACATGTATTTTTCTTTCACCAAAGTGCTCCTCAATAGCTCGTATGGATGCTTTCATAATTTCCTTTCCATAACCGTATTTACGTTCCGATGCCCTGACCACTACCCTTCCGATACTGGCGGTATCCACATAATCACCCGGTCTAAATATGCGTGTGTAGGCAACCACATTTCCTCCCTTATGACCGACTATGTGAAGTGCCTTTTGGTCTTTTTCATCCAAATCTTGATAAACACATTGCTGCTCAACAACGAAAACCTCGGAGCGCAATCGCAAAATGCCATATAATTCGGTATTGGAAAGTTCTTGAAAACCTTTTACGGAGATATGTAGCATTAATCCTGAACAATTACATTTTTACTATCGCACTTACCAAATTCTGGTTGAATATTTACATGATTTATACCATATTTATGGTACATCTCCTCCTCTATCCGTTCCAAAATAATATCAAATTCGGATAATTTTATATCCTCCTTAAAATCTATATGGGCCTCAAGATGTACCTCATCCTCGTTCAATTGCCAAATATGGACATGGTGCACATTTCGCACAGGTCCTATCCGCTTAATGGTTTCCACAATTTTTTGAACCTGAATCGTATGGGGCGTAAACAACATCAGTACCCGTGTTGAATTCTTAAGAAGATCGTATCCCATATAAATAAGATACAACGCTATCGCCAAAGTTAGGGCGGTATCTACCCAATATACTTGATAAAATTTCATGAGCAGCCCACCGATCAGAACGGCGATTGAAGCCATCATATCCGTTAATAAGTGCAAATAGGCCGATTTCATATTCATATTACTACTTGCCGTACCTTTTAAAAGAAAAACGCTAAAGCCGTTTGCGGCAATCCCCAATAAGGATAACCAAATCACCAAATCGGATTCTATTTCTTGGGGACTTAAGAAACGTTCCACAGCTTCCTTTATCAAAACAAGGGCAACAACAATAAGTGTTGCCGAATTTACGAACGCTGCAATTATTTCGGCACGCTTATAACCAAAAGTCTTATTCGTGGAGGCCTCTTTTTTGGAAAGTACGTTGGCAATATAACTTATAACCAAGGACATTACATCGCTAAAGTTGTGAAGTGCATCGGAAAGTAAAGCGAGACTTCCCGAGACCAAGCCTCCTATAACCTGGGAAACAGTAATAAGTATATTCAGAAATATGGAAATAATGAGGTTTCTGCCCTTTACATCAGGATGGGAGTGATTATGATGTATATGCCCCATTATTACTGTTCAAAAACTTTTGGCCTGATTGATTACTTACAAGGAATCTTTTCTATTCTCCTTTCATGACGACCACCGGCAAATTCCGTACTAAAAAAAGTCTTTACCATTTGTAATGCCTGGGGCAATGAAATGAACCGAGCGGGTAAACTAAGGATGTTGGCATCATTATGTTCCCTGGCCAGTTCCACAATTTCCTTGTTCCAACACAAGGCACAGCGTATCTTCTGATGCTTGTTTGCCGTCATGGATGCACCATTGCCGCTACCACAAACAACAATGCCATAGTCCGCTTTGCCACTTTCCACATCTTCTGCCACTGGATGTACAAAATCCGGGTAATCCACACCATCGGCACCATCGGTCCCATGATTTATCACTTCTTTGCCCATTGATTTCAAAAGCCCGATTACGGCCAACTTATACTCCGTTCCGGCATGGTCGTTTCCTATGGATATCTTCATGGTATAGCAATTTGATTTATAAACAAATGTACAAAATACGGAGCTAGCACGATAAATCTAAAACGTTTCTCCATTTGTTCATTACCTGCAATTATCAATTCATTACCTGTTCATAAGATTCGTAAAAAAGTTGCTTTTAAAATTTTGCCATCTATCTTGAAATTCGCTTTACAAAACAATGCCTAGAATAGGCAAAAAATATTTAAAAAATTTAAAGCATGCTATAACCACAATTCCCTAACCTAATTAACATTAAAATAACATTAAATTTTCAAAAAAATCATGTTGAGACAAGTTATCAACTTATTTTGATAACTGGTATAATCCGTTGATTCTGAAAAGCAAGACTATGGTAAAAAATGTCGACAAAAAAGTAATTCGGTTCAAAGCAAATTTTAGGGATTTAATTTTTGCCCACTATTAACATCCTATAATCATTATCAATTTTGTTTTAAAATCTAAAAAAGAAATACGAATACTATGTATTACTGTTAATAAACAGATCTATTTTTTTTTGAATGAATTTGGAAAGTGGGTAGTGGATTATAATTTGTAATTTTCGATGCAAATAAAAATGAATGTCAAGAAGAAAAAAGAAGGCTAGAAATCATAGAAGAAATGAAATTACCAAAGGTATTTTTACTGTTCTTGAAAGAGAGCCCAAAAAGAGCTTCAACTATAAACAAATAGCCGCTAAAATAGGGGTTACCGATACCCAGGATAGAAATGCGCTGATCAAGAGGTTGGGACAGCTAAAGGAAAAAAAGAGAATTTTAGAAATAGACCGAGGCAGTTACAAAGCTATTGAAAACTCTAAATCCCATCTTACCGGAATTGTGGATATCACTGGAAGAGGGAATGCCTATGTGATAATCGAAGGGAGCGATGAGGATGTCTTTGTTCCATATAATAAGTTGAACAAGGCTTTTCATAAGGATAAGGTAGAGGTGTACGTTTCTCCCAGTAGAAAGGGAAAGAAATTGGAAGGGGAAATCATCAAGGTATTGAAACGCCATAAAACTGAATTTGTTGGGATAGCGGATATTCAGCGAAATTTTGCCTTTGTGCGACCTAAGGACATTGGTATGTATACCGACATCTTTGTACCCAAGGAACGGCTCAAGAATCTAAAGGTCAATGATGGGGATAAAGTAATTGTAGAAATGACCGATTGGCCGGAGGACGCAGATTCACCTTACGGTAGGATTATCGATGTATTAGGAAAGCCAGGGGAGCACCATACGGAAATTCATTCGATTTTGGCGGAATACGGTCTTCCCTATGAATTTCCTAAGGAGGTGGAACACTTCTCAAAAAAGTTGGACACCACTATAAAGGCTGAGGAAATCGCGAAGCGACGTGATATGAGGGATACCCTCACCTTTACCATAGACCCAAAGGATGCCAAGGATTTTGATGATGCTTTATCCTTTAGGGTTTTGGATAATGGAAACTATGAAATTGGAGTGCATATAGCGGATGTTTCCCACTATGTAAAACCGAATACCGTTTTGGATGATGAGGCCTATGAACGGGCTACATCTGTTTATTTGGTGGACAGGGTGGTTCCCATGTTACCGGAAATCTTGTCCAACAATGCCTGTTCCCTGCGACCCAATGAAGAAAAATATACCTTCTCCGCTATTTTTGAAATGACAAAGAAAGCGGAGTTAAGGAGCCAATGGTTTGGCCGTACGGTAATAAATTCCAATGAACGTTTTGCCTATGAAGAGGCGCAACATATCATAGAAAATAGAGAAGTCCATATTCCTAGGGAAGTATCGATTCGAGAAAAAGAGTATACCGTCTCCGATGAAATAGTAGAGGCGGTTCTTATTTTGGACGATTTGGCCAAAACCATGCGGCAAAAGCGAATGGATGAGGGAGCCATTTCATTTGATAAGGTAGAAGTACGATTTAACCTTACCGAAGATAATGAGCCAGAGAGTGTATACTTTAAGGAAGCAAAGGATGCCAATAAGCTTATTGAGGAGTTTATGTTATTGGCCAATAAAAAAGTAGCGGAATATATAGGAATACAAAAGCCTAAAAAGACCTTCGTATATAGGGTGCACGATAATCCGGACGAGGATAAATTATTGGCCTTGAACGGGATTATCTCTCGATTTGGGCATAAGCTAAATTTCAAGGACAAAAAGTCTATTAGCGCTTCATTGAACAAACTTCTGGAGGATGTAAAGGGTAAAAAGGAACAGAATTTAGTGGATACTTTGGCCATACGAAGTATGAGCAAAGCAATTTATACTACTGAAAACATCGGGCACTATGGTTTGGCCTTCGATTACTATACCCATTTCACCTCGCCCATAAGAAGATATCCGGATGTAATGGTGCATCGGCTTTTGCAGCATTATTTGGATAAAGGCAAATCCCCTAATTCCGAGCTCTATGAGGAACGTTGCAAACATTCATCGGATATGGAAAACTTGGCGGCTAATGCGGAAAGAGACTCCATTAAATATATGCAGATCAAGTTTATGCAAGATCATCAAGATCAAGAATTTATTGGTGTGATAAGCGGTGTAACGGAATGGGGCATCTATGTTGAGATTATCGAGAATAAATGTGAGGGAATGGTACGCATACGGGATATAATAGGTGATTATTATATCTTTGATGAAAAGGAGTATGCATTGGTGGGAGAGCGGACCAAGGAAATGTATCAACTGGGTGATGAAGTTATCGTAATGGTAAAGAAAACGGATTTGATAAAAAGGCATTTGGACTTTTCACTCCTAGGTAAGCATGAACACTAATTGTTTTTGGAATAGATTTTGTTTTAGAGAAAAAGATTGTACCTAAAAACTGATATCATGAAAAAGTCGATATGGCTAATGGTACTAGTATGCAATTTTCAATTGATAAGTGCTCAAAATGAGAAACTTACAAAGGAATTGAATAAATTTACCCAGGTAAAGGCCTTTGATGGATTATCGGTAAATCTTATCAAATCCGATGTAAATAGAGCGGTCATTACCGGAGCCAATACCGAAAAAGTGGCCGTTGTAAACAATGGTGGCACCTTAAAGCTGCGGATGCAAATAGATAAGATTTTTAGTGGTTACCGAACATTTATAGATTTATACTATACGGAGAAATTGGTCATTATCGATGTAAATGAAGATGCCCGTATTACTTCCCAGGAGACTATAGAACAGGATGTTTTGGAGCTTAGAGCTCAAGAAGGTGGAGAATTGTCCATAAAGGCAGAGGTGGAACAGTTACTCATAAAGGCCGTAACGGGTGGTGTAATTGAAGCCAATGGTTCATCCGATTTACAGGATGTGGCCATTAACACTGGAGGCGTATATGAAGGAAAGGATTTAAAAACTGGGTTTTCCACGGTCAATGTAAATGCCGGATCAAAAGCGGAAATATACGCATCAAACTATGTAAAGGCCACTGTAAAGGCAGGAGGAGAAGTACTGGTTCATGGAAACCCGGCAAAAATGGATGAAAAAACCGTATTTGGTGGAAAAATAATCCGAATGTAAGCAAATTTCATGTTTGAAGATGTACAGGCGGCAATCCCTTTGGGCTTTTTACTAAGCTTCATGATTGGTCCTGTTTTCTTTGTGCTTTTGGAAACAAGTGCCATAAAAGGCTTTAGGGCAGCTCTTTCCTTTGATATGGGGGTTATTGTTGCGGACATCTTTTTTCTTACCATTGCCTATTTTAGTAGTTTTCAGCTACTGGAAAACCTAAGCAACCAACCGGGCCTTTATGTCTTCGGGGGGATGATTTTACTGGTTTATGGTATTCGAGTATTCTCGAAAAGGGAAAACAAAGAAGCCAAACCAAACTTCAGGGTCAGCAAAGGGGATTATTTGGGTCTTTTCGTAAAAGGATTTTTGTTGAATTTCATCAATATTGGGGTCTTGATTTTTTGGCTTGGGGTGATGATAATTATAGGCCCCTCCTTGGATAATGACCCCAATCGTATCTTGATTTTTTTGGCTACCATGTTACTGGCTTATTTGATTACCGATATTTTCAAGATTTTATTGGCCAAACAACTGAAAAGAAAGCTTACCCACAAACGGATTCATTTGATAAAAAAGGGCCTTGGCGTTATATTGATTATATGTGCACTTGTGTTGATTATAAAAGGGTTTTTGCCCAAGGACAAATTTGACATAGAAAAGGGAATCGAAAGAATAGAGCAAATAAGGTAGTTCAAAACATCTTTCCAAAAAGAAAAACCCTCCTGGTTATAGGAGGGTTTTTGTTGAGGCATCGAGCGGATTCGAACCGCTGTACAAGCTTTTGCAGAGCTGTGCCTAGCCACTCGGCCACGATGCCAATACGAACCGCAAAGGTAAGATGTTTTTGACTATTGAAAAACTTAAGGCATCCTTTTTTCGGTTAAAACAACGGTAACCATTTCCACATCCCCTCCTATGGGAGGGTTTATTTTGGACACGGAAACCGTGGCTTTCCTTACCATCTGCAATTCCGTCAAAATACGTTTTAAGATACGCATGGCCACATGTTCCAAAAGTTTGGAAGGAACCTTCATTTCCTCTACTACGATACGGTTGATATGTACATAATCCACGGTCTCCGAAAGACGATCGGACAAAGAGGGCTTGGAAAGATCCGCGTTGATGGAAACATCAACGCGATACTCGCTACCAATCGCGGTCTCCTCCTTTAAACAACCATGATGGCCATAGACCCTTATATTCTCTACTTTGACTTTTCCCAATGAAGTACATTTAAAATGAGTGCAAATTTAAGGGATTCCTTGAGAAAAAGGATTAAGTACATACACCTCAAATACTTCAGTAAAACTACGTGGGTTTTTAATACGTGCACCTACAATTGCTGATACCTTGGAATAGATCTATTCCAAGGGTCACCACATGGGTTCCCGTACTATAGCCAAGAAGTTCATTAAGAATAACCTGATAAGAATAGCCAAAATAGAAATTATTCTTTTTAAGCCCTACGATGGGGGCGATATACAGAGGGTCGCCAATTTGATCATTCAAAAATCTGTACGTTACCCCGGCGTAGTAATAATCCTCAAAATCATACCATCTAAATTTGACATTTAGGTCGGTAACGGATCGTCCATCACTTTCAAAAAGTTGAAAAAACACAGATGGTTCTATTTCCAATCGGCTATTTTTGTTTTTGGTATATCTGTAACCCGTATACACATAATAATTTCTTAGCCTATTGGGCTCAAAGACAGGATTGAACCTTTCCAAATCCTTATTCAACAAATTGGAGGCATTTGCACTGAAATAGAATTTGTCATAACGGTACATGACCCCAACATCAAAGTTATGGTTGGTCGTGGCCCGGTCATCCGTAACATTGGGATCTAAGGCATCAAAGTTCTCAATATCAATGCGGAACTGGTTAAAATTATAGGAAACACCAAAGGATAGGAACTCATCGTCATAGCGGTCCAAAGTCAAATGGTGCGCAAAGGAAACCCTTGCACCTCTTTGTTTGGTCTCTCCATTACTGTCATTATATAAGAGCATTCCTATACCGGATTTTTCACCTATTCGCATATCGGCGGCCAAGGACTGGGTGTCCGGGGCATCCTTGATACCAACCCATTGGGTAAGCCCGTTGATCCTGATTTTTACATGATCTCCAATTCCGGCATAGGTAGGTGACATCACAAAAGGATTATCTGCCAGATACTGGGAAAGTTGGGGTATGGTAAGCTCCTGACCTTTCAAGGCTATCGTACCGAGCAACAGTAACAAGGTCAAAAATCTATTACGCATGTGTTTGTAGGTTAAGATTATCGATATAAGGTAAAATGTCCAATAAACTCCCTGTCATCACTCTCCCCACGGAGTTTTATTACATACCAGTAATCACCAGTTGGGAGCTCGCTTTGCTGATAAATTCCATCCCAGGGATCATCATTAAGGCCCATTCTATATATCTCTCTACCATAACGATCAAATATGATGGTTAGTATCTGTGGGAAGGCTTCCTGGTTCCTTGGGGTCCAAAAATCATTACGGCCGTCGCCGTCCGGTGTAAAGAAGTTCGGGATTTCAATATCTATGAATTCCATAAAGATATCCGCAACCGCCTCACAACCGTTTTCATCTACGACGGTAACGGTGTAGGTATCCGTTCTGTTAATATAAAAGGTATTGTCCGTTCCGTTATCCACATCGCCGAAGTAGAACGTATAATTCTGAAGTCCACCGTTGGCAATGGCCGTTATTTCATTGATGTTGTTCTGCTCGAGACTTAAGATTAATGGCTCAAAACCTTCGATTTCGAAATCTATTGTTCTCAAGCAACCATTTGCATGGGCTATGGCAATATAGTGGCTGCCGGGAGCAATATCCCTAAAATCCGGGTTCAATTGCATATCTAGGGGATCTGTAGAATCCAAAGCATATAATATATCACCCAGTACTGACGAGTCCTCCAGTGTAATGTTCACATAATTGTTGGGCGTGTCTCCGGTACATTCGTATACCGGCTCTACTGTAGCATTGAGATTGGCTCCCGCATCAACGGTAATGGAAACATTGGCTTCACAACCATTGGCATCCCGTACAAAAACGATATAACCTCCGGCGGCCAGTCCTGTAATCGAGGTTTGATCCAAGGTAAAATTGGTCTCACTACTCAATCGTGAACTATATGGGGCCGTACCACCTTGAATGGTTAAATCTATAATTCCGTTCATATCACCTGCACAGACTTCAGGGGTAGCCACGGCTGTAACTTCCAATAAAGTAGGCTCTGATATGGTATATTCCAATTGTTCAAAACATCCATTTTGATCTTGGGCGATTACCGTATACGTGCCCGGTGCCAAATCGGTAAAGGTGTTTTCGGTATCAAATTGATTCAGATTAGGGGATATGGCATATTGGTATCCGCCAACACCACCTGAAAGGGTTACCGTAATGGTCCCATCATCCTCTCCGAAACAGCTTACGTCCACCACATTTTCAATATAGGTAAGCGGTGTAGGTTCGGTTATATTTACCTGTTGTGGTTCCGCTGTACAATCACCGCTGGTTACATTTACCCAATAGGTGCCTACGCCCAATCCGGTAAATTCACCATCAGGCCTGGGCCCATCAATGCGATCGGCAAGATTTAGGGCCGTTCCGTTATAATTACTATACAGTTCATACCGATAATTGCCCAATCCCCCATCCGCATCTGCATAAATACTGGCCGTACTTTCTCCATTACAGTTGATATAGGCCGCACTTTGATCCAATATCAAGGTCAGCGGAATTATGGGGTCTTCCTCTATTTCATTGGAAGCCACGGAAACACAACCGTTTATGGCATCCCGCACATAGTACTGATACGTACCGGCACCGAACACACCACTTTGGGGTAGATTTATACTGTTTCCTCCCATTGGGATAAAGGTGATGTTATCCGTGCTGTATTCATAGGTACCACTACCACCGGTTGCCGAAAGTTCAAATTCTGCACCTGTAACACAGGTCAAGGGATCGGTTCGTGTTAAAAATGCCTCTACTTCCGTGGGGTTAATGATTTCAACAATGGACGTTTCGTCACTACAGCCTACATCATCGGTTACCGTAATGCTATAGAATCCTGCGGAAAGTCCACCAAAGGTATCCGAAACTTGTGCGGAAGAAGTCTGTAGAAGGCTACTTCCTGCCAAATCATCATACCGATTTAATCGATATTCATATACCGGAGTCACATTCCTTACGTTGACCGAAGCCGTAACACTGGCCGTATTTTCATTATAGCAGGTCAACGGGGTGCTGGCTATGGTAGCTACGATATCATCCGGCCGTATCAAGGTAATGGTATCGGTATACAAACAACTCATGGTGTCCGTAATCGATACGTTAAAAGTGCCTGCCGCTAAGCCCATGAAAATATAGGCCTCTACTCCGGTTTGGGTAAATGTCTGTGATGGAGAAGTTATGGTGATTGTATAAGGACCAATACCTCCTTCTGGATCTACAAGGATGCTTCCTTGATCATTGGAACAAGATACACTGGCCTCTTCGGTTACGGTAGCCGTAATCGGTGCATCCGGAGCCGTTATAGTAATCCTATTGGAATCTTCCACGCAGAATGGGGCCTCCGTTTCCGTAATACGGATGTAATACACACCTTCAGGAAGATTTGATATAGGAGGCAATGGTACGGCCCCATTTCCACTTCCGGCGAACCCTGCAACGGGATTATCATTCACATCGTATACTTGATAGTCATAATTACCGGTGTAATTATTGATGGCAACGGCAAAACTTCCATCGTCCACCCCATTGTTCAAACATTCCTCATCGGTCAATTTGGTAGCAATGACCTCGATGATATCTGGATCTTCAATGGTATGTACGGTTTCCAATACACAACCCGTATCCAAATTGGTTATGGAAACGCTATAATTGCCAACGCCAAGACCTGTAAAGGTTTCAGGATTGTTGGTAGAAGTAATTGTATGATTGTACACTACATTGATTCCGGTTACGGTGTATTCAAAATTGGGGGTCGCTGTACCAGGATTTACCGTAACGCCAACTTCAATTTGGGCGTCATCCCCCGGACTACAAGTCACATCAACTGTAGTATTCACCACGGGATCACTTATGCCTTCGAATGGCAGGATCGTAGCCGTCGTAGTTCCCAAGCAACCATTCTCGTCATAGACATTAATATCATAGTTTCCACCCGCCAAGTCGGTTTCGGTATAGGTGGTATTGGTACCATCTTGAACAACACTTCCATTCCGTACAAACTCAAAACGAACAAAGTTGGTGGAACCTCCTGAGGCACCGGCGAATGTTAAGGCGGCATGGTCAGTATTATTACCTGTGGTACAACCATATGGTACGGGGACAATAGGGTTCACCACTATGGCATCCGGTTCGGTAATCAACTGATTTACGGTCGCGGAACAATCATTGGCGGCCGTTGCAGTAATGGTATAATCATTGCCTGCACTAGTACCCTGTAAGCCCGTAAAAATTGCCGTAAAGTTGGTACTTGTAGTCGGATTTATTGGAGTACCCAAGGGGGCTCCGTTCAATGCGGTAATCTGGAAAACATACGGATCCACACCGTTGTCCAGAACACTTACCGAGATAGTTCCGTCATCGGCCCCGTTACACGTAACATCGGTAAAGATATCGATAGCGGGCAAGGGCAGAACAGGATCTTCCAATCGTTGCGTTATCGTGGTGCTACAGGCATGACCCACGGTTTGATCGGTAATGGTAAACGTATAGTCACCGGTTTGGTTCAATCCCGTGAAAATGCCTGTTGTATTGTTGTCGGTAGTGAATCCATCTGGATAGGTAACATCGTAATCAAAATTACCTGAGCCTCCAGTTTGCGTTATTGTAATTTCACCCTCGGGAGAGATGGAACAATCCCTGGTCTTTACAATGGTCGCTTGTGGAACGATAGGCGCAAACAACACTACAGGTGTTGTTGTAAAGGTACATGTCCATTGGTCGGTTACCTGAACCTGATAGCTTCCGGCGTTCAAACCGGAGAATACCCGGGTATTCTGTATGATACCGGTAGGCGTCCCGTTTTTGATCAATTCGTAGGTATAGTTGCTTCCTTGGCCATTTGCCACGCTGACAATTTCAATTTCTCCTTCGAAATCCGTACAATTGGGCTGATTGATTTGTAAAGATGCACTAATCGGCGTTGGATTGGCCAGCACAATGTTATTCTGTACACGCTGTGGGCAACTATTTGCATCGAGCACCCAGGCCTCATACGTTCCCGGGGGAAGATTTTCAAATCGGCGATTGGCCCCATAGTCACCAGCACCTGACGGAGCTGAAGTACCCACATAATAGCTATATCCGCCCCATCCACCAAGTACATCGATAATTTCGATAACGCCATCATTGCCAACACAGGTAATTGGGGTTACGTCAGTGTTTGCTGTAATTGTTGCACTAGGTCCTGCAATGGTAAAGAACTCATTTCCCACACAGTTGGGATCCGCTGTTTGAGTGACCTCGACTCGATATTCGCCGGCCCCTATGTTAAACGGAGTAGTGGGCCCAGCATTGAGCGAGGTACCATTTGCACCAACAATGATAGTGTCATCCGCTAGTGTGACCGTACCCTGGGAATTATAAATCTGCCAGGTAAATCCTCCTGCATATGGATTTACGGGGTCATTAACCGTAAAGCTGACGGAACCATCGGTTCCAAAACAAACGACATCTACTGTGGTTGGAACGATTTCAAAGTTGTTTGGATCTTCTATTTCAAAAGCAGTCTGTACAAAGCATCCTGTATCCGTGTTGGTTACGGTAGCTTCGTAATTACCGATACCTAATGACGCAAATACATTCGAGGGCTGATTAAGAACGCTATAGGCGTTGTCCGTACCGACCACCGAATACTGTAAATTTGGGGTTGCAGCCACTGGATTTAGGGTAATACCCAGAGTTACTTCGGCATCATTCCCTGGATTACAGGTAATATCTTGGGTGATACTAACAGTCGGATCGGAAATTTCAACAAAAGGTGCAATTGAGGCCGTCGTACTTCCAACGCAACCATTATTATCATAAACATTAATGATATAGGAACCTCCATGGGTATCGGTTTCCACATAGGTGGTGTTCGTTCCGTCCTGCACAACAACGTCATCACCTGTACCTACCGTTCCTTGGTCATTGATAAATTCATATCTTACATAAGTGGTAGATCCGCCATTTACGGCATTGATGCTTATACTGGCATTATTGGGATTGTTACCGGTAGTACAGGCAAACTCTACAACAGGATTTAGCGTAACGTTAATCAAAGCGGGCTCACCTATGATGATTCCGGAAATATCGAAGGTACAGTTGTTAGTACCTGTTCCGGTTACTGTATAGGTGCCATCGGGAAGATTTTCAAAGGTTTGGGTAGCCGCGTTGAAACTTCCAGCAGCTGGAGCAATGGTGTATGTCAATGGATTGATACCATTTGGGGTTTCCGTAAGTGTTATGGTTCCATCGGAAGAACCGTTACAGGAGACATCGGTATGTGTCTCTGTAAATGAGGGCATCACTGCAGGTTCAACGGTTATTGGGAACACTCTGCTACATTCCGGACCAGTGGTATTATTATCATAAATCGTAATCACATAATCTTCTGGCGTCGTAGTATTGAATACATACGGATTGCTTGGCAAGACGGCCCTGGCCACCACGGTTCCCCCGCTATCCGTGATTTGGTAATCGTAACTTCCGGACCCGGAGGTAACATTGATAGTAATCTGTGCATCTGGCGTACCTGTACAATCCAGAAGCTTGCTGAGGTCAACATCGGCCTCCAATACGGGATGTACGTCAATAGTATCGGTATCCGTACAACCATCACTATCTATGATGGCCACATTATAGGTCCCGGGAGTCACATTAGTGAAAATACCACCGTTACTTACATAAGTTGTGCCCCCGTCTATGGAATAGAGGTATGGAGCGGTTCCACCACTTGCACTTATAGTGACCGAAAACGGGATAGTACAATTCGAAGTGGTTACGCTGGTTATACTTGGATTTTGTGATATATTCATTGAAACGGTGCCCAAGGCATTTGAACAACCGTATTGGTCGGCCACACTTACATCTACATTAAACGGAGTGGCCGTTGCATCCACCAAATTGGAGATAGGTACTTCCACAGGATTATCCGTGGTTACAATATTCGACACAAAATTAGTGCTGGTCAAGGTATAGGTATATGTCCCCCCTCCCCCGAAAACGGATTGGATTTCGACCAGCCCGGGATTCGCGCAGGTAATATGGGTCAATACATTTGGAGTTCCTGTTATGGGATCCAATTCTTCCACAAGAACATTCTCACTACCAATCACGCAGTTATTGGGAGCTGGGCCGGTAATTTCTACAAAATATTCCCCTGGAGCCAGAATTGCCGTACTAGGCGCGGTAAATGAGTCACCGGTAGAAAAGGTAGGAACGCTACCTGTAGCTATGGAAGTATGCGCGGGGGTTCCCACCAAGAATAATTCCCAGTTAAAACTACCGCCAAGTTCTCCGGGAGTGGTTTCCGTTACCGTAAAAGTTATCTGGCCGTTCGTCTGCCCATCACAAGTTGGGGCTACGGAGGCGTCTATTTGAACGGGAGGCGGAGCCTCTACATTTACGTTTACACTACTTTGGCGTACACATGCTGGAGGACCGGACGAATCACGTACATAGAATACATAGGTCCTTCCAGGTACAAGCCCCGTCCACGTATACCTTCCATGTCCTGCCGGTACAGGATTATTGGAAGTGTCCAATGTTCCCCCGGGTTGCCATACTGCTGTAGTTGGGTCAAAGTTTGCTGGATCTTCGGAATAGGCGTATTCATATGCCGGCAAACCGGCTGTACCTTGTACGGCTACTTCCAAAGTATTACAATCTATCACTATGGGTATCACGTTGATGTCCAAATCGTCTAATGGATAAGGAATGACAAATGGAGGTAAATCTGTTTGGCATACGGTATTCGATGAGCCATCAATGGTTCGAAGGGATGGAAATACTGTATCTCCGGGATTGAATCCTGTAATCTGATCCGATGTTCCGGGAACGGAGTTATCCCCGGGCCATGATGTTCCGCCGTCGGCACTAAACTGAATAGTTCCCAAGGTAGTTGGATAGCCGCTGAACTCTATTCCAAAATCGTTGATGTTTCCGGTACAGTTTCCGGGAACAATACCTTGGACAGTTGCCGTCAATTCATCGGGATTGTTTATGGAGATTGGCGTATCGGTGATCAGGCATCCGTTGGCATCGGTTACATTGATCGTGTAGTCTCCCGGAGCCAGATTGAAATAGGTCTGGTTTGTCGTAACCACGTTCGTATCGGTTTGATTGGAGGCTCCACCATTGTCCAAATCGATGATTTGAATAGTATATGGACCCTCTCCTGAGGTAATGGCAACGGCTATTGAACCAGTTCCGTCATGACATTCGGGATCGGTCGGTGTCGCAGTAAGGGTCAGTGAAACCGCGGGATCAACGGTTACCGTCTCCATAAATTCACAATGTGGATCGGCGGCGTTGTTGTCCCAAACGTAAACATCATACATGCCATCATTTCCTGTGGTGACCGTGTAGGTATTGCTCGGTCCAAAATCACCTGAGGCAACCGGAGTTCCATTGGAAACAAAGGCATAGACCAAATTACTGTCGCCTCCAGAGGCATTTACCGTAATACTTCCATCTGCGCAGGAACTAATATCCACTACATCGACCGTAGCAGTTATTACAGGATTTATGGTCAGGTTTTGTGGCGCACCGATACATCCGTAAGCATCCCTTACATTGATGGTATAAGAGCCGTTGGTTAAATTTTCAAATAGATGGGTAGCTGCATTTACCGAAGGAGGTGCGACCCATGGCCCACCATTAATATTTAACTCATAATTGCCATTTCCAGCCGTAATATCTACTTGAATCGAGGCATTGTTATCCCCTAAATAGCAAGGCGTCGGTGTAAGATTAAACAGCACATCATTGGTGTCAACAACTACTAGAGCCGTATTAATGGCATCCTCGCAGTTATTGGCATCCCTTGCCCGGACAATGTAACTACCTATGGCAAGACCCGAAAAGACGGTATTGGCCCCGTTTGTGGCAAAATCAAAGCTGCCGATTACCGTTCCACCGGTATCTTCCAGCTGATACACATAGGTAGGTGTTCCACCGGATGCACTTGCGGTAATGGTAGCTCCTCCATTGGAACAGGTAAGGGGTTCCGTAATACTGGCGGAAGCTGTTATTTGGGTCGGTTCGGTCAAAGTTTGGTTTAAGGTAACGGAACAACCGGCAATCGGGTTGTCCACATCGCGAACTACAATGGTATAGGCCTGTGCGGTGAGACCGGTAATCTGCTCGTCCGTTGTAAAGGGACCGACAAAAGCTCCTCCGTTCAGACTATATTCGTACCCTCCGGCACCATAGTTGTTTGCCGAAATGGTAATCGTACCGGAGCCATCCAGATTACAATCCAGGTTATCAAATGCGATAATCGAGGCTTCAAAAGCGTTTCCGTCAGCTACGATTAACGGCGTATCAACCGAGCAGCTACTTCCATAATCAACTGTAATGGTATGGCTGCCTACCGCTACATTGTTAAACACATTACTTCCTGCACCCGTTTGTCCTGGTAAAGTACCATCTAGAATATAAGTGTACGAAGCATCAAAAGGGGTTACGGTTATATTTCCGCTACCATCGCAATTATAGGTTATCGAAGTGCTTAAAACAGGCTCCGTGGGCAATGGATTTATCGTTACATCCGGAAGGGTAATTTCACAGGAGATGGCATTAGCGTCCCGAACACGTATGCTATACGTTCCGTCGGTGAGATTGATAAAAGTATGGCCTCCGGTTGTGGAAGCGGTCCACGTCCCTCCATTAATACTGTACTGGTAATCTCCTGAACCACCGGAGGTAGCGGTAATGCTTCCCACGGTAATCTGGCCTAATTGGGCACAGGTATAGTTTTGTGTTACGGTGGCCTCCCCAGCAAGTTGAGCCGGTTCTGTTACAACTGTATTGTTTATGGGCGTTTCACATCCATTGGCATCCCTGACACGTACGGGATAGGTACCAGCGGCCAAATTTGGGAAACTATTACCTGTCACATAAGTGGTGCCACCATCAATGCTATAGGTGAAAGGAGCGCTTCCCCCTGAATTGACTACAATCGAAATTGCGCCATCCGTTCCACCAAAACAGCTTACAGCCGTGGGGGTGGCAGTAATGTTTATGGCCGCATCTTGGACAATGGTCAAGGGATACATGGCCGAGCAATATCCTGGATTACCATTATTGTCCCTAACGTATATGTCATAAGCACCTGCCGCTGTGACGGTAACCGTATTTGCCGGACCGAAATCACCGTCGGTAACGACTGTTCCATTGGTAACCACGGCATAGACGTAATTGGCGTCTCCACCGCTGGCGGAGATAGTTATATCGGTATCGGTACCACAGGCCGTAATGTTCGGGGCGGATGCGGTAACCGTTAATTGTGGGTCTATGGTAATATTTTGTTGTAACCCGGGACAACCAAAACCGTCTTGTACATTCACGGTATAGGTGCCATTGGCCAAGTTTTGAAAGGTATACGAAGTGGCTGTTGTTGGCGAAGGAGTCAACCAGGGCCCATTGTTGATGCGGAACTGATAATTACCATTTCCATCGGTAACATCTACTTGAATGGTAGCGTCGTTACTTCCGGAGTAACAGGCCGTTGGT
This sequence comes from Ulvibacterium sp., assembly GCF_965228935.1. GTDB lineage: Bacteria > Bacteroidota > Bacteroidia > Flavobacteriales > Flavobacteriaceae > Ulvibacterium. Next base: position 1,197,647 of record NZ_OZ245846.1, on the reverse strand, counting down.
GTAAGGTTAAATACCACATCGTTAGTGTCAGCAACTGTTAGGGCAGTATCTATAGCATCCTCACAATTGTTGGCATCCCTGGTGCGAACTATATAATCCCCTACAGCTAGACCCGAAAAAACAGTATTGGTTCCATTTGTGGCGAAATCAAAACTGCCGATTACCGTCCCGCCATTATCTTCCAATTGATACACATAGGTGGGTGTTCCACCTGATGCGCTTGCTGTAATTGTTGCCCCGCCGTTCGTACAGGTCAGTATTGTGGTAATACTGGCGCTGGCTACTACCGAATTGGGCTCGGTAATGGTCTCCTCTACAAAAGTGGTACAGGTTGTGTCATCCGCCTTTCTAATATCTATGCGATGTGTTCCCGCCCCGAATATGGCCGATGTGGTTACCGGAGAGGAAGTTGAGTTAATCCAGTTTGTTCCACCATCCACGGAATAATCAAAACCTGCAGCTATATCGAAATTTTCGACCTCAAAAGTTATAGCCCCATCAGACAGACCATTACAACTGGCATTAACCGATGCCGTAACATTGGCGGCAAAAACGTTTCCGGCCACAACGGTTACTGGAGTCTCCACAAATTGGGAGCAAACCTCGGGTATTTGGAAAATCTCGATATCGTCCAATGCAAAATCATTCCCTCCATTACCTGAAATTTCAGACCGGATTACGAATTCTAAAGAGGTATTTGCTCCGGGATTCAAGTCCACTGTACGAAATCTCCAGTCCGTATTGCCCGTATTCTTGGAAATCGTCCCTGTTCTTATGGATTGTACAACGGTTCCTGTTCCCACTTCCCGTATTTCAATGGTAAGATCGGGATCAAGTCCGGAAGTTCCCTGTCTCAAAAGATTCATGATGTACAACGAAACGGTCAAGTCTCGGTTTGGAATGATATCATTAATTTCCTTTGAATAGATGATTTGGGTCGGTGTTGGCGTACCCACGTTCATGACCAAATACCGTCCTTGGCTTGCCCGAGTCCCCGTAGTATGATCAATTGGACTTACCCAGGTTCCAAATGGGGCCACAACATCACTGGTCACCGAATACTCAAAATCATTGATATTGCTATTGGCATCTCCAGGTGGATTATTGGTTTGGTCCTCGTAATTGTAGCCGTTTGTATTGGGACTTGGAATGGTTACCCCGGCCCCGAAATCTTCACTTAGCAAAAGACTTGGTGTCGGTGGGGTCTGGGAAGTATAAATTGTTCTTACGGTATATGTTCCTGGGCCGATATTGGGAAAAACATTACTCGTAGGTGGTGTGTTCGGAACGCCATCCAATTCATACGTATAATCGTAGGTAGCAATATCCGGTGTGGCGGTAATGTTTCCGGTACCGTTACAGTTATAATCCACCGCGGGTGTTAAGGTAACAATGGGAGGAACAGGTTCGTTGTCTACGGTAACAGCCATTGGAAAAGTACAATTGTTGGCATCCCTAACAATTACGGTATAATTTCCTGGTGGCAATACAGCGATACTAGTGGCTCCGTAGTTGGCGCCTCCATCAAAACTGTATTGATATGGGGCTGTACCCCCAGTAACATTGGTTACCCGTACTTCCGCACCATTGGGGTCGCAAGTGGCGTCTCGGGAGACGCCCGCTGAGGCAGATAACGGAAAAGGCTCGTTGATGGTATGCGTAAAGGTTACCTCGCACCCTGAATCATCCTGAACAACTACATCGTAGTTTCCAACGGGGAGATTTACAAATGAGGCCGTGGTCGTAAAACTGGTTCCTCCATCGATACTATATTGGTAAGGCGGTATCCCATTGACCGCTACAATATTGATTTCACCATCACTACCCCCTCCACAGGAAACATCCACCAGGGTAGGGACGGAAGCTGTCATTGTGCCGTTGTCGTTTATAGTGACTGGATTGGATATAGCGGAACAATTGTTGGCATCGATAATGATAAATTCATAGGTGCCATCTTCATTGGGGATGTATTCATCGGTACCATCGCCATCATCGTCACGCCATCCAAAGTAAAACGTAGAGCCAACCTGATAGGCATCTGCCGGAATGGAGGCAATATCCGCATACCGATCCACGCCATCCTTGCTCCAGATAGCATAAAGGAAGTCTGGATTTCCCTGTCCTCCCGTACGGGTCAATTCTATGGTTCCCGCGGCACACCCGATATCCGCAGTAGTTAGGGCCGAAAGTGCTGGGTCCGGGATTCTACCTACAGTTACATTTTGGGTATCGGAACAACCATCATCCGTAGACGTCTCTATGATGTAATCCCCAGGATTTACAGTAAAGGTATGCGTATTATCCGGCTGTGCGGTTTCGTCATCGATAAAGGTTCCGTCAGACCTTCTTAATACATAGCTATAATTTGGAAGAACATTTAGTACATCAATTTTTATAGTACCCTGATCATTGCAATTTGCAGGTGTGGTCTCAATATCCACGGTAAAATTACGGTCGAGAATCCCTATGGGCGGCGTGCTAAAAATACAAGCACCCGGAATCGGAACTCCCGCAATGTCCAATTGTACCACCTCTACCCTATAGGATCCATTCTGACCGGAGGTAAAATCAAAACTACCGGTCGTATTTGTTCCAAAAGGTACCAGAATAGAACTATTGGCATGGTCTATCAATTGGTAGCCATAGTTGTTCCCTAAATTTGTGATGGTGATATTCCCATCTGTTGTACAAACGATATCACTGCTGTTGTATTGGATGTCCAGATTATTCTGAAATACATCAAAGTAAAAACGACTAAAACAACCATTCTGATAGTTGATGACCAGACGATATTTTCCTTCCGCGTTTGCCGTGAAGTTGTTGCCCGTAGCTACTTGGTTCCAAGTACAGGTTAGATTCTTATTGGCGCAGTCGTCCGGAGCGGCGGCACAGCTTCCCTCGTCCAATTGCTCCCATACCAAACTTTGGGCGTCCGTTATGTTTATTTGTATGAGCTGGGAATCGTTGGAGCCGCATAGGAAAATTTTAGGCAATATATCCCCATCTATACTACATTGTACAATTTCGCCTTGCACATCATTGGTAGGGTCTGCATCGCCATTAAGGGCGTTGAAGTAATCTACTATGGGATTGGTCTGTGTGGTGCCGAATCGTTCTACCGTAATGATCTCCTTGAATCCCTTACAGGGGTCGGCCACTTGTTTGTCTACAATGTATGTTCCGATATCATCAACCAACAATGTACTGGGGTCATTATCCGGATCGCCATCGTTTAAGACCGTATCCGTAGGATCCAATTGGCCATTTCCATTGTCATCGCTCACCCATACATAGGCATCAAAACCATCTCCCGCATCCAATACCACGTCCGCACCACAAAGTTGAACGGTTCGGGTAAAATTACAATCGGAGAGATCATCCAACAAAAAGTTAGTGGCCCCAGGGGTCACAAAACCACAATTATCAAAATCGGAAACACTGGGATCATCCGTAATTACCGCGCTGTTGATATCCCCGCGATAGGTAGAATACCCCAAGTTTTCAATAAGATCCGTACAGGCATCCACAAAATCGAAACAGTTCTCCGCTACCGTAACTCGCAAACGAATGGTATACACGGGATCCCCAATTTCCACAAGGTTATCCGGAACGGTAAAGGTTACCGCGTTAGTCGCGACATCATGGGAGTGTGTAACCCCAGGAGCCCCACTTAGGTCAACGCTAACGAAAGTAGTATTTATGGGAAGCACGTCCCGTATGGTATATCCTGTGGCATCGTCGTTTCCAAGATTTCTAAACGATAATACATAATCCAGGGTTTGTCCCAGATTTACGCCCATACCTGTAATGTCGTTACCTCCAATATCTTCTACCCTTTTTTCCAAAACAATGTTGGGTTCAATGATTTCTACGGAAAACGTAGCCAAAAAGGCCCCGTAGCCATCACCCGTAGAAGTAAATCGTAACGTGGCGCCCGATTCATCATTGGGAAGAACGGATTCATTCGGATTGTTCAGGTTAAAAAGATCCAAGTCCGTTCCCAGGGTATTTGTCCCATAAGGTGTTCTTGTTGGAACTTCGAGACCGTTTGTGGTTATGGTTGAATTGAAGAAGTTGTTCGCTGGATTTAAACCGGTGGATAAATTGGTAAAGGAACCAACAGAATTGGCCCGAATAAAAAATCGATCATTGCTTATACCCCTATCCCCTTCAAGACTGCCTACTCCAACACGAGCCCTTACCGGGAATGGCGCGGGCAAGGTCCTAAAGCCATTTACTGCCACATCCACATTGCCTACTGAACCTGACAATCCAGCATAACCATCAAAGGTTGAGATGAACTTACCGGACTCATTGGGGTTTTCGTAAATAATGACCATAACCCAGCCAGCCGAACTGGAACCGTTTCTTCTTCCCTTGGTGGCACGAACGTTGGCCACGGTATATTCCCCATTGGGATTGGTATTGGAACGTACCAAATCTGTTACGTTCTTATAACAGATATAGGGCGAATCCTTAAAAGAGTTGTTAATGTTAGTATAGTCGTATCCATCGAAAATAATATCGTCTTCCTGTCCAACCGGGTCAGCTGCGGTATCCGCAGTGAGGTCTACATAAGTACCTCCAGGTATTTGAAATTTGATATTGAACCAATCCTCTATTCTTGGTGTCCCGTTAAAGGGTTGGCTACTATCACTCCGTTCATTGGGATAGGTGGCCGCCCAATACAATCCGGCGTACCGTACTTGGGAACAGGCCGGGTCGGCGATGTTCAATTCCGCACTACTGGAGCTAAAGGTTGTGGGGTCACTATCAATATCAATATACTCCATCCAAAGGGAGTTGTTGTTTGCCGAACCGTTATACGGGGTATTGGCCTGACCGGGGTCGGCCTCCGTGGCCCGGTTAAGGATATTGTTTCCCACAAAAATGATATCCCCTCGTATCTCAATGTTTCCCCCATTCAATCTAGGAGTAAAAGGAACGGCCTCTTGGGCACTCGAATAAAAAAGAGCACCTAAGAAGAAACAAAAAAATGGTAGGATTTTCTTCTTTATAAAGAATTTTTGGTTCATTAAGTAACTAGGTTTGGTGTAACGCGCATGATCCACATTTTGTCGTCGTACGTGTCATTTAGTTTGGAATAGTAAGATATTAGGGCGTTGTTCCAGGATTCGTGGCGTTTTAAGTATACATACCTCCAGTTATTTTCGGGGTTGATGAAATAGCTGGCACTCAATCCATAGGAATTTAGAAGTTTAACAAACCGATTGGCATTTTTCGGATTGGCAAACACATTGGCTATGAGGTAATAGCCCGCACCTATACCCTTGGTATTTAGGGTTTTGGGGGAAGTTTCGTTAGCGGCAAGATTATCCCTGACCACCACATTCTTTTGAAGGACATCCGTTCCGTATCGGGATGATTTTTCCTTGATTTTGTTTACATTTTCAGCATATGCCTCATTAGAGTATCGGTTGTCGACGTTCATGATCCACATGGCTTGATCGTAGCTGCCGTTTAAATTACTGTCATAGGCTGCAAGCGCTTCGTCCCATGTATCGTATCGTTTTAGGAATACATATTTAAGTCCGTTGTTGGGATTATCTATGTAATCAGGCTCAAGCCCTTTTTCTTGAAGCCTGTCCATAAATTTTTCCATATAGGCTGTACCCTTGTACACATTGGCTACCACATAATATCCATCCGAAACGCCGTCGAGGTTGTTGAATCTTCGACTTTTTACAGATTCCTTACCTGTTACTGCCGATTTGGGCTTGGTTTGGGTTTTCCCTGCCCGAACAGTTTGTGGCTTATCTTGTCTGGTTGTGTTGGCCAGAGCGTCTTTTCGCGATGGATTGCTCAATGTTGTTGAAGCGATGGCCGGCTTCGTTTCCCGAGTATTTATGCTATTCGGTATATTTTGGGCATTCTCGGTGTTTTGAGCTATTGCCGTGGGTCTATCGCGACCCGTTAAGAAGAGTTCTTCGGCTCGTTTTTCCAGATCGGGCCGTTCTCCCCTTGTCTCATTGCGCACCATACGCATAACCATTTCAAAACGGCGCTCCAGATCTTTTTGGCGATTGGCTTCCAAAGAATCCTGACGGAACATTAGTTCTTCTATAATAGCGTCATTCTCGGCAAGCTTTCGCTTTAGCTCATCAATTTCACTGTTAGTAGCAATATCCTCTATTTGCGGACTTTCATTCTCCACCAGTTCATTTCCATTATCTTCTAGCATTACGCGATCTTCAGTTAGATTAGGGGTAAAGGAGTACGCAAAGGAGATTTCATGGGTCAACCCCAGGTTATCGAAATCCGTAGTCAATCCTTTTTCCATGGTATATCCTAGGGATAATCTTCGGTTCAAGTTGAAACCGATACCTGCAGATGCCCCATAAAAGCTATCATAACCTCCTTGCAGCCACCCGATTCTTGGCAAATCCAGAATTAAACTACCCCCAAAGGTCAGATCTTCCCCATCTACCAATCGTGTACGCGCCAACGGCATTAACCTTCCGTTTTCAAGGATTCCATCACCATTTTCAAACTGATGGGTATATTGTAGATGTCCCGAGAAGGTCTTTTCGTTAAATTCCGTGATGGAAGAATTGGTCTTAAGATTGTAGTCAAAAAGATTTTCCGCAAAGGCACCGATATCAAATTGACCATATGAAATATTGAATCCTGGCTGAAATGACAATAGGCTCTCGTTCTGGAAACCGTTAAGAAATGGATCATCTTCTACGGTGGAAGTTCTATTCCGATTAAGACCACTATTGTAATAGGCCACATTGGCGCCAAAAGTAAAGTTGCTTTTATCGCTCAACTTTACCCCATAGGCATAATTGGCCAAGACACCAACATTATCTATAGGCCCTACCCTCTGGGAATACAGGCTTAAACCCAAACCGGTACGATCGCTGATTCTACCGCTATAACTTAAAAAATAATTTTGCAGATTATCATCAAATTGTACCGACTGGTTTCTGTGCAATAGATTAATGTATGATTTATCCTCCCGAACCGTAGAAAAGGTTGGATTGATCAAAAATCGATTAAAGCGCAAAAGGTTTTGGGAAGGTACCTCGTACGTTAGTACGGGGTTTTCTTCCTGTGCGCTGATTTTTGTTAACGCCAGCAAGGCAATTAAGAATGATACAAGTAATCTATTAATTCTCATTTGTGGTTAACGAATAACAGTTATCGTACCCTGTTTAAGGGTTTGGTTTGCGTTTTTGATGATATAGTAGAATACCATGTTCTGTTTTGGAAAGCTCATTGAAGATGAAGGCCAATCATTTCGGTATCCAATTTCGTTTATGAGCTCTATCCCTTTGTCATTGTAGATGATAACACTGACGTCAGACTGATTTGCATAGGAATTGGGTAGTATCCACTGATCATTGAATCCATCCGCATTTGGGGTTATTACATTCGGTACTTTGAAAGTATCCAGATATTCTACGTTGATTTCCCGGGCTACTTCACAATTGTCAATGTTGGCAATAAGTCTATAAGTCCCTTCAGCAGTGAATGTTGCTGAAGCGCCGTTGCTTATTTCTATATTATTGGCATCGTACCAGCGATATGCGGTACCACCACTTGCCGTAACCGTTCTTGAGGTTCCTTCAGGGAAAATAACATCACCGGAGGGATCCAAGGTAATTAGGTCGGGATCCAAGGGCGAAATTGTAATTTCATTGGAGGTCAGAGGACAGCCATCACGGTCAAGCACCAAACGGTATGTACCTGGTTGATCAATGTCCAATGACGTATTTGTAGAGTTGACTGCACCGCCGTCCCTTTGCCATTCAAAACTTTCTCCGGTAAGGTCGGTTGTGGTACTCAAGGTAATTTGCTCCGAGCCACTGCAGAAAACGGTGTTTGTTGTGCTTATTTCCAAAGTTTCCGAGGATAGCAGCTGTACAGTGAGCGCTTCGGTGAAGATGGTATTATCTTCCAAAGCTCCTTCCAGAGTATAACTTCCATTTTCCGAAGGGTTGGTAAGGCTGATATTCCTAGAGGTCTGTCCGGAGAGTAACGCACCGTCCCTGCGCCAGCGATAGATAAATTGGGATGCCAATTGTGAGGTGACATCCAGGGTACTACTGTCGGCCAGAACCGCATTAATGCTACTGACTTCTAACACAATACTGGTGTTTTCACAGGCGGTATAGGCATCGGCATAGTCGATGGTCGCTTCAAAGGAAACGGGAGAGACCAAGGTAGTGGAGGCACTACTTATGGTCGTAGAGGCGCATGCCCCGCCCGTTTGGGTGACCTCAACATAGTAGGTTCCGGTCTCAGTGGCATCAAAGGAACTGCTTGTAGCGCCTCCTATTGGATTGCTGTTCCTAAACCATTGAAAGGTAGGTGTATTGGCATCCGTGGTTACGCTCAAGGTTTGGGTCTGGCCCGGTAGAATAACCATATTGGCCGGGTTATCCCTTGTAACGGTAAATGCCCCTACATTGGTCATGGTAACCGATGAGGATAATTCCGTACAAATTCCGGATCCTGAAACTTCAATTTGATAATCCCCTTCAAAGCCGGTGACCGAAGCATCTACCGTGTAAGATGTAGATGTCGCTCCGGATAGTGCAACACCATCCTTATACCATTGGTAGGAATAGGTTCCATCCGTGATAGTGGACGTTAAGGTTTCGGTTTCCCCAGTACATAAAGCCGTTTTTGATGGCGGATTAATGGCGATACCCGGGCTGCTTCCAGTATTGATCATGATAATATTGGATTCGGTACTGGCAGCTCCCGAACATTCCGGGCCATAATCGATTAGGACGAAGAATGCCGCGTTAGTCGAAGTCGTGAGGGAAGGGCCTCTTTCACCAATGATGGGTGAGCCACTTCGATACCAAATATACTGATAAGTATTTAATAAAGCGGGTGCAATGTTGTCTACAGTTAAGGTCACAGAATCTCCATCACATACTTGTAAGGTGCCTGGTGTTGAACCATCACCATTGGGACTGATATGAAGATTTGAGGTAAAGTCCATATAATACATGTTGTAAGGGTCGGAAGGTGGACTGGTACTTTCTGGATTGGTACTCCTTACCCGGATTCTGTATCCCTGGCCTCGGGTATCCGTTGGAATGGAGAATTCGAATCCAGGATCTTGAACCTCTGCCTCATCGGCACTGCGGGCCAATTCTACGGGACTACTGAAATCACCAGTGGAATCGGAGAGCTCCAGGATAAATTCATTACCTGCATTGGGACTACCTGCCCAGCTGACATTGGCGAAAAATTGATTAAACCCGGAATTTGCACATATGGTGTAACCTTTGGAGTCACCAGGCAGGTTAGGATTGTCGGCTGGTTCGGGGGCGTTGATTACAATTTGGGCCGAGACTTGCGATGCACATAGCAATAGAAATGCAGCCAGTAGGCTAGACGGATGGGACAAAAGTTTGCGTTTCATAAGTAGTTGTCGTTTTAGGGGATTTCGGAACTTATCGGCATTTGTAATACTTGATAAGCTCTCGGTATCCATAGTTAATAAACCATGGTCTTGGCGATGCCCCGTATTTCTGACAATTCCATAGTATTCAACAACAAATATGTCATATAATTGAGTCGTGGGGAATTTAATGTTGTAGGGTGGATTAAATATGTTGTGAAACATGATATTCACAAGGTGATCGCTTTTAGTGCCCCGTCCTAAAGGCATTTTTCCTACTTTTGTGCTTCGAAAATGAGCACGGTATGGATGAGACCACCAAATCCCTGAATTTTATAGAGCATATCATCGAAGAGGATCTGGGAAAGGGCTTTCCCAATGAGGCTTTGCGCTTCCGGTTTCCCCCGGAACCCAATGGATATCTCCATATTGGGCATGCAAGTTCCATTTGCCTTAATTTTGGATTGGGACTTCGCTACAATGCCCCGGTCAACCTGAGATTTGATGACACAAACCCTACCAAGGAGGAGCAGGAGTACGTTGATGCCATAAAACGTGATGTGGAATGGTTAGGATACAGCTGGGATACCGAACGGTATGCATCGGATTATTTCCAGCAACTATATGATTGGGCGGTACAGTTGATAAAGGAAGGGAAGGCATATGTGGATAGTCAATCTTCGGAGGAGATGGCAATTCAAAAAGGCACTCCTACGGAACCTGGGATCAATAGTCCATATCGAAATCGTTCGGTCGAGGAGAATTTGGAATTGTTCGAAGGAATGAAACGTGGCGATTTTGAGGAAGGCACCCATGTGCTTCGTGCAAAGATCGATATGGGTTCCTCCAATATGCTCATGCGGGATCCTATCATGTATCGGATATTACATAAGGCGCATCACAGAACAAATACCGATTGGTGTATTTATCCCATGTACGATTGGACACATGGCGAGAGCGATTATGTGGAGCAGGTATCACATTCCTTGTGTACCCTTGAGTTTCTACCCCATCGTGAGCTATATGATTGGTTTTTGGATCAAGTGGTAGATTCAAAAAATATCCGTCCAAAACAACGCGAATTTGCCCGTAGGAACCTGAGTCATACGGTAGTCAGCAAACGGAAACTGTTACAACTGGTGGAAAAGGGGATAGTAGATGGATGGGATGACCCTAGGATGCCAACGATTTCAGGATTGCGTAGAAGGGGATATACCCCGGAGTCCATACGCAACTTTGCGGAAACCATTGGTATCGCAAAAAGGGATAATTTGGTAGACGTGTCTTTGTTGGAATTTCATGTTCGGGAACACCTGAACAAAATTGCACCGAGGGTGATGGCCGTTTTGGATCCCTTGAAAGTGGTAATTACCAACTATCCGGAGGGCAATGAGGAATGGCTGGATGCCGAGAATAATCCGGAGGATGAATCTGCAGGCAATAGAAAGGTACCATTTTCAAAGGAGATTTACATAGAAAAAGCGGATTTTCGGGAAGAGGCCAACAGAAAGTTCTTTAGATTAAAGCTGGGAAGTGAAGTACGTTTAAAGAACGCCTACATCATTAAGGCCGAGAGTTGTACCAAGGATGCCGAAGGTAATATTACTGAAGTGCAATGTACTTATGACACCAAGAGTAAAAGTGGTAGTGGCACGGAAGAAAGTCTGAGAAAGGTAAAAGGCACGCTTCATTGGGTGTCAATACAAAATGCGCTGGAAGCAGAAGTACGTTTGTATGATCGTCTCTTTACCCATGAAAGCCCGGATACCCATAAGGATAAGGATTTTATGGATTTCATCAATCCGGATTCACTTCAAAAGGTGACCGGTTATCTGGAACCAAGCCTAAAAAATGCTACAACCGGTGATAGGTTCCAGTTTCAACGCTTAGGCTATTTTAACGTAGATTCTGATTCGACCCCTGAAAAATTGGTATTTAACAGAACGGTTCCGCTACGGGATACTTGGGCCAAAATTGACCAGGGCAAATAGAATAAGCATTTCTTATCGGATTAAATATATCAATCGGTATTTTCGATGAAAAACGAAGGGTTTTAAGGAAGTTTAAAGGCACTCCAGTATCTATCCGAAGGTTTTCCTTGGCCCTGAACCAAACAGCCCTCTTAAGCCGTCCAAATACAGATTCCATTAAAATCTCTCTAATTTTGTATGGAATACTCTTTTTACTCGTCTTAGGGATACATGACCATGCATCTTTTAACTATCCATGCATATCACTATCGGATGAAAAAATTGCTATTGTTGTTTTTTTTGGTGGGTACGGCCTTGGGACATGCACAAGACAGAAAGGTAATGGAACTTGAGTTTGAGGGATTAAAGCGCACCAAGGAATCCTTCTTGCGACGTCTGGTAAAGGTGAAACCCAATACCCCCTTCGATTCTCTTAAGGTCGTTGGCGATGTTGAGCGCTTGAAACGTCTTCCGGGAATTGCCAACGCGACCCATGAGTTAAAAGTTGGGAATGACAATGTAATCGTAAAGTATATCATAGAAGAAAACTTTACACTTATTCCCGGGCTTAGGATCGCTACCGCAAACGACGGTAGCTTTGCCTATAGGATTTCTGCTTTTGAATTCAATCTGTTTGGAAACAATCAGCTTCTGGGGGGATTTTATGAAAGGAACGTTTTTAATTCCTATGGCTTTTTCTGGGAGCATCCATTTTTGTTCAGTGATAAGGTAGGCATCGGGTTTAGTTATCAGGACGTAACAACCCAGGAACCTATCTTTTTTGAGGAAGGCAATAAGGATTATCGATTCAATTCGGAAATGTTGGAGGGAAAGTTCATATTCTCGTTTAATTTTAACCATGAGGCGGAAGTAGGTGCCAGTTGGGTCAAGGAATCATATCTATTTGAAGGGGATGAGCCCATACCTACTAGGCCCTTGGAATTGGAAGCGGACAAAATAAACTATAGGTTGGCGTACAGATACGTGGATTTGGATATCGATTATCAATATTTCGACGGGGTGTTGAGCGAATTTACCGGACAGTATATTCAATTTTTAAATGGGGATGAGCCCGCTGAGGTTTTTTTGAAATCGTTTCTGTCCCTGAGAAATGATTTTATTTACTACAAAAAATTGGGAGACAAAGGAAACTGGGCCAGCAGATTTCGATTGGCGGCGGCCATTGGCAATGAGGATTCGCCCTTTGCCCCTTTTACCTTGGATAATCAGCTTAATATTCGTGGGGTTGGAAATACCGTGGATCGGGGTACTGCGGCCATTGTATTGAATACGGAATATAGGCATACATTTTATGAAAAGGGCTGGTTTGTAGTACAAGGGAATGCTTTTGTCGACGCCGGTTCATGGAGGACTCCCGGAGAGGATTTCTCACAATTGTTCGATGGCTCTTCTACTAGACTGTATCCTGGGTTGGGTTTTCGTTTAATCCATAAACGGATTTTTAACGCCGTATTTCGATTGGATTACGGTTTTGGCATAGGAAACAATGCTACCAACGGTATTGTATTTGGCATTGGCCAATACTTTTAATGCCTTACCCTACAATAAAAAGCAAGGAAGACTCCTGGCTTTTCCAAGATTTTTTATTCATCGGATTTCTTGGGATTTGTCTTTTTCATCTGCTCTCCGATCATATTGCTGGCCGTGAAAGAGGCTACCATATTATTGAGCATATCACTACCTGCCTGGGGCGAATTGGGCAATAAGATCAGATTGGTATTGGTCTCTTCGCCAATGGATTGCAGTGTGTCGTAATGCTGGGTTACCACGATTAGTGCGGAAGCTTCCTGTGAGTTGATACCCACTTTGTTCAACACTTCCACGGATTCCTCAAGGCCTCGGGCAATCTCCCTACGCTGATCGGCAATACCTTGACCTTGAAGGCGTTTGCTCTCCGCTTCGGCCTTGGCCTTTTCAACGATCAATATCCGGGCGGCATCCCCCTCGAACTGGGCGGCGATTTTTTCTCGCTCCGAGGCATTGATACGGTTCATGGCCTCCTTTACCTGTGCATCCGGGTCAATGTCGGTGACCAGGGTCTTGATGATGTCATAGCCATATTCGGACATATATTCCTGTAGCTCGCGCTTTACGGCAATGGCGATATCGTCCTTTTTTACAAAGACATCGTCCAATTTCATTTTAGGCACCTCGGCCCTTACGACATCAAAGACAAAGGAAGTAATTTGATCATGGGGATATTCCAGCTTATAAAAGGCATCGTAGACCTTGTCGCGTATCACCACATATTGTACGGACACCTTGATTTTTACAAAAACATCATCCAACGTCTTGGTTTCGATGATGACATCCAGTTGTTGGATCTTCAGGCTCAACCGCCCTGCAATACGGTCTACCAGAGGAATCTTCATTTGCAGTCCCGAATTGCGAATGCTTTGAAAACGCCCAAAACGCTCAATGACAACCGAGGTCTGTTGCTTTACGATAAAAAAAGAGGAAAAAAGAATGATGAGTCCAACAAATACTAATGGAATTAAGAGGAAACTGCCCATGGTGGTAGATTTTAGTTAATGGATTGAATTTACAAAAAACACTGTGTATATATGTAGGTTTTTCGGGAAGATTGTTACATAGGATAATTCCGACCGGAGAGAGCTTGAATTATAGGCTAAGTTTTAAATTGAAGTTCGATTCGGAAGTACTACAAGCTCGAAATTGCGCGTTGGATTCTTTCCATACTTTCCGCTTTGCCGATGAGCTCCATAATATAGAACAAATGAGGCCCTTTTAAGTCTCCAACAAGGGCAAGGCGCAAAGGTGCCATCACCTGCCCAAAGGACATCCCTTCCTCGGTAATCCAAGTTTTTACGGAGCTTTCTATCCTTTCAGAAACAAAATCATCGATATCTACAATAAAGGAAACCAATTGCCCCATGATTTTAGGTGTGTTTTCCTTCCACTGCTTTCTTACGGCTTTTTTATTATAGGCCGTGGGGGCTTCAAAAAAGTAACTGCCAAGTTCCCAAAAGTCCGAGACAAAAGTAGCCCGTTCCTTGATTAAGGAAACCACTTTTTGAAGGTATGCGTCTGATTTGCCAAAGTCCATACCCTTTTTGGCAATTAGCAACTCCCGAAATAAATTGCCCAATTCTTTATCCTCCGTTTTTTGAAGGTAGTGTTGATTGTACCACTTGGTCTTTTCGGGATCAAAACGTGCTCCGGACTTATTTACACGCTCCAGGCTAAAGGCATCCACCAATTCCTCCAAAGAAAAAAGCTCCTGCTCCGTACCGGGATTCCAGCCTAACAACGCCAAAAAGTTGATGACCGCTTCCGGAAAATAACCTACTTCCCTATAGCCAACAGATTCGTTCCAGGATAAGGGAAAAACGGGAAAACCCATTTTCTCCCCATCCCGCTTACTGAGCTTCCCTTTCCCCACGGGTTTCATAATAAGGGGTAGATGGGCAAATTGGGGAGCCTCCCACCCGAAGGCATTGTAGAGCTGTTGATGCAGTGCCAAGGAGGGTAACCATTCCTCTCCACGAATAACGTGGGAAATTTTCATTAGATGGTCATCGACAATGTTAGCCAGATGGTAGGTGGGCATACCATCACTTTTAAAGAGGACTTTATCGTCCAGAATATTGGTGTCTATCTCAATTTCACCGCGAATCGTATCGTGCAATATCAGTTTTTCATCATGGGGGGATAAAAACCGAACCACATAATCCTTTCCTGAAGTGATGCGTTTTTGAACTTCTTCCGGAGTCAGGGACAAGGAATTGTTCAATTTAAGGCGATTATGCCAATTGTAGATGAATGTCTTTCCCTTGGCCTCATGATCCTTCCGGTGAAAATCCAGCTCTTCCGATGTGTCAAAGGCGTAATACGCCTTTCCTTTTTCGATAAGGTCTTGGGCGTACTTTGTATAAATGGATTTTCGCTCACTTTGGCGGTAGGGCCCGAAGCCACCATCCTTACCGGGGCCTTCATCAAAAGGGATACCGCACCAGTTTAGGGCATCTATAATATAGTCCTCGGCTCCCTCTACATATCGGTTTTGATCGGTGTCCTCAATACGAAGGACAAAATCACCCTTGTGTTTTTTGGCGAACAAATAATTGAATAGAGCGGTACGCACCCCACCAATATGAAGCGGCCCTGTAGGACTGGGCGCAAAGCGAACACGGATTTTCTTTTCCATTCGCCAAAGGTATAAAAACGGGGTTAGTCGCCAAAGATGGATCCCATCTTGATGGGAATGTTCAGGTTTGAGGTTTTGAAGCTGTGCAACCGCGATACGAAGGATACGTATCGTTCGATGTATGAAGGCAAACGCAATGGTTTTTCAACCCTATTTGGCTGTGGGCCATAAAATATACCGATGATTATAGTTGGCTGTCCTTTTTACTTTCCAATAATCTAAATTCTAAAGTTGTTATGAGAATAGCTGAAGCCAAGGAGCGTTCATATTTTACCTTTTAACAAATTTTTGATGACAAAATTTCGGATAACAAGTATCTTGGTAGTGTATATACTTTATTTTGAACACATACCAGAACATATTGGAAAAGCTGAACCAGTTCACCAAACGGTTCTATACAAAAATGTTGATACAGGGCAGTTTGGTATTCCTGGCGCTGGGATTTCTGTTTTTTTTGGTGATACTCGCGGTGGAGTACTTCCTATGGTTGGGTTCTACGGGCCGGTTTATCCTGTTTTTTATTTTTATAGGAATAGAGCTCTTCCTATTCTATAGATTTATGTTAATACCCTTACTTTACTTATTGCGATTAAAAAGGGGAATTAGCAATAAAGAGGCTTCTTTATTGATTGGAAGACATTTTCCGGATGTGGATGACAAGTTATATAACTTGTTGGATTTGGCCGAAGATAGGAACCAATCCGAGCTACTGTTGGCAAGTATAGAACAACGTTCCCGCAGGTTAAGGCCTATTCCTTTTGTTGCCGCACTGGATTTTAAGGAGAGCTTTAAATATGCCAAGTATTTGATTTTGCCTGCTTTGGTATTTGGACTGATATGGCTATCCGGAAACCTCTCGAGCTTTTTTGGGTCATATAAAAGAATGGTGAATTATGATTTGGCGTATGAGCCTCCGGCTCCTTTTGTATTTAAGCTCCTATCCGAGGATTTAAACGTTTTGGAAAATGAAGCCTTTATGGTTTTGGTCAGTACAGAAGGAAAAGTGAGGCCGCAGAATGTGCAAATAGTGGTGGATGGAAAGGAGATGCTTTTACAGGAGAACGAGGGTATGTTCCGATATGAGTTTGTCCCTCCTTTAAAACAAACAGAGTTTTATTTCATCGCAAATGATATAAGATCCAGTACATATACACTCAATGTGCTGGAAGTTCCGGCAATACAGGATTTTAAGATGATTCTCGATTATCCAAATTATACAGGTAAGGCATCTGAGACCATAAAAAGTACTGGCAATGCGACTTTTCCTGAAGGTACCAAGGTTACATGGAGTATTGCCTCGGAGAACACAGAGCAGATCGACTTACATATAGCGGATACAAGTTTGGTGTTTTCAAAGTCGGGCACCAGCTTTGGCCTTTCCAAAAAGGTTTATCGGGATATGCCCTATGAGCTTTCTACCTCTAATGGGAATATTCGGGATTTTGAGACGCTACAATATCGTTTTAAGGTAATTAGGGATGGGTATCCTGGAATCAAGGTCGACCAAGTCTTGGATTCATTGAACCCGAATGTCTCCTATTATTTTGGGGAAGCTACGGACGACTATCGATTAACGGATATCAGGTTGGTATACTATCCAGACGGTAATCGGGATGATCAAAAGACCTTGGAACTCGTTAGGCCGAACGCCAACTTTGAGCAGTTCTATTATACTTTTCCCTCGGGAATCGAATTGGAGCCGGGCAGGGCGTATAGTTTTTACTTTGAGGCTACGGATAACGATGCCATTCACAACGGGAAATCCACCAAAAGCCAGATTTTTTCTACCGTGATTCTGGACCAGGATGAGTTGAGGAATAAGGAATTGGAATCCCAACAGGCTATTATACAGAACTTGGATACCTCATTGGAGAAGTTTAAAGAGCAGAAAGAGACTTTACGTGAGATTAGCAGGGAACAAAAGGAGAAACAGCAGCTTAATTTTAATGATCAGAATCAGGTTAGGGATTTTCTAAAGAAGCAAAAACAACAAGAGGCCCTGATGCAAAAGTTCAGTAGGCAGCTTAAGGAGAATTTGGACAAGGATACAAAGGATGATCAATTAAAAAAGCTTTTAAAGGAACGACTGGAACGACAAGAATTGGAGGCCAAAAGAAACGAGAAACTATTGGAAGAGCTTTCGAAGATCTCGGACAAAATCAAAAAAGAGGAATTAACCAAACGGTTAGAGCAGTTGGGCAAGAAACAGCGGAACAGTGAGCGTAACCTAGAACAGTTGTTGGAACTAACAAAACGATATTATGTTGCTGAAAAGATCAGGCAATTGGCAAAGGATTTGGAAAAGTTGGCCAAGGAGCAGGACTCATTAAGTAAATTGGAAATTAACCAAGAGTTCTCCGTGAGGGAACAGCAAAAGTTGAACAAGGAGTTTGAGAAGTTGGCGCAAGAAATGGACGACCTTAACAAGGACAACGGAGATTTAAAGAAGCCTATGACGCTTAATTTTAACCAAGAAAACGAGGAGTCCATCAAACAGGATCAGAAGGATGCCCTGGAGGGATTAAAGAAATTGGGGGATGAGAGCAATCCGTCAGACCCGGCGGCAAAGGAGCAAAGGGCAAATAGTGCTAAGCAGAAGCAAAAATCCGCTGCCCGTAAATTGCGGGAAATGAGCGAGGCAATGGAGCAATCGGCGTCGGGAGCTAGTGGTTCTACCATCACGGAAGATGCAGAAATGTTACGGCAGATTCTGGATAATCTGGTGACTTTTTCATTTAAGCAAGAGAGCTTGCATGATGCTTTGGAGGAGTCCGAAGTAGAAATTGCACAATTTGGGGAAACGGTTAGACATCAACGGGAACTACGGAATTTGTTTGAACATGTAGATGATAGCTTGTTTGCACTTTCCCTAAGACGTGCCGAACTTTCGGAGTTTGTTAATGAGCAGATTACCGAGGTATACTATAATATGGACAGATCTTTGGAAAGCATTTCGGAGAATCAGATTTATCAGGGGATTTCCTATCAGAAGTACGTGTTAAATGCCTCTAATGGTTTGGCAGACTTTTTGGCGAGGTTGTTGGATAACATGCAAGAAAGTATGATGTCCGGCTCAGGTTCCGGACAAGGGAGTGATTTTCAGTTGCCGGATATTATCAAGGGACAAGGTGAGTTGAAGGAGAAAATGAAGGGAATGGGAAAATCGGGTCAGGGTCAACCGCAACAGGGAGAAGGCCAAGGGCAAAGTGGAGAGAGCAAAGAACAGGGAGAAGGAGAAGAAGGTGGGCAGGAAGGGAAATCTGGATCTAATGGGGAATCGGGTACCTCCACTCAGAACTCCGACAAAGGAAAGGGGAAGGACGGTGATGGAAACAGTACCGGCGAAGGTAACGGAGAACAGGAGGGTGTATTAGGAGAAGAGGAACTAAAGGAGATTTATGAAATCTATAAGGAGCAGCAGCTTTTAAGAGAGCAACTGGAAAAGCAATTGGAGAACATGATTAACAACAATGATCGGAAGCTGGGCGAGAAGCTATTGAAGCAAATGGAGGATTTTGAGAACGACCTTTTAAGGAACGGAATTACGCAACGTACCATAGATAAGGCAAATATGCTGGAATACGAATTGTTGAAATTGGAAAATGCGGCACTAAAACAGGGAAAGAAGGAAGAACGGGAGAGTAACCTTAATAAGGAGAGGTTTCAGAACCCGATACTTGCGAAGCCGGTTTTACCTGAGAATTATAACAATGATATAGAGATATTAAATCGCCAGGCCTTACCTTTGCGCCGCAATTTTCAGAACAGGGTGAAGGAGTATTTTAAAAGCGATGATTGATTTTCACTTTGAGACAGACTTTGAGCTTAGGGATGAGGATAGGTATGTTGAGTGGGTGAGACATATCATAAATTCCGAGGATAATGAAGTAGGGGAGCTTTCCTTTGTATTTTGTGACGATACTTTTTTATTGGAGATTAATCAGAAGTTTTTGGGACATGATACTTTGACCGATGTGATTACTTTTGATTATTCCGATGATGGTGTGGTATCTGGGGATGTTTTTATTTCTATTGAAAGATTGAAGGAAAATTCTGATATTTTTGATTGCAAACTTCTTGATGAACTCCAACGGGTGATGGCTCATGGAGTGTTGCACTTATTGGGCTATGATGACAAGTCGGAGGGAGATTTGAGGGAGATGCGGGCTAAGGAAGAAGAGAAAATGAAATTGTTCCACGTGGAACATGACTAGACTATGTTTCAGGAGAAGTATGATGTAATAGTAGTAGGAGGAGGTCATGCGGGAGCCGAAGCAGCTGCGGCAGCAGCCAATATGGGCTCAAATACCTTATTGGTTACGATGAGCCTACAGACCATTGGGCAGATGTCCTGTAATCCGGCTATGGGTGGTATTGCCAAGGGCCAGATAGTACGGGAAATAGATGCCTTAGGAGGTTATAGCGGTATAGTAACGGATAAGTCGGCCATTCAATTTAAAATGTTGAATAAATCCAAAGGCCCTGCCATGTGGAGTCCTAGGGCCCAAAATGATCGAATGCGCTTTGCAGAGGAATGGCGTTTGGCTTTGGAAGCGACCCCAGATTTGGACTTCTATCAGGAAATGGTCAAGGGACTTTTAGTGGAAGGAGATAGAGTTGTAGGCGTACGGACCTCATTGGGAATTGATATTGAGGGAAAGGCGGTTATTCTAACAAACGGTACTTTCCTTAATGGGTTAATTCATATAGGCGATAAGCAATTCGGTGGCGGACGAGCGGGAGAAAGGGCCGCAACGGGTATAACGGAACAGTTGACTGATTTCGGATTTGATAGTGGCCGGATGAAGACAGGAACTCCACCTAGGGTAGATGGAAGATCTCTGGATTACTCCAAGATGATTGTACAACCCGGAGATTCCAATCCAGAGAAATTTTCGTATTTGGATACTGAGGTACTGAGGAAACAGCGGGATTGTCATATGACCTACACCAGCCCAGAAGTACATGAATTGCTGCGTGAGGGTTTTGACCGATCTCCAATGTTCAATGGGAGAATTAAGAGTATCGGGCCGAGATACTGTCCTTCCATTGAAGATAAGATCAATCGGTTTGCGGAAAAGGATAGGCATCAAATTTTTGTTGAGCCGGAAGGATGGAATACGGTAGAAGTGTATGTAAATGGATTCTCCACTTCGTTACCGGAGGACATCCAATACAAGGCACTGAGATCGGTCAAGGGTTTTGAGGCCGTCAAATTTTTTAGGCCAGGTTACGCCATTGAATATGATTATTTCCCTCCTACTCAATTACGGCACACCTTGGAGACAAAGATTTGTGAGAATCTGTATTTTGCGGGACAGATCAATGGAACCACGGGATATGAGGAGGCAGCTTCCCAAGGTCTTATGGCGGGAATCAATGCCCACTTAAAACTTCATGAAAAGGAGCCCTTTATTCTAAGGCGGGATGAAGCATATATAGGTGTATTAATTGACGACTTGATTACCAAAGGGACGGAAGAGCCCTATCGTATGTTTACATCTCGTGCCGAGTATAGAACATTGCTGCGTCAGGATAACGCAGATTTGCGTTTAACCCCTAAAGGATATGCCATTGGTCTTGCCAAGGAGAATCGTTTACGGCGAATGGAGGATAAGTTGAATAAGTCGGACGCCTTTATTTCGTTTTTTAGGGACACAAGCGTTAGACCTGAGGATATCAACCCTATCCTGAAGAGCTTGGATTCTGCTTTGGTCAAGCAATCGGACAAAATGTTCAAGGTTTTTTCTCGTCCCAGGGTCACCATGGATCATATGTTGCAATTGGACGCAGTTTCGGATTTTGTTACAGGGAACAATTTGGACAGGGAGGTTTTGGAACAGACCGAAATTCAGGTAAAGTATTCAGGATATATTGAAAAGGAAAAGAACAATGCCGACAAACTGAATCGTTTGGAGAATGTCAGGATTCCGGATAGTTTTGATTATTCCAAGCTAAAGTCGCTGTCTTTTGAGGCCCGGGAGAAACTGGAATTTATTCGTCCTGTGACCATATCACAGGCTTCGCGTATCAGTGGCGTATCGCCATCGGACATCAGTGTTTTGTTGGTATTTCTAGGGCGTTGACCCTTAAATGTTCCACGTGGAACATTTTTGCCATACAATGGTTTTTCGAAAATTCGTTTCTTATGGAATTCCTTGGAAAATAGTCTAGGAATGTATTCCAAGTGATGTGGAAACGACATTTCATTTTTTTGTAAAGTATGAGGATCGGCGGCTAAATTGGCGTAGTGTTTGATACCCTTTTATAGCAATCAAACCAACTTCGTATGTCTCGAATAATTCCTTTTATTGCCATTTCGTTTCTTCTGTATTCCTGTATTCCCCTTCGCATAGCACCAAGTATTGATGATTACAAAATAACGAAAGGAAGAAAATTTAAAAAGGGGCTTCCCAAACGCAAAATGTTCATTTTTGAAGACCCAAAGGATGCAGATCAATTTTATAATTATGTAAACATCAAGTTCGGATTAAATGATGAGAACGTGTATGACGATGTGCCTTTTGAAATTGCCGGACAACAATATTTCTTTTCGTTCTATGAAGTTGAAATACCTACCAAGACCATCAATTTGATTCCACTTGTAATCGATGGGCTTTTGGATAGTGCGGACATGGATCCAATTTTGGAGGATGCCCATGCATCCAGAATTGGGAATTGGTACATTGCCATTGAGGCTTATGCTGATTTTGATCGGGACTGCCTTCAAGAAAATTCTCTTTCTAGGGAAGCAGTTTTAAAGTATCTTCGGGCGATAAAACGGGAATATCTATCCACTCACAATTACAATGAAGTTGTATTTAAAAACTAAGGACTACTCCATCTCCCAAGAAGAATTTCATTTAATGTATGATGTGGATATGGATATGCTGATAACGAAACCCCAGCCCGAAGGACTGGAGCGATACTATCAAAGCGAAACCTATATCTCGCATACGGATGCGAACAATACCTTAATCGAAAAGCTCTATCAAGCGGTCAAGAAATATAGTTTGGGCAAAAAAGTAAAGTTGATAGACCGTTATGTAAAAGGGGAAAGAACACTTTTGGATTTCGGATCGGGGACAGGCGACTTTTTGGTTGCTGCCAAAAATTGTAATTGGTCGGCCATTGGCGTAGAACCCAATTCCAAGGCCAGGAAACTTTCCAAAGCAAAGGGAGTAAAAGTCCAACCTGAAATAAATAAGCTTCAAACCGATAAATTCAACGCGATTACCTTATGGCACGTATTGGAACATCTTCCCGAGTTGGAGGAACAAATAGCCCAGCTGATTTCTAAAATGGACAATAACGGTATTCTTGTAATAGCGGTTCCCAACTTCCGTTCGTATGATGCCAAATACTATGGGCAGTTTTGGGCAGCCTATGATGTTCCCAGACATCTTTGGCATTTTTCTAGGAACGCAATGAAGAAGTTGTTTTCCAGGCACAAGATGAAGATTATAAAAATAAGGCCAATGTTCTTTGACGCATTTTACGTGGCCATGCTTTCAGAAAAATATAAAACTGGGAAGACCAATTTTACAAAAGCGTTTTTTATAGGTTTATGGTCTAATATCAAGGCCATGGGATCAGGAGAGTATTCTTCGCTCGTTTATATCCTTCAAAAAGCGTAAAACCGATTTTAAGAGGATTTTAGAGGCTTTTGAAACGGTTGAAGAGGATAGGGTATACCTTTTTATTTTACGTGTTGTTCGGTATCCATTTTAAGCGAAAAACAATAACTCCTATCAATCGAAAAAGCAAAATAAAATAGATTTTATCTATCCACAGATTATGTTCCATTACCTTTTGAAATAATGGCAAACAGTAATCACTAGAAATACTTTTCCTATTTATCCAAAAGCTTTCCTATTTTTGCCCAACCTAAAAATTAGCTAAGGGTTCGATTTGGGTATCCAATTTGAAATAATAGAAACGTAATACTATGAAGAAAATAGCAATTGCATGTATCGCACTGATTGCCCTATCATGTAAACAGGAAAAAATAGGGTTTGTGGACAATGTGAAATTGATGAACGAATATCAGGAGAAGATAGAGGTTGAATCCAAGTTCAAGACGAAAGTAGAGGCACTGACCAAAAAAAGGGACAGTATTTCCCAGGCTTTCCAACTGGAGGCCCAGGCTTTTCAAACCAAGGCACAGAACATGTCTCAGAAAAAGGCCCAGGAAGAATATGCTTTGATGCAGCAACGCGGCCAATTTATAGGTCAACAGTTACAGCAAGAAGATCAACAACTACAGGCCGAGGGACAGACGGAAATGGACAGTGTGGTAAGCAAGGTGAAGAAAGAAATCAAAGCTTATGGCAAAACGCAGGGGTATACCTATATCCTTGGTGGCGGTGAAGGCGGTAGCGTACTCTATGGCATAGATGCCAATGACCTTACCGACGAAATCATTAAAATCCTAAACGATAAGTACAAGAAATAGTGTACGATAGGCGGGCCTCGATTGAAAATCGAGGCCTCTTAGTTTTGTAGCAGATAGACCAAAAAGATTGCTGGTATAAAATATATGGCAATAGTTTTTGCCCCTTCATAATCCTTGGCCGTTCGTTGTCCAAACAAGAGCATTAACAGGGAAATACAGGACATAATAGCCCCATAAAATGCAACTGTGCCATCTCCCAAGACTACGATTTGATAGAGTCCGACCGCGCAAAGTATTCCAGCCGTTGTTTCGGAGAGCAAAACTACCCCTAATAGTACAGGCACTAAATTTTTCAGAGGCGTACCGGCAAAGTGTTCCTTGAGCCAAGTTAAGTTTCCCCTCCAATCAAATACCTTATCGATTCCACTCTGCAAAAATGTGATAATTAGGAAGAGCAATAAAAGAATTTCCGTCGCGTAATTAAGAATACCCTGCATAGTATAAGATTTTTAGGCAGCCTTTTTGTGTAATAGGCGCGTAAGCTTAATGGAAAGATCGGTAAGAATAATTTTGGAATTGCCGTTGCGCTCTATATGGAAATGTGCTTCTTCCAACTCTTCAACAATTTCCTGAATATTGTTTTCATGGACAAAGGGGGCAAATTTATCCAATTGAAATCCGTCCACATGAATTTTCATAAAGGCCAATGATTTTGCATTGTAATTGATCATCAGTGCTTGCCGCATCACGGAAAGGCAATACAATAGAAATTTCTTTTGTGTTTCCCTACCTGTCTTGGAAACTTCATCACTCCAAAGAATAAGCTCGTGAATGGCGGATTTATTGCCTTTCGCCTTAAAGGCACTGCGGACCCACTGTACAAACCATTTTTCAAAGACCAAATCCTCCGAATCGCGGTTCTTTAGATCCAACGCTTTATTGAAATTGCCATTGGATTCCTGGGCAAGCTGTAGCGCTTCTTCCCTGACCAACCCCCTTTTTACCAACCCATCGGCGATAATTTGCTCGGCCAAGGGAGGGAAACGAAGAATTTGACAACGGGAACGTATGGTTTGGATAATTTGTTCCTCGTCCTCCGTAATCAATAAGAACACAGTTTTTGCCGGAGGCTCCTCTATAAGTTTGAGCAATTTATTGGCCGCGGCCGTATTCATTTTTTCAGCCATCCAGATGAGCATCACCTTATAACCGCCTTCATAGGATTTCAAGGACAATTTCTTAACGATATCCTGAGCTTCATCCACCCCGATTTGTCCCTGTTTCTTCTCGATACCGATTAGGCGGTACCAATCAAAAAGATTTCCATAGGGCTGTTCGGATAAAAACTTCCGCCATTCTTCCAAATAATGATTACTTACGGCATGGGTTTTTACCTTATCCGTATTGGCTACGGGAAAGGCAAAATGCATATCGGGGTGGGATAAGGCCTCAAACTTTAAATTACAACTGTCTATGCCCTCCTTGTTCTCCCCATTTTTGTTGGAGCAGATGATGTATTGGGCATAGGCCAAGGCCATGGGCAAAGTTCCGCATCCTTCAGGGCCTGCAAACAATTGGGCATGGGGAATACGACCTGCATCCGCACTTTTCGCCAAGTGGCTTTTAATGTGGGAAAGCCCCAAAATATCTTTGAACAGCATACTTCAAATATAACCATTCGGACACAAATCGGAGAATTCAAGTTGGGCCGCTGATAGTTAACCTAAATAAAACCGGGAGCCCTTTATCCGAAGCCTAGAAATCTTTACATTTGCCACTCTCTAAACCCTTTGCACATGAAGACTATTGATGATTTTAACTTTGAAAACAAAAAAGCTTTGATCCGGGTTGATTTCAACGTTCCCCTGGATGCGGATTTTAACGTTACGGACACCAACCGGATTGAAGCGGCCAAACCTACGATCATAAAAGTCCTTGAAGATGGCGGCAGCGCAATTTTGATGAGCCACTTGGGAAGACCTAAAGGTCAGCGCAATCCGAGTCTTTCGCTAAAGCATATCTGCTCCAAAGTTTCCGAGATTATTGGAGTGCAGGTAAAGTTTGTGGATGATAGTGTTGGGGAAAATGTGGAATCCGCAGCTTCGGAATTACAACCTGGGGAAGTGCTCTTGTTGGAGAACCTTCGGTTTTATGCCGAAGAGGAAAAAGGGGATCAAGGATTTGCGGAAAAGCTTTCGAGATTGGGGGATATTTATGTCAACGATGCTTTTGGAACGGCACACCGCGCACATGCCTCTACGACAATAGTTGCGCAGTTTTTTCAGGACAAAAAGTGTTTTGGGTATTTACTGGCAAAGGAAATCGACGCTATAGAAAAGGTAATGAGGACCGGGGAAAAACCTGTTTTGGGAATCCTAGGCGGAGCAAAGGTATCCAGTAAAATTACCATTATAGAGAACATCTTGGACAAGGTGGATCACTTGATTATCGGTGGAGGAATGACCTACACCTTTGTAAAGGCCCAAGGCGGCCAAGTAGGAGATTCCATTTGTGAGGACGATAAAATGGAACTTGCCTTGGAAATTTTGGGTCAAGCTCAAAAAAAGGGAGTGGAAGTACATCTCCCCTCGGATGTTTTGGCCGCAAACGATTTTGCCAATGAAGCCGATACCCAGGTAGTGGAGGTAGATAAAATACCTGATGGATGGCAAGGGCTGGATGCGGGACCCAAAACCCTGGAAAGTTTTAGGGAAGTTATTTTAAAATGTAGGACTATTTTATGGAACGGTCCCGTAGGGGTGTTTGAAATGGAACGTTTTGCAAAGGGTACCATAGCCGTTGGGAACTACATAGATGAGGCTACACAAAGTGGTGCATTTTCCTTGGTCGGCGGAGGGGATTCCGTGGCCGCGGTAAAACAATTCGGTTTTGAGGACAAAGTGAGCTATGTTTCTACCGGCGGCGGCGCCATGTTAGAGAGCTTAGAGGGCAAAACCTTACCGGGAATAGCTGCAATAATCGGCGAGTAAAGGCGTTATCGATTAACGGGCATCAAAGTCCGAAGGAACGGCTTTTAACATTGCAAAATTTTATTCTTTGAGAAAAAAGAGCGATTTTAGATGGCCCCTCCTTAATTTTAGCTTAATCCATGACAAAACTAGGAAACAGTTGCCTCGCTTTTTTGACCTTCTTTTTTTGTAATAATTGGTTATCTGCCCAGGAAACGGATAGCATCCATAACCCTGTAACCGTTGTGGATACCACCGCTTTGGACTTAAAGGGCGTTGAGCGGATGGAGCGGATGGATTCCAAGGTGGAGTTGATTGATAATCCTCTTGTACTGGTCGATCAAGAAGGCAAGCCCAAATACAATCTAAAGGACATTACTGCTGCTGCCAGATATGACAGTCTTTGGATGAAAGAGCTCTATGAGAACGCGGCACTTTTTGATGAAATGTACGATGAGGTATCCACTCAAAGTTTGGAGGAGGCGCCTGACGAGGAGGAACAACTCTATACCTATGACCTACCAACTGATAGCCTAAAGGCCCGGCTAGCCAAATTGAATCAAAAAACACCTTTCAACGTAGTTTATAATCCCTCTTTGGAAAACGTCATCAAATCCTTTCTAACCCGAAAAAGGGACTTGATGCAACGGATGCTCACCACCAGCCAGTTCTACTTCCCACTTTTTGAACAGCAATTGGACAATTATGATATTCCTTTGGAAATGAAATATCTGTCCATTGTAGAATCGGCCTTGAATCCCAAGGCACGATCACGTGTAGGGGCGACCGGTCTTTGGCAATTTATGTATGGAACCGGGAAAATGTACAAGCTCAATGTAACCAGTTATGTTGATGAGCGAAGTGACCCCATTAAATCCACCGAAGCCGCATGTAAATATCTCTCCAAACTCTATGATATCTTTGGTGATTGGGACTTGGCCTTAGCGGCCTACAATTCGGGACCCGGAAACGTAAACAAGGCCATACGAAGGTCCGGGGGCTACAAGAATTACTGGAATATACGGCGTAACCTTCCCAGGGAGACCGCGGGTTATTTACCTGCTTTTCTGGCCACTATGTACATTTTTGAATATGCGGAGGAACACGACCTTATCCGAAGGAAAATTGAGCGGCCCTATTTTGAAACCGATACGATACATGTAAGAAGCCTTATAACATTTGATCAGATTTCCGAACTTATCGGGATAAGTACTGAGGAACTAAAGGTTTTGAATCCTTCCTATAAACTTAACGTAATCCCTTATATCGATGGCAAGCCGCATATTCTTCGTCTGCCAAAATCTGTTATGGGCAAATTTGTAGCCAACGAGGAAGCCATTTATGCCCATGTGGAAAAAGAGTTAAAAAGTAAGGAAAGCCCATTGCCCAGATTGGTAAAAGCTGCTTCGAACAACAGGATTCGCTACCGGGTCAGGAGTGGAGACTACCTTGGAAAGATTGCTGAAAGATATGGGGTGGGCGTAAGCCAAATCAAACGGTGGAACGGGCTTCGAAGTAATAATCTGAGAATAGGGCAGCGATTGACCATCTTTCCCAGAAGAACACCTGGAGCGGAGGTGGCCTCCAATCAAACCAAAACGACTTCAACAACACAAAACCAGAGTTTTCCTCCGGGCACAAAGGTACATACGGTACGCAGTGGGGATTCCCTTTGGACGATATCCCGAAAATACCCCGGCGTGAGTGTCGATAAGTTAAAGCAATGGAACGGGCTTAATAGCAATAACCTAAAGCCGGGCACCAAGCTTAAACTCTGTGAATGCCCTTCCTAAAACCTGGAAATTAGGTTAGATTCTTGTACCGGTTTACAATTATGGAACGATTTTGGTAGCTGGCTCCATTGTATTTTCCTATATTGGGAACACTCCCAGGAGTATTAATCCGGACATAAAATGAAAAAACTAAACGTACTATTTCTGCTTTTCCTCGTATTGTCGATCAATTCGTGCAAGAACGCCAACAGGAACGACTATAAGCCCAACTCGGTCGGTGCCATAAACTCCTTGGCCGTTGTGATGGACAACGAATTATGGAAGGGTAAGGTGGGAGATGAGGTAAGACGACATTTTGCCGCTCCAGTGGTAGGTCTTATATGGGACGAGCCGCTTTTCACCATCCAACACTTACCTCCCAGCGTTTTTACCGGCACCACACGTTACAGACGTTCTACATTATACGTTCAAAAAGATTCCTTGGACATTGCCCATATAAAGACGGACATGTACGCCACTCCCCAAAAAGTTGCGGTTATTAAGGGTAGGACCGAGGATGAGATTATAGAGAATTTAAATGAAAAATCAAGCCAGATTATAACGGAATTCAAGAATCTGGAAGTAAAGGAAGCGCAGAAACGTTTCCTGCGTTCCTTAAACAAGGAACAAGTTTTGCAGGAAGAATTCGGCATTTCCCTTACCATTCCGTCCATTTACAAAGTAGGGAAACATGAAGATAATTTTGTTTGGATAGACAGGCAAGTTCAAAAGGGCACCATGAACATTATTGCTTATGAGATGGCCTTCAATAGTTTCTTAAATGATTCAACATTGGTAGGGGATATCGTAAGCATGCGCGATTCCATTGGCAGCAAGTATATCCCTGGCCCGGATGTGCCGGGCAAAAGAACCCATATGCGTACAGAACCGGCATTTGCCCCCTCGGTATACCGTACCACGATCAACGGAAAAAATGTAATAGAGGTTAGAGGTATTTGGGATATCAAAAATTACCCTATGGCAGGACCCTTTGTAACCTACATCATCGATGATACCGAAAACTCAAGAAAATTAGTTTTGGAGGGCTTTACTTTTGCCCCTGCAACGGAAAAAAGGGACTATATGTTTGAGCTGGAAGCCATTTTAAAAACGCTAAAATTTGAAACACAATAGGAATCAATACCTTCAGCCCTAAGTAGTGTAAAAAAGGCCCCTATGTATAATACGTATGGGCCTTTTTTGTTGTGAATCTATATATCAACCAAAGGCAAAGCCCGTGGATATTCTATAAACAAGGGCATAGGCCGCAATTGCCAACAACGCAAAACAGAACCAGGAAAATGCCTTAAAATACCTATTAAGAATCTTATAGGTCCAGTCCCTGAATGCCTCCACATAAATTTCCTTTACAAGTAGTAATTTGTTCATATGCTTTCTCTTTTTCAAGTTAATTAGAAGACTAAGTTCCAAATTTGTCAAGGCAACTTTAAACTTTTTGGATGAAAGTCCCCAAATTATGGTTGTGTAAAACACGGTATTGTTTTGTCTCGGTGAAGCGCATTCATTTTTCGGCAAAAAGCGTAACGAACCCTTGTAATGGCTGTACAAAAGACCGGTTTCTGAAACGATCGGTACCTGTAATGGATCTATAGTTTTGTAGCGATACAAAAAAAGCGCCCCCTAAAGGACGCTCTTATCAAAAGTTAGGTTGGTATTATACGATTAATCAAAGGCAAAGCCTGTGGAAATTCTAAATAAAAAAGCATAAAGAACAATTAAGAAGCTAGCGAAACAGAACCAGGAAAAGGCCTTAAAATAAGACTTCACCAAATAGTGGCCAAGGTTTCTAAAAGCTTCCAAGTAGATTTCTCGGATAAGTAGGAAGTTTTTCATGATGTTGGGATTTTAGTTAAATAGGTTATTTGTATAACTAAAAAACAAACATTTTTGTATTTCATCGAGCTCCTTTTGTTGTAAAGGGCCTCAGGACTGTTGTGAAATTCGTTTATACGGGGTACGGAGCTTTTTAGGAATATCCGTTTAACCCATGTTTTGAATCAAAATCACCAACAAAAAAGGCCGGTAGCATGAATAAAAGCTACCGGCCTTTTTTTGATGTTATTCCGTCTTTGCTACATCCTTACGATAATAAACTCGGATCTACGGTTCAGGTAGTGATTGGCCTCGCTACATCTAACCGTGCCATCACACTCATTCAGCAACTGACTTTCTCCAAAACCTTTGGCACTTTCAATACGTTCCGGTGCAATTCCCTTTGAAATTAAATAGTCCCTTGATGATTTGGCCCTTTTATCGGAGAGGTATTCATTGTATACTTTACTACCTCTAGAATCGGTATGGGATTCGATTTTGATGACCATATCCGGATATTCGTTCATAACCTCTACGAGTTTATCCAATTCTTCGGCTGCATCCTTTCGTATATACGACTTGTCAAAGTCGAAATGGATCATTTCCGTCTTCAGTTTCTTAATACCATCTTCAATAGCGATCATTTCTTTTAATCTTCGCATTGAAATGTCTACCTCCATACGCTCATTATCCCTGGTACCGACCTCTATCTCATTATCAAAGAATTCCTTTTGGGTAGTTTTGAGGGTATATTTGGTGTTTCCATCCAAATCCTCAAAGACAAAGGTTCCATCATCTCCGGTCACAATTTCTTTAAGCTTTATTCCATTTTCATCCAATAGTTCTATCAGGGTCTGAGGCATAACATCCCCCGTAATCAGTTCGGTAACCACACCTGCTATGGCATTGAGATTTTCTGGAATCTCTTCCACGACCAACCTTTTAAAGGAATAGATATCATCATCCCCCTTGCCGCCAGGTCGGTTAGAGGCAAAGAACCCTTCTTGGGTCTCTTCTTTTACAATATAGGAGAAATCGTCTTTATTGCTATTGATGGGCTTTCCAAGGTTTACGACCTCCCCAAAGCCTTCCTCCTTGCTATATGCGACCTCATATACGTCCAATCCACCAAGACCAACATGACCATCAGAGGAAAAATATAATTTCTCAGCATTGATAAAAGGGAACATTTCCTTTCTCTCCGTATTTATGGAAGGGCCTAAATTCCGGGGTTCTGAAAAATTTCCATCACCCAGAACATCTACAACGAAAATATCGGTTTGGCCAATGCTTCCCGGCATATCGGACACGAAATATAATTGTTTGC
Source organism: Ulvibacterium sp. (assembly GCF_965228935.1). Taxonomy (GTDB): domain Bacteria; phylum Bacteroidota; class Bacteroidia; order Flavobacteriales; family Flavobacteriaceae; genus Ulvibacterium. The sequence continues at coordinate 1,165,807 of NZ_OZ245846.1, read as the reverse complement.
CATCCTGGCTTAAGGCGGGGTGGCCGGTAGAATAATCATCGCTGTTGAACGGAACCTCTACGGCTTCGATCCAATCTCCATTGACTTTTTTGGACATGTATATTTTTAAGTGATTGACGCCGTTTTTATCGCGCTTCAATTTTTTCCCATAATTATTTCGTGTAAAATACATGGTAGAATTATCAGGCGAAAAGGTTACGGAGGCTTCATGGTATTTGGTATTGATTTTCTTCGAGTATTTTATGGCATTCCGAAGGTCTTGGGATTCTTCATTCATTTTGGCCACATAAAGATCCAAATAGGGCTGATTGTTCCATTTATATCGCCTAGTGGTAAAAAAGGATGAATCCATGGAAGATGCAAAAACTACCTGGTTTGAATCCAGGAACATCGGTGAAAACTCGGAATATTTTGAATTGATGGACAGGTTATGGATGTCCAATTTTTCCTCTGTGCCCAGAATCTTGTCCAAGACCACTTCGTTGCGGGTCTGTGCTCCATCATCCATGGCTTTTGCGAAATCGCCTTTTTTCATTTTACGGTTGTACAATCGCATCAACCGTTTGGAGCGGGCATACTTACCGGTTCCCTTTAAGGAATGCGCATATTTGAAGATGTTGTCGGCGGACATTTCATCTTTGTAATTCTTATAAAGCAAGTCGTACCAATGGAATGCCTTTTCCATGTTGGTATTGAAGTAATGGGCGTCCCCTGCTTTTTGGATAATATCGAAAGAGTAATTGTCCTTTCCCTTTTTTAGTGCCTCCTCATAGAGCTCCGCTGCCTCGGCATACCACATTTTGTCAAAATATTGATCGGCCTTTTGAATGAGTAGGGTTTTTCTAGGGGTATGGATTTCCTTTGGCAAAGAGGTCTGTGAATCGGTGTCGCTATTGTTTAGCATTTGATAATCTACCTTTTCCAAGGCAATGGTCTCTTCCGCAAAAACTTCCTTTTCCGCTTCCAAGATCCAAACATCTCCTTTGTATCTCCCGTTTAATTTTGATACGCAGGCATCAACAGCTTCCAATCCAAAAGGGTGATGTTCCAGATAAACATAGTTAAGACCGTTTTCAGAATTGGCTATGGATCCGGCGGCAAACCCTTTTCTGGTAAATTTTTTAATGGTTCTTTTAAGATTCTCTTTTCTGCTAAAGATACCGGCAATAATATAATAGCCATCCTCAATGTCCTTGAGGTTAGTCAGCTTTCTATGGGCGATGTTGTTCCGTTTTGCAGCTTCCTCAAAGGTTTCGCTAAGCGCAATGGAGGGCGGAGTATCCGTGTCTTGATAAGAATTTTGGCTAATTCCCTGGTCAATATCAGCAATACCCAATTGGGAATCGTTTTGGGCAATCAAACCGAGGGAAAGCAAGAATGCATAGGCTAAAATCAGTTTTTTCATGGGAAAGGGGGATAGGTTGATTTAATTTTCAACGTATGTTGTGCCAGTAAAGTAACGTGCGCACATGCTTGTAAACGTTGAAAATACCCTTTACGGTATGCCTAGGTCATTTTTTGTTGTGAAAGGGAGGATTTTTGTCGTGTAGATGAAAATCCCTTTGGTTTCCCAAACAAGCCTTAACGAAAAAACCAAAAGGTATATGGGGTGGAACAAATACAAAAAAGCCCAGGGAATTCCCTGGGCTTGTAACGCATATTGCATATGATTTTCTATTCTTTTTTCTCTTCCAATTTATCATCTTCCTTGGAAGCATCCTTGAACTCCTTGATACCGCTACCTAGACCGCGCATCAATTCCGGTATTTTTTTGCCCCCGAACAGAAGAAGAACTACCATAACAATTATAGCTATTTGCCAAGGGCCAATGGCCAAAAATATATGTAAAGCTGTCATAGTTTATGAATTATATGGATAACAAATGTACTAAATAAAGTGATTGGTTCAGTGTTAATATCAACGAAAGCGTCATAATTAAATTGCATGGACTTTTATCTACCTTTTCCCGTATCTATGGGAAAGGCCAATTTTTAAATTGGAACCGAACAAAATTCATTTGCATCCTTATCTTTGTGTACTATGGCCAAAAAAATCAAAAAGCGCAGGGAAATCAGAAGAAAACTTCTGCACAAGTATCGTTTGGTGATACTTAATGAAAGTACTTTTGAAGAGAAGATATCCTTTAAGTTGAGCCGACTTAATGTTTTTGTTACGGGATCTCTTTGCATTATTGGGCTAATAGGTCTAACCACCCTGCTTATTGCATTTACCCCGTTACGAGAATATATTCCGGGGTACTCCTCCACCAAACTTAAGCGGCAGGCGACCGAACTTACGTACAAAACGGACTCCTTGGTTCGAACATTGAACTATACCAATCGGTATTTGAATAATATCAGAATGGTACTTAGAGGGGATATCGAGAACAATGAAACTAATAGGGATTCGCTTTTTGAGCAATTCAAATTGGATCCATCCACGATAAACCTTACTCCGATACGGGAAGATTCCATGCTTAGGGCCGAGGTGGCCTTGGAGGATAAGTATAATTTGTTCGAGAGGAACGTGGACAAATCGGACTTGGTACTTTTCCCTCCCGTCAATGGCACTATTTCACAACACTATGATACAGAGAAAAGGCACTTTGCCGTTGATGTCGTAGCACCCAAGGATACTCCGGTAAAAGCAGTGGCCAATGGGATGGTTATTTTTTCGGAATGGACTGCGGATACGGGATATGTTATTATTTTGGAACACGACGAAGGACTTCTGAGTGTTTACAAACATAATGGATCCCTAAGTAAGGTTCAGGGTGATATCGTAAGGGCGGGAGAAGTTATCGCTTCCGTCGGAAATACCGGGGAATTGACTACGGGTCCCCATCTGCACTTTGAAATTTGGGATAACGGAACTCCGGTAAATCCTCTGAACTTCATAGATTTTAATTGATCTCAATGTCCTTAAAATCGTTTGCCGCTAAAATACTTGCTAGGCAAGTGGCCAAGAAAACGGCCAGATGGGTAAACCATCCCATTGCTACCCAGGAAAGGGTTTTCAAGGAAATGATTCAAAAGGCCTCAAGGACACGATTTGGCAAGGATCATGGTTTTGAAACTATCGGCTCACACCAGGATTTTGTACAAAAAGTACCTATTAGGGACTATGAGGAAATCAAGGATTATGTGGAAAAAGTGGTAGAAGGGCAAGAGGATGTGCTTTGGCCAGGAAAACCCATTTATTTTGCAAAGACTTCGGGGACTACTTCCGGAGCCAAGTACATTCCCATTACCAAGGAATCCATCAAAAACCAGGTTGAGGCATCCCGGAACGCCATTTTAAACTACATCCACGAAACTGGAAATTCGGATTTCGTAAATGGCCGATGGATTTTTCTGCAAGGAAGTCCGGAACTACAGGAAAAGAATGGTATAAAACTGGGGAGGCTATCCGGGATATCGGCCCATTATGTTCCCAATTATCTTCAAAAAAACCGCCTACCTAGCTGGAAAACCAATTGCATCGATGATTGGGAGACCAAGGTAGACGCTATCGTAGAAGAGACGGTACATGAGAACATGACCGTTATTGCGGGTATTCCTTCTTGGGTTCAGATGTATTTTGAGAAACTCCATGAAAAAACAAATCAGGATATTGGAAGTTTGTTCCCCAATTTTCAATTGTTCATCTATGGAGGCTTGAATTATGAGCCGTATCGGGCAAAATTTGAAAACTTAATAGGGCGAAAAGTAGATAGCATAGAGCTCTTCCCAGCTAGCGAGGGGTTTTTTGCCTACCAAGATTCCCAAAATGAAAAGGGAATGTTGCTTTTGTTGGATTCAGGGATTTTTTATGAGTTTGTAAAAGCCGATGAATTTTTTGATGAAGGAGCAAAACGAATCACCATCAAGGATGTTGAAATCGGCATTAATTATGTAATGATCGTCTCCACCGATGCAGGATTATGGGCCTATAACCTGGGTGATACCGTTCAGTTTATTTCTGTCAGGCCTTATAAGGTAATTGTTTCGGGACGAATAAAACATTTCTTGTCCGCCTTTGGGGAGCACGTTATTGCCAAGGAAGTGGAAGAAGCTATGCAAGAGGCCATTAATGCGACCGATGCAAGGATAAACGAGTTTACGGTGGCCCCGCAAATAACTCCTTTGAAGAACGAACTTCCCTATCATGAATGGTTGGTAGAGTTTGAGAAGGAACCATCCGAAATGGAAAAATTCATTGAAACCCTGGATACCTCACTCCAGAAACAGAACAGTTATTATTTTGACCTGATCGATGGGAAAATCCTTCAGCCCTTGAAAATTACCCAGATCCAAAAAGGCGGATTTCAAGAATATATGAAATCCGTTGGAAGGTTGGGAGGCCAGAATAAAGTACAGCGTTTGGCCAATGATCGAAAAGTCGCCGATCCATTGTCGGCCTACAAGAAAGCCCCAAACAATTAAATCTACATTAATTTTAAATTGTAATTTTGCTTGAAATTTTTCAATGGGCAAAACGATTGTTACAACCAGGGCTCAAGAATCTACGAATGCCATAGAACGGCTTTACATCACCATGCGTCATTTGTTCAACCGGGGGTTTTATAAACCCGGGGGAGTTTCAGGGGAATCGTTGAAAAACGCCTTATTGCTTTTACGACCGGAAATATACGGTTCCATAGCCGAGGAAAAAGCGGAGCTGAACGGACTCATCTATGTTTTGGAGCGTTTGCCGGAGGGCATTGAACAATGCCGATTTATAAATCTTACCTCGGATGAGGGCTATGGGAAATCCCATTTCAAGGCCATAGTGCCCCCTAAGAGAAGGCGTAATTGCTATCGTATCGATGATGAGCAGATGAATATCGAGATTACTCGCCGTCGTTCCGATATTTATGATATCCTTACCCATCTCACTTTCCTTTTTATAGAATCCGAAAAGATATGCAAACGTGTTTTGATCGAGGACACGGATAAAACCACTCGTGATTGGGTAAAACTTGAGGAAGCGGTTAAAAAAGAAAAGTTGACCCAAGTAGAAAGAGAAGTTGCATTGATCCATACAGCGCAAATTTTGGGTCGCTCCTTTGAAGAAATACTTGAGATTTATGAAGAACTGGCAACCCCTAAAAGTCCCAACCGATTTTTGAAAATTGTATACTGGTTGGGAAAATTGGCCATCGAAGAAGAAATCACCGGCAACAAACGCGCCATTACTTTCAGTGCTTTGTTGAGGGAAAGGCTGGGTCATCACATCCATGGAGAGCAGTGGGCCCATACGATCAAGGAAGTTTTGGCAAAGCATTCCCTTTTAAGAAGGCCCATTCATATTATTAGTGCCAATATGCATAGTGTAATGAACACGCTTTTTGCTCGCAATGCCCTTAAAAAAGAGTTTCCGAACACTACGGGTTCACTGGAAATATATGAGGCTTTGAGCTTGCCCGAGAATAAGAGGCTAAGGGACAAAGTAACTGCCATGGCCAAAGCGAACGGAATGCTGGTTGTAGATGATACCTCGAGAACGAATATAGATGTTCAGATTTTTGATTTGGCAAAATTGGGCGCGGATGCCTGTTGTTATGAACTTGCAAAAGACGTTCCGGATGAGGAAAAACCTGTTATATTTGTGATGGACTATGCCTTTGGGGAACAAGCCTATGAGACCATAGACGAGTTTTTAAAACCCTATAAGGCAAAAAAAAAGAAACCTGTTTTTTTAAACATTGCATCCGTATCCATTATGGGGAAGGCCGGTATATTGGAGGGCGGCAAGGGTGATTTAATGATTCCTTCCGCGCACATCTTTGAAGGAACGGCGGATAATTATCCCTTTAAGAATGAACTTTGCAAGGAAGATTTTGAGGGCCATGGATTACAGGTTTTTGAAGGCGCCATGGTAACGGTTCTGGGCACATCACTTCAAAACAAGGATATTCTAAAGTTTTTTCATCAATCTACATGGAACGTTATAGGTTTGGAAATGGAAGGTGTTCACTATCAAAAGGCCATTCAGTCTGCCTCTAAAATAAGAAATAGTATAAAGGAAGACGTAAAGGTACGTTATGCCTATTACGCCTCGGACAATCCTCTGGAAACCGGAAGCACATTGGCTTCAGGAGGTCTGGGCACTACTGGTGTAAAACCCACATATCTCATAACAGACCGGATTTTAAAACAGATTTTCAATTCATAAATTTATGGCGGACAAACAACCACAAAACAATCAAAACTCCTCCGATGAAATAGATTTGGGGCAGTTGTTCCAAATGATTCAAAGAGGCCTTGAGAGAATCTTTAGGAGCTTCCTTAGACTGTTTTTATACCTCAAGAAAAATGCCCTGATTTTAATTGGATTAGCGGTTTTGGGAGCGGCAATTGGTTTTGGTCTCAATCAAATCGTATCCAAAAAAATGAAGACCGAAGTAATTGTTAAACCTAATTTGGAGAGCAAGAATTATCTCTATGATGTAGTCGATGAAATTCAAGCCAACATTGAAGCGAAGGACACCTCTTTTTTTCGATCATTAGGAATATCGTTTGAAAGGCTTAAAAGATTTGAAGTTGAAATAGAACCTGTAGAAGGAAAACAGGGGGGAAAAAATTTGGAGGATCAAATGAAATTTTTGGAAACTTTACAAAATTTTGAAAACACGTCCATTATTTCGGACGTGGTCCGTACGGAAATCTTGAATAACAGCTCGCTCAATCATCGGGTAAGCTTTTTCTACAAAGATGCGGCCTATGGCCAAGAATGCGCAAAGAGACTAATGGATTATATCAATTCCAATTCGTATTTTGAGGAACTGATTTATATTAGTCAGGAAAATGCCAAAGAACGAATAGAAAAGAATGAAGCCGTTGTAAAACAATTGGATGATTTAATTTCCAATTATTCAGAAAAATTGGGAGAAAGGAATAGCCCTGTTGGGGATGGTAGACTTGTATTGGACGGCGAAGAAAGAATGGATATAAGAGGTATTTTTGAGTTGAAGAATAGTTTAATCAGAGATACCGAGCAAAAAAAACTCGAACTTAAAGAACGGACAAGCACGGTTAGCATTATTAACTTTGGCAGACCACAGCAAGTACAAAAGCCGTTCTTTGGCAAAAATATTGTGCTACTTCCTACCATTCTGATAGGGATTTTCTTTTTATGGTCCATATTAAGATATTTGGACAAAAAATCCTCGGAAATCTACAAACCTTGATATCATGGGAAATTATGAACATTCCATTCTGGTTACTTGGGGTTCTTGTTTTATTGGCAGCAACTTCATTTCTTGCATTTTAGAAACGGAACTATTGTTTAATATCATTAAGTTGAGCAGGCTGAGACAACACTAGGAATTGCATTCAAAGTAAATTTGGAGGATGTTAAACCATTTGGCCTTGGCTTACAAAAACAACTATGCAACCTTTATCCATATTTCAACAGATTATGTGTTCAAGGAGAAAAAAGCTATCGTATTTGGTCAATAACCAACCCAATCCAAGCAATACATATGGAATGCCCAATCTGAAGGAAGAATACGTACAAGAAAATTTAGAGGATTACTTCATTGTATGAACTTCTTGGTATATAGCAAAAAATATGACGGCAATTTTTATACAACTATTTTAGAAAAGGAAAAAATTGAAACCCTCAAATTTATAAATGATCAAATCGGATGTCATACAGGCACCAAAACCTTATCGAGATACCTGATTGAAGAGTTGCTTATTGGCAAAAACCATTTGGAGTCCATCGTTTCAAGGATAAGGAGGCCATAATTTGGTATGGTTTTGCCATAAGAACTTTGTAAGAAAATGGTTTAGAAGGCGAGGTGAAACTTGGGAAGGCTCTGAATTATTGTATTTTTGTATCGAGACCATAGAATAGCATATTAAACTAAAAATCAAAATGGACTTCACTGGAAAATCACTCTTAATTACTGGCGGAACCGGTTCTTTGGGTAAAGCCCTTACAAAACATGTTCTAGGGGAACATCCAGAGATAAGAAGATTAATAATCTTTTCTCGAGACGAGCAAAAACAATTTGTTATGGCTCAAGAATATCCTCTTGAAAAATACTCTCAAATTCGTTTTTTTATAGGAGACGTTAGGGATAAGGATAGATTGACCAGGGCATTTAAAGGTGTAGATTATGTGATACATGCGGCCGCAATGAAGCACGTTCACTTGGCTGAATATAATCCCGAAGAATGTATCAAAACAAACATCGGAGGTGCCCAAAACGTGGTAGATGCTTGTTTATCTACAAACGTAAGTCGTGTAGTAGCACTTTCAACAGATAAAGCCTGTGCACCGATTAACCTTTATGGTGCGACAAAATTGACCTCTGACAAATTGTTTATTGCGGCAAATAACATTAAAGGAAACAACCCCATTAGGTTTTCCGTTGTAAGATATGGCAATGTAATGGGCTCCAACGGGTCGGTTATCCCATTTTTTATCAAGAGAAAGGAAATAGACAATATACTTCCCATTACCGATAGGAACATGACACGTTTCAATATATCATTATCTGGTGGCGTTGAAATGGTTATGAATGCCTTGGAAAATGCATGGGGAGGGGAGCTATTTGTCCCAAAGATACCATCTTATAAAATTTTGGATGTGGCCGAGGCCATTGGACCGAACTGTGAGAAACCGGTTGTGGGAATTCGTCCAGGGGAAAAAATCCATGAAGAGATGATAACGCCCTCAGATTCCTTTTATACCTATGATCTTGGCAAGTATTTTGCCATTCTTCCAGTGACCCCAAATTGGGATTTGGATGAATTCATCAAGGAATTTGAAGCTAAGAAAGTGCCTCATGGGTTCAGTTATAATTCTGGGAATAATACTAACTGGGAAACTGTAGAGGGTCTAAGAAGCCTAATTAAAAATCATGTGGACCCAACATTTTCAGCTTAGATTACTATGAAAATGGAACCTATTCCTTATGGTAGACAAGATATAGATGATTCTGACATTAACGCAGTAGTTTCTGTACTCAAAGCAGACTATTTAACCCAAGGTCCTAAGATTTCGGAATTTGAAGAAGCCTTTGCTAAATATGTTGGTGCCAGATATGCAATTACGGTAAATAACGCAACGGCAGGTCTGCATCTTGGTGTGATCGCCCTGGGATTGAAAAAGGGCGAACGAATTATAACCAGCCCAATTACATTTGCCGCCTCTGCCAATTGTGCCAGATATGTGGGCGCAGAAGTATGGTTTGCCGACATTGACCCTAACACCTATTTGTTGTCATTGGAAAAAACCAGGGAACTTTTGGAAAGTAAACCTAAAGGATTTTTTAAAGGGCTAATTCCGGTTGACTTTGCTGGTCTTCCGGCTAATATGGAAGAGTTCAGAAAGCTAGCCGATGAGTTCAATTTATGGATTATAGAAGACGCCTGCCATGCACCTGGGGGATACTTTACCGACTCTTTGGGAAATCCGCAAATGTGTGGGAATGCGAATTATGCCGATATTGGAGTGTTCTCCTTCCATCCCGTGAAGCATATCGCTTGTGGCGAAGGGGGTATGATTACTACCAATAGCGAAGCTTTATACAAGAATATTTCCACTTTAAGGACTCATGGAATCACCAAGGAAAACATGACGGAGAATCATGGTGGATGGTATTATGAAATGCAAGAGCTTGGGTTTAATTATAGGTTAACGGACATCCAGGCAGCGTTGGGGATAACTCAACTGAAAAAGAATCCCGAAGGGGTTATTAGGAGAAATGAAATTGCAACTAGGTACAAAAAAGCATTTCAAGGAAAAATAAAGTATCAGGCCTTGCCTGGAAACAGCTACAATGCACACCATCTTTTTGTTGTTGAGGTGGACGACAGGGAAGGATTGTACAAACATTTAAGGGAAAACAAGATTTTTGCGCAAATACATTATATCCCGGTGCACACATTACCCTACTATAAAAAGATTGGATATATAGGTGCCGATTTAGCCAATTCCGAGAGTTATTATAGCCAGTGCATTAGTTTGCCAATGTATCCCACTTTGACGGAAAAAGAACAGGATTTCGTAATCCAGAACGTTTTAGACTATTGTCATGGCTAGTTTATGCATAATACCGGCAAGAGGGGGGAGTAAACGTATACCTGGAAAAAATATCAAACCCTTTTTAGGCAAACCTATTATAGCATATTCAATTGAGGCAGCTATAACAAGCAAATTGTTTGATGAGATTATGGTCTCTACCGATGACAGGGAAATTGCGGAAATTGCAAAAGGTTTTGGTGCAAAGGTCCCCTTTTTGAGAAGTAAGCAGAATTCAGATGATTTTGCAGTTTTGGCAGATGTGATATATGAGGTTTATCTGGAGTATACGAAGAAGAATAGAAGCTTTAAGTATATGTGCTGCATACTTCCAACTGCACCTTTTGTTACTTCTGATACAATTACCAAGGCTTATATTAAACTAGAACAGGAAAACTTTGATAGCGTCTTGCCTATATTGGAGTTTTCTTTTCCCGTGCAGCGTTCTTTAAAATTAGAAAACAATAGAGTATCTATGGTACGGCATGAATATTTGAATTCCAGATCGCAAGACCTGGAGAAACGCTATCATGACTCTGGTCAATTGTATTGGTTGAAAACCAAGTCTTTTTTATTGGAAAAAAAGCTGTTCACGAACAATAGTGGGGCAATCATGATTTCGGGCCTATGTGCACAGGACATAGATACTGAAACAGATTGGAAATTAGCCGAAATGAAGTACAAACTCATGCTTGATGATCAAAAAAATAATCTTTAGAGCCGATGGAAATTCAACAATCGGGCTAGGTCATTTGTACAGATTATTCAGTCTGGCAGAAATAATAAAGCATGAGTTCGATTTTGTGTTTTTAGTAAAAAATAGTTCAACGACTTCTGTAATTCCAAAAAGCTACTCCACTGTAATCATCCCTAACGCCATACAAGTGGAAGAAGAACCAGAATGGATAGCATCTCATTTTTCGCCTAAGAAATATAATATCGTTATAGATGGGTATCAGTTTCTGGCCCCTTATCAAAAATTATTAAAGCAAAGAGGTTATGGTCTGATATATATTGACGATTTGGCCAAAGTGCATATGCACGCGGATGTGGTCATTAACCATTCACCTTATGTTAAAAAAGAGCAGTATACCAAAGAGAAATACACGCAGTTGGCTTTGGGAACAAATTATGCTTTGGTGAGACCTCTTTTTTTGGAAGCTGCCAAGAAGAAAAGAGAAATTGATAAAATTGATAATGCATTTGTGTGTTTCGGTGGAGCGGATCCCTTCAACTTGACTATGAAAACGGCACAGGCGTTTTTAAAAATACCAAGATTTAAAAAAGTGCATATAGTCTTGGGAGGCTCTTATCGGAATAGGGACATTTTTGATTTGAGACAAATGCACGATGACAAAATAAAAGTATACAAAAATCTTTCAGAACAGCATCTACTTGATACTATGCAGAAATGCAACTTTGCAATTGCCCCGGCAAGTACCATTTTATATGAGCTTTGTTGCATTAAGATGCCGATTCTTGGGGGCTTTTATATCGAAAACCAAGAATTGATCTATAAGGGGCTTGTCAATAAAGCGGCAATTTATAAAGGTGAAAACATGAAGAATTATCAAGTTTCTGATTTTGAGGATAACATCAGAACCATTTTGACAAACGGAAATCACAGCAAACAAATAAAGGCCCAAAAGGAATTGTTTGATGAAAAGATAGCGGATAGGCACTTAGAATTAATTAGAAAGTTATGATGTCCATTGGTGTGCTTTGTAGCGGAGAATTGGGGTTGGACACACTTGCTAGGATAACCAAGGATTATAGGGTAAGATTTGTGTTGACGGATAGTAACTCCATGGGAATCATAAATTTTGCCGAACAAAACCGTATTCCATTTTTTATGGGCAATCCAAGAAAAGGAAAAGGATACTCCTTTTTAAAGGAGTTTAATGTTGACGTAATCGCCTCCATTAACTACCTATTTTTGATAGAAAAGGATATTATAGGGCACGCAAACAAATTAGCCTTCAATATTCATGGTTCTTTGCTGCCCAAATATAGAGGTAGAACTCCCCATGTCTGGGCAATCATCAATGGAGAGGAAAAAACAGGCATCACCGCGCACCAAATTGATATTGGTTGTGATACTGGAAAAATAATTCAACAAATTGAAATACCTATTGAAGCGGATGACACTGGTGCGATAATGCTGAAAAAATATTCCAAGGAGTATTATCCGTTAATAAAAAAGGTTTTGGATAATCTTTCGGCCAATCAGCTAAATTTAAAGCCCCAGAACGAATTGGAAGCATCTTATTTTGGAAAACGAATACCGGCAGATGGTGAAATTAACTGGAATTGGACCAAAGAGGATATAAGAAATTGGGTAAGGGCCCAGGCATATCCTTATCCTGGAGCATTTACATTTTGCAATGAACAAAAGATAATCATAGACAAAGTATCTTTCTTTCAAATAGGTATAGAAAAGGAACAAAAGAACGGCGAAATTATTCAAATAACACCGATTCCAATTGTAAAAACATGCAACGGAGCCATCTCATTGGATACAATACGGACAAAAAATTATACATTAACCGTAGGAAATATATTAAGAAATGAAAATAGGAAATAAGACTATTGGAGGAAAAAATCCATGTTTCATAATAGCGGAGTTATCCGCTAATCACAATGGTAATTTGGATATTGCCATTGAAACAATTAAGGCAGCTAAAAAGTCAGGTGCAGATGCCGTCAAGCTGCAGACATACACACCGGATACCATAACTATAGATTGTGACAATGAGTATTTTAGAATAGATGGGGGCACGCTTTGGGATGGTAAAACCCTCCATGAATTGTATAGGGAAGCATATACACCTTGGGATTGGCATAAAAAATTATTTGAAATTGCCGGTGAAGAGGGTTTAATATGCTTTTCTTCCCCTTTTGATTTTACGGCAGTCGACTTTCTTGAAGAATTTAATGTTCCAGCATACAAAATAGCATCATTTGAGATTCAAGACATTCCTCTTATAGAGTACACAGCTTCTAAAGGCAAGCCAATGATTATTTCAACTGGGATTGCAGAAAAAGAAGATATTAAATTGGCTGTGGATACTTGTAGGGAAGTAGGAAATAACGATGTAATTTTATTGAAGTGTACCTCTTCTTATCCAGCACCTTTGGAGTTGGCAAATTTAAATACAATTCCAGATTTGAAAAAAGAATTTGGGGTTGAAGTAGGCTTTAGTGACCATACCTTTGGAGCATTGGCGCCAACGGTGGCCACTACCTTGGGCGCAAAGGTAATCGAAAAGCATTTTATCTTGGATAAAAAAATTGGAGGTCCTGATGCTGATTTTTCCTTGGATGTGAGAGAATTTACAACCCTGGTCAATCAAATAAGGGACACGGAAAAATTATTGGGGAAGGTATCGTATGACATTTCCGAAAAAGTAAAGAGAAATAAAAAATTTACCCGTTCTCTGTTCGTTGTTAAAGACGTAAAGAGAGGAGAAATTTTAACAGAAGAAAACGTTCGTTCGATTAGACCTGGATATGGACTGCATCCAAAATATTTGAAGGAAGTTTTGGGAAAGGCATTTAAGAGGGATATCGCTTTGGGAACTCCTCTTGAGTTCAACCAATTGGGCTAGGCTTTTGGGTTTTTTATCGGGGATCCCAAGAATTACTTTGTTTTTCTCTTTATGACCTAGTTAAATAGGTAAGGCCAAGCTTTTAAGCATCAGGCTTTGTCAACAAACCAATATGCATTTTTAAGGAATTATCTCCGGAGAGATGCACATATGGCAATTGCTAAGTTCAAGACCATATGTGCACGATGCCTCGAAAAATATAACCAAATATTGCCAACATCAAATGTGCATCCTTTATGTTTTCCCTTGATTGTTCTATAGAGATAAAATAATACCGTGACCTCTCACCTTTTTACTACAAAATCTTTTAAGTTTGCAAAAATTATATTTATGAATGAATTGATAGACCAATTGGATTTTTCCTTTCCAGAAGAGTTCTCAGTATTAAATTATGTGATTAATATATTGATAACCACCATACTGCTTTATATTCTTGCATTTGTTTATGAAAAACAGGGAAATTCCATTTCAAATAGGAGACAATTATCACGGGTCCTTATCTTGGTTGGGGTCACAACATTTATAATTATCTCTATTGTAAAATCATCATTGGCCCTTTCTTTGGGGTTAGTAGGAGCTTTATCGATTGTAAGATTTAGAACGGCGATAAAGGAACCTGAGGAACTGGGCTTTTTTTTCATATCTATTTCTATAGGTCTTGGACTTGGGGCCAATCAATTAGCCCCAACCTTAATCGGTTTTTTGGTGGTGATACTTATTGTAATATTTCTTAATAAAAGAGGGCTTAGCAGCACATTTTCACAAAATGTTCTTATTTCTTTGAACTTAAAAGATAAAGACCGCGAGATTTTGACCAAAAAGATTTCAAAAGTCATTGAGGAAAATGCACTTCAATTGGAATTAAAAAGAATGTCCGTTGCCAAGGATGCGGTAAACCTTAATTTTTTTGTCAGTCTATCTTCGTTTAAAGATTTGGAGAAGATTACTTCCGGATTGACCAAAATTGATGAAGATATAGATTTATCATTTATTGATAATCAAGTGTAAAGTTTTGTTCTTTATAATAACATTTTAGATTCAAGGGCAATGAAAATCAAGGAAAACAAAAAAAGCAATAAATATACCTTACTTGCTCTGGGCGCCATTATGGTGTGCCTATTGGTCGCGTCTTCTTTTTTGAATAGAAAAGACACTGGCGATGTTGATGATGTGAGGAACAAGGGAATTGCAAAAAACAATGATGAACTTCGGTTAAACACTCCAACGAAAATTAGGAACAATGTCACTATTCAAAAAATAGTTCAAGAGGACATTGGTTTAATCCAAAAAGATTCCAATTGCTCTGTGTATATAACTGATTTTCGCGGGGCGCCGAATTTAATCTACGTTTACAAGGGAGAACTAAGAGGCCGTGAGTTGACAGATAGAATTTTTGCCCACTTTTTTTTAAAGGATAACTCAAAATTGCCTCCCAAACAACGATATGTTAATTTAGGTGTGGACTTTTTTCCTATCGAGTTTGAGATAGAGGAAGAAACCTATTTTTACTCAAAGATGGTTTTGGTCGATAATTTTTTGGAATTCGACAATGTAGACTATCTAAACACTGGAAGATATCAACAAGGTGTCGGGAATTCATATAGTCTGTCAAAGCTCAAAATTGACCCAAAAGGCTTATCAAGGAACTTTAACGACTTGGAGACATTTGTTATCCATTTCAAGGAGAAAGAATTTAACACGATAAAGGAGAAAAGGAAACGGGCTTTAAAATCTACAGTTTTGACAACTTCTGATGAGGACTTTGTCAAAGCCAAGATTTCAATGGCCCAAGATGAGAGCTTAAAAGAAGTAGACATTAGACTGAAGGGAGATTGGGTGGATCATTTGAAAGATGAAAAAAAATGGTCATTTAGGATTAAGATGAAGGACGAAAGTACAATGTTCGGTATGCGAAAATTTTCCATTCAACATCCTAAGACCCGAAATTTCTTGTGGGAATGGTTATTTAATAAGGTGGTCAAAGACAATGATATCATAGGACTGAGATACGATTTTTTAAATACCATCATAAAAGTGGAGTCCGGTGAATCTATTAGAAATATTGATCTGGGCATAATGGCATTTGAAGAATCTTTCGATAAGATCCTAATCGAGAATAATGAGAGAAGGGAAGGATTAATTCTCTCATTCAACGAATCTTACATGTGGAGCGAAAGAAACAAATCATATAACTTGAACTTGCCTAATAGTACTTGGGAAAGAGAGGAAGACGAACCGAGGATACGGGTGTTTAACGAGAATAAGGTTTTGTCCACTCCTCACCTATTAAAGCAATTCAATACCGCGAAGGGATTGATATACGAGTTGAAAAAAGGAAATTTGAAAATTTCAGAAGTTTTTAATATCGACAGATTAACCTTTTTCGTTGCATTAAGCAACTTGTTTGGGGCACGTCACGGGTTGGCATGGCACAATATTAGATTTTACTACAACCCTATTACCAGCAAGTTCGAACCCATTTCATTTGACTCTAATTCGGGAAACAAACTAGAATACCTTACAAACTATGTATACTCGGACACAGATAATCTTTATGAACAAAAACTAATCGAAAATTTAAAATTGGTCAGTAATCAAGATTTCATACAGCGAATAATAAACAAATATGGGTCGGAATTGGATGATCTACTGCTCAATCTAGGCACGGAGTTTAATACGAACCTGGATTTCAGCATTCTTGAATATAACAGTAATTTTATCAAGAAACAGCTTTCCCCTGCCGTTTCGATAATTACCTCCGTAAAGGATTTTGATGAAGCCAGAATGGTTTTGGATGTAAGGAACCTCTCGAAGAACTTCTCAATATCAATAAAAGGGCTGAGAAAAAAAGGAGGTAAGACGCTTTCTAAAAGAGTACATAACGGTTCAATTGGCCCTAATGAGACAAGGGAAATCCATGTTGAACTGGAAGAATCCTTTATCAATGCCTTTGTCTCCAAAAAAAACAAAAAAGGTGTTTTTAGGTACCCTAAGGACCTGGAAAAAGTAAAAGTCGTTCATGCCATTCCGGGAATGGACTATGAAATATTGGGGGATATAGTGCCATTTTACGAGTTTGACCCAACATTTTTAAAAAGGCACGAGGCATCCAAACATACAGCCACCCATGAATTTGTTTTGAAGAATGAAACGACCAAAACGGTATTGCTTAAAAAAGGAAAGTATAACGCTAAAAACGATATTGTAATTCCTTCAGGATATAAAGTGGTTATAGAACCTGGATTTAATTTGGACATTATGAATGGGGCATCCTTTATCTCATATTCGACAATAAATGGTATTGGCACCAAACAGGACCCGATTAGGTTCTACTCATCAGATTCCAGCGGTAAGGGTGTTTTTGTCTCTGGGACTGATGAAACATCACATTTGGAATATTGCTATTTTACTAATTTATCGAATCCTGGCAATGACCTTTGGGAATTGTCTGGGGCAGTAAACTTTCATGAGGCCGATGTTCGCATTGCCAATTCCATTTTTGAGCAAAACAGATGTGAGGATGGTTTGAATATTATTAGGTCTAATTTTTCTGTTGATGCCTCTCGGTTTAAAAACACATTTTCTGATGCATTTGATGGGGATTTTGTTAATGGAAAAGTGACCAATAGCAGCTTTATTAACAGTGGCAATGATGGTATTGACGTATCCGGCTCTACTTTAACCATAGAAAATGTTACCATAGAAAACTCTTCTGATAAGGCCGTAAGCGCCGGAGAAGCCAGTAAAATTAGTGGAAGTGGGGTTAAAATTGTTGGTGGAGAAATAGGTCTTGTTAGCAAGGACCTATCCAAGGTTGTTTTGGACAGTGTTAATATTGATGGGACTCGTTTGGGATTCGCGGTATTTCAAAAAAAAAGTGAATTTGGCCCCGGTTCCATAGAGGTTACGAATTTGACATTACTACGAAAAGAACAGGATTATTTGGTTGAAAATAATTCTAGATTGATACTCAATGATACTTTAGCTATAACCGTATCCAATAAAGTAATAGATAAAATGTATGGCAAGCAGTACGGCAAAAGTACGCGATAAATCAATAAGGCCGATGGGTAAAAACCTAAGGTTCGAAAGGAAGTTCATTTACAAAAATGTTGATTTAGAAAATGTAATCCAAACCGTTTTTATCAACAGTTTTTGCTTTAAGGAAGTTTTTGTTAGAAGAAAAGTCAATAATATCTATTTTGATGACCACAATTATAGTTGCTATAAACAAAATGTATCTGGTGTTGGAAAAAGGGAAAAGTTTAGATTAAGATGGTATGGAGATGATTTTAACAAGATAAAAGACCCTGTATTTGAAATCAAGGTAAAATATGGAGAGGTAGGAGATAAGATTTCATACAAAATGGAGGGCTTTCAAGCTTCACTTAACGAGTTGTCAAGAGAGGAGATTTATCGTGTGATATCTGAAAATATCAAAAAACCAAAGAGTACACTTAGGGCGAGATACGGACAATTGCAACCAACGCTCTATAACTCATACGAAAGAAAGTATTATTTGTCCTTTTGTGGAAAATTTAGAATCACCTTGGACTACAATCAGGAGTTTTTCGACCCGGATTCAGCTAATTTCAGAATTAGCAGACAAAATATTGATGAAAGGGAAATAGTGCTAGAGCTAAAATACAACATTGAATATGATGACGAGGCAAGACAAATTACCCAAGAACTGAATTCAAGACTAACAAAGAATTCCAAATATGTAAACGGTGTTGAGAGAATACGCTTTTTGAGCGTGTAATTCGCTTAAACTTACCAAAACCTGTTAAAAATGAAAAGCAGTAACGGAGCTTGGCCTTTGAAAAAGGTGTTTCCAAAAAATTTGGTCTTACTGCTTTTAGCACAATTCATCTTTCTTTTTTGGAATTGTAAAAACGACAAGGGCGTTCAATACTCTTTTTTTGTTGCAGGCCATGTTTATGGTAAGCCCAGAGGTGGAGAACTAGGGGTTTATGATTCATTAAAAATGAGGTTTGACCTTATCAACACTTATAGAAACATGAAATTTGGCGTATTCACCGGAGACATAGTAAGGTCTGCGAATGAAAAGAGTTGGGACGCGATAGATGATGACCTCAAAACCTTGAAAGTGCCTGTTTATTTTTCCAGAGGCAACCATGATGGGGAGTTGTCGTTTTTTGAAGAACGTTATGGAGAATCGTATAAATCCTTTATTACGGAAGGGGACCTACACATAATTTTGGACTCAAACATTGGCCATTGGAATATTGAAGGGGAACAGCGAGACTTTTTGATACGTACGCTTATGGAAGATTCATCCAAAGTGAACAATATTTTTATTTATGTCCATCATGTTATATGGTGGCAAGGCAAGGGATTCCTGAGGCCCAACTCTAGGGCGGGAATGAGCGAAAAGCTTACTTTTTGGACAGAAATTGCTCCGATTTTAAATGTAACAAATAAACCTGTTTTTATTTTTGCAGGCGACGTAGGAGCTGCCGCCAACACGTCCTATTCTTATGAAAGAAGTAAAAACCTAACTTTGATTACTAGCGGAATGGGCGGAGGTGTAAGAGACAATTTCGTTATTGTAGATATACTAAATGATAGCTCTGTACAGTTCCATTTAATAGCACTTAACGGTGGCGATGTCCATGGCTTGGGCAAATTAAAGGAAGATTAGACCCTTGTTTTGGCGATTCTTTCTTTAGGTGTTGCAGCTTTAATATACCCAGTTACACTTTCCATTTCCAATGGGGTTTGTTTCTTAAGCTAGAACGAAAATTAAGGAGGCATATGGTCTAAATTTCCTACCTTTAATTAGTTATCCACTGGCTGTAATGAATTGGTTCAAAGCTTGTGTTTGTCAGAAAACCTCTATTGAAAATCTTTATAAAGGAAGTTGATATTTGTTCTTTAAATGTAATATGTGAAAACAGGTCTTAAAAACATCTTCCTCAGGGGTATAACATTACTTTCCAAATTTGTTTTCATTATTTTCTTGGGCAAGTATTCGATTGATGAAACCAATCTTGGAATATTTGGTCTTCTCGCAACGACCATTGCCTTATTGATATACGTACTGGGATTTGACTTTTATGTATTCAATACAAGGGAAATCCTCGCTTCTAAAAAAGAAGCTTACGCGGAAAGGATAAGGAACCAAATGTTTTTTCATCTCATCGCATATTTAGTGGTGATTCCCATATCCTTGTTTCTTGTCTTTCGATTAAACTTTATACCATTGGAATATTTTTGGGTTTTTGTGGTGCTATTGTTATCGGAGCATTTAGGGCAGGAGCTGTATAGGTTATTTACCACCCTGGAAAAATCTGTTGTTGCCAATGGAATTTTGTTTATACGGTCTGGCCTGTGGGTTTGGATAGTATTGTTTGATTTTTTTTGGCTGGGAAACGATATTGATTTAAGAAATTATATTAGGATATGGACCATGACATCCCTATTGTCTTTTTTTATTTTCGGTATTTTTCTAGTGAGAACGATTGAGATAAAAAAAGTAAGGTACTTTCCTCCCGATTGGAAATGGATCGGTGCTGGAATAAATACGGCAGGTGTCTTTTTTATCGGTTCCCTATCCTTTCAGGTAATCCAATTTTCTGATAGGTATATGATCGATTTTTTTTATGGAAAAAAACTAGTGGGCATATACACGGCCTTTGCTCAGTTCACCAATGCCATAGATGTTTTTGCCTTTAGTGCGATTACTATGGTTGCCTATCCCAAATTGGTAAAATCATTTAAGGAGAAAAAAAAATACGAGGAGACAAAAACGATTTTTTCAAAACAATTAATAGGACTATCTCTAATTTTAATTTTGGCAGTGGGACTTGTAGGCCCCGTAATACTTGGATTTTTGGATAAAGAAGCAATTTTGGACGAACTGGATACATTTTATGTATTGTTAGGAGGTGTTTTTCTATTAATAGTGTCCAACATCTTTCATTATGATTTATACGTGAAAAAGATGGATGCAATTATCCTAAAAGTAGCTTTAGCAGGTATGGTAACAAATGTGGTATTAAACCTGGTTTTAATTCCTATATACGGTATCATCGGTGCCGCCATGGCAACATTAATGTCTTTTTTCGTAATATTTAGTATGAAATTCTATTTCAGTAAGAAAGCAATAAAAAGATGATTGTATTTGACTTAATAAATGATGAGGCGCCACTCTTCATCAAAGCTGTGGAAAACCTTATTGTAGAAGGGGCAGTCTCTATTGATGGTGTCTTGGGAATTACGGAAGGAAATAGATGGCAAGAAGAGTCTGAAGTACTCCAATGTAGAAATAGGCTGCATTTTTTTGACGATTTAGACAAAAGCAATATTGATGTAAAAAAAGAAATATATAGGATTTCCCAAACCTATGACGGTTTTAATATATATGCTTGTGATAGGTATTTAATAAAAAAAGATAGGGCATACCAAAAAAAAATGTTAGTATATACCTACTTGTTTTATGAGCAATTATTTGAACAGCGGGTTACCCACTATTTTACCACAGGAATTGCCTTCACATATAACATGGTGTCCTATCAGGTAAGCAAACGCTTCGGAGTAAAACACATCTCGTTTTATGGCATTAGGCTAAAAAACAAGAGTGCAGTATCCTATGATGCCAAAAACACGTTCAATGAGGTAGACAAAGCATATGAGGAGTTTTCCCCGGAGAAAGTAAATCCAGAAATGTTTGCACCAATAACAGCATTTTTAAATAAACCAAAACAACCCAGTTATATGAAAAATGCTATAAATGCATCTAGCATTAAAGGCGTTTTCATCAGCGAGTTTTTTATAAGATTCAACAAATTCTACTTTAAAAAAAGACATAAATACGATCTTTTTACAAGAAACCCTTTTGAGCTTTCTTTATTTAAGCTTAAAAAAATAGTTCAAGCAAAAAAGATTGGCTTTTTCCATAATACAATTTTTGATAAGACAGATTTATCAGAAAATTATTTTGTTTTTCCCCTTCATATGCAACCTGAGGCAAGCACCCTGATTTTAGCCCCATATTATGTTGATCAGAAAACAGCTATTATAAATATTAGTAAATGTTTGCCAACCCATGTTCAGTTGTATGTCAAGGAACATAAGAGCGCGCTTGGCCAGCATTCGTTTTCCTTTTATAAGGAATTGAAGAGACACCCTAAAATTAGACTTGTCTCCTATAAGGAAAACATGTTTGATTTAATTAAAAATTCTTTCGGAACTATAAATCTGTCTAGTACGGTAGGGCTTGAGTCCCTACTTATGAAAAAACCTTCCATTGTTTTGGGTGATGTGTTTTATAACAGTTCAAAATTGACGTACACTGTAGAGTCTTTTAAGGAACTGCAAAAGTTGACAAACAAAATTGTCTCCAAGGAATATGATTTGAATATGGAGTTTAAAAATTATGATGAAAAATTAGCATTTTACATCAATTGCCTCTTTGATAATTCGTTTAATTTTGAATTCAATGTAGCAAAACTAGATACCAAGGAAAGGGTTCTGAAAACAGAAAATGTAAGCGTAATGTCGAAGTGCATAAAAAAACAGATTATGAAATGATAATCATCTTTGCAGCTTATTTATTGATTCACTATTTCTATGTTTCAAAGAAAATATTCAATGTCTGTACTTTGGGGCTGTTCTATATTATGCTATCTATAATCTTCGGCAAATACACCACAGAATATAGTTCACAATGGGTGTCTCAATTTGACCTCAACTATACAAGCCTAAGCCTAAGGTATTTAAAATATGCCTTTGTCACGATTTTGCTCACGATACTTTTCCTTCAATTATGGTTTCCAGAAAATAAGTTAAAGAAATCAAGAAGAATAAATGTAAAAAATTTAATTTCTGCCAATTCATCCTGGTTATTGATTTTGGGTCTGGCCGTACCACTGTATTTGGTTTTTCTAAATATCTATATTCCTGTGTTTGAGGAAAAAACCTTTATTTCGAAATACTTTCAAGACAGATTAACCGAGTTTATCCCTTATCGACCATATTATACACTATCAATAAATGCACTATCAACGCTTCTTTTTTTACAAATCAATTATTTTTTGCTTAACGTTAGGAAAGTTAACCTGTATAGATTGTTACTGAACAAAAAACTGGGAAAGATTTTGTTCATGTCGGCAACCTTGTTTTTTACTGCCAAAAGAGGACAAATGTTTTTTCCCTTTTTTATTTCACTTGTTGCTTACTTAATATACAGAAGAAAAATCATTAAGCTATCTGTTTTTGGTGCGTTGGCCCTATTCCTTATATCAATAGCTAGAAACATTAATCAATTGCTTAGTGGAAATTTTAGATTTGAAGATGCATTAATGTCTTTTTCAACTTCCTTTTTCGTGTCTGTGCGTGAATTGGCCAGGGTGTTATCTAGTTTTACTGAAGGGAATTACGAATATTTATACGGTAAGACTTATGTTGCAGGGATATTTAGTTTTATACCTACTTCCGTGAATGTGTTAAAAGCCAATTTTAACTATATGCGTTACACTTCTACTATATCTGGCCAAAATCCAGATGATTTCGGAGGAATGAGATCAACTTTTGCGGGAGAAGCATTCATCAACTTCAATGTCCCTGGTATTTTTATCATAAGCATGTTGTTCGCTGTAGCCATATATCTCATATATTTTTGGATCAATAAATACTCGGACAATATTTTTATCTATTTTTTGTTCACCATATGGTGTTTGAAACTAATAATTCTTCCATTTTATGAAAATGGAAGCGCAATGATTCTTTTTTTTCTTATAACCGTAATTTTTATGATTATTCCGTCATTGAATATTGACCTGAAAAAGGACAAACTTCTTTTAAGAATACGTTTTTTAAGTCCAAGAAATGAGCAAGCAGCTTAGTTTAAGTGAGGTTTCTTTAGGGCTGGTACTATTTACCCTGCCTATAGCCCTTAAAGCAAATACAGCTGCTCTGATTCTTTTTTTCCTGTATAACTTGTACGAGAGAATAAAAAACAGGATTTTTCCAAACCTAATGTGGTTTCTTCCTTGTATTATTTTGGTTTTGATCCATTTATTTGGATACTTCAATAGTGAGGATATCGGAGAGGCAAACAAAAAATTGATACTGTTTTTTTCGCTTTTTGTTTCTCCCCTTTTTTTTACCCAGCAATTGGAAAAAATAAAATTAGAACAGATGTTGATGTTTCTCTTTTATGGCGTTATTCTAATGGCTCTTTACGGGATATGTGGGGCTGGGTATGACATTTTGGTATTGGATGTGAGATATGACTATGGCAGAGGTGTGGATTTATTATTAAAATATATTCCTCACCACACCTATTTTTCAATGTACACTCTTTCCTCCATCCTTATAATAAGCTATATGGTGGGCAAGAAGCAGATTAAGGCGTACTATTTGTTATTTATGCCAATTCTCTATTTAGTGATTTTCCTACTGCCGTCCAGAACTACAATTATGTTTGCTGTAATTGTGCTGCCTTTTTTTATTTTATTTTTTCTTAAGGACAGATTCAAAAAACCACGAGTTCTAGCACTGTTGTCAAGTCTTTTGCTAATTCTGTTTATGTTTGGTTTTTCGTTGGATTATACAAGGGATAAGATACTGTTTGCTTTTTATGAGGTTGCGAACATATCGACCGAAGAAAAACCATTTTATGGGATTTCTAGAAGAAAGATACTGTGGCAATCTAGTATGGAGCTTATAAAAGACAAACCTTTTTGGGGCTATGGTTTAGGAGATGCACAGTATTACTTAAACAAGACTTATAGAACAAATGGGCATTTGGAAGTGCTGAACATGAACTCACATAATCAATATTTACAAAATGCCATTTTTTATGGGATTCCATTAGCCTCAGTTTTTTTTGGCTCTGTTCTATGGATTGTGGTCAAGTTGGCAAAAAAAAAGGAAATTCTCTTGCTTGGTATATGGGGGGTTATTTTGACCGTTTTTTTAACAGAAAGCACACTGAATAGACAGTGGGGCATTATATTTTTTGCGTTTATGCTAACACTTTCATGTTTAGCAATCAACCGCGAATGCCATCCTTTGGACTAGGCTATGATTAAGTCTAAATTTTACCTGCAAAGGCATATATCTTTTTATCTTTGTCTAAAGGGATAAATAGAGATAAAGTGACCAAATTGGCAATAATTTTCGGAGGTTCAGGTTATATCGGAAAGCAACTTCTTTCCCATTTATTGGAGTGTTCTAATTTCCGGAAATTCTATGTTTGCGATATTAAACCGCTTATCGGCTTTGAGAATTTTGTTAATGATGGGAGAGTCGTTTATGTCCCAATGGATGTTAGAAAATCAATTGAAATGAAAATTGATAATTACAATGAAGATGGAAGTTGGATTTTCAATTTCGCCGCTGTTCATAGGGAACCTGGACATGAATACCGGGAATATTTTGACACGAACATTCCGGGGGCGAAAAACGTTGCCGATTTTGCATGTAAAAACAAAATAAAAAATATCCTTTTTACTAGTAGTATAGCTCCATATGGCAGATCTTTGGATGAACGCACTGAAAAGTCGCCCCTGTATCCTGAGACGGCCTATGGGGTTTCAAAGGCCATAGCCGAAAGAATCCACCAAGAATGGTTGGCGGAGCAGCGGGAAAGGAAATTGATCATCGTAAGGCCTAGTGTAATTTTTGGGCCAAATGATCCTGGAAATGTCTATAGAATGATAAAGAGTTTAAGGAAAGGCACTTTTGTTTTGCCTAATGGAGGTAATATAATAAAGGGTTATGGGTATGTCTATGGGTTGGTAGAAAGCATGCTTTTTGTAATGAATCAAAAAAGAAGGTTAGTCATTTACAATTACGCTGAAAATCCATTGGTGCCGTTGAAGGAAATGGTTAGTATTGCTAAGAAGGAACTCGGATACAACAGGCCAACCATTAAGCTTTCTGTA
Source organism: Ulvibacterium sp. (assembly GCF_965228935.1). Taxonomy (GTDB): domain Bacteria; phylum Bacteroidota; class Bacteroidia; order Flavobacteriales; family Flavobacteriaceae; genus Ulvibacterium. The sequence goes on along the minus strand of NZ_OZ245846.1, from coordinate 1,140,267 downwards.
AAACTGCTTGCCTTTGTTGCTTTTTTTATCCAAAAAGGACTCAAACTGTTAGGTAAAACATCTGATGTTCATCCAGTAAGAGTCAGAAAGGCGGGCTTTCCTACTAATATTAAACCTCAATATCTTATAGACAATGGTTTTGAGTTCAAATATGATTTCGAAAATGCGCTCAAGCATTGGAAAACTGTTTCACCTGAAGATTTTGATTAATGAAAGTGGCAGTAGTCCATTATTGGTTCATTACAAGACGGGGTGGTGAAAAAGTTGTTGAATCCATTTTACAAATTTTTCCTCAGGCGGATATTTATACCTTATTCTATGACAGAGGGTCCTATGGAAATCATATCGACAAACACAATGTCTACACCTCCGTTCTTGATAAAAGGTGGTTAAGGAAATACTATCAAAAATTATTTCCGCTCTATCCCATGGGTATAAGGTCTCTTAAATTGCGACAGGATTACGACTTGATAATTTCGTCGGAATCTGGCCCTGCGAAGGGTATCAATATTCCCAACAACTGCCCACACATTTGTTATATACATTCACCTATGAGGTACTGTTGGGGGTTTACACAAGAGTATTTGAACAGCATGTCCAAATTGGCACGTCCTGTTGCAAGTTTTTTTTTTAAACTCCTAAGAGAATGGGATAAGTCAACCGTCAATAATGTATCCTATTACGTGGCAAATTCTTACAATGTTGCCAATAGAGTTAAAAAGTACTATGGTAAAAGCTCTTATGTCATTCAACCACCTATAGCTCTTTCACTCTTTGATAGGCCGTTAACCAAACAAAAAGGAGAGTTTTATTTAAGTTTTGGAGCCATTACTCCTTATAAAAGAATCGATTTGTTGGTTGATACCTTCAATAAAAACGGGAAACGTTTAATAGTAATTGGAGACGGTTCTGAAAAGAAAAAACTGGAAGCAAAGGCAAATGAAAACATAAGTTTTTTAGGAAATTTGAAATGGGCGGAAATAGAAACAATTCTTTATAAGACCAAAGCATTAGTTTTTCCTGGTGAAGAGGATTTTGGTATGATACCTTTAGAGGTTATGACTTATGGTGTACCAGTTTTGGCATTTAAGAAGGGAGGAGCATTGGAAACTATAGTTGAGAACTTGGAGTCCATTGAAGAGTCTTCAGGTTTGTTTTTTGAGATGCAGACTTCCAGGGCGATACAAAAATGTATTGATAAGTTCGAAACCATAAAAGATGGTTTTGATAAGGAATGGATTCGTAATCATACAAGAAGATTTGGCGAGGATAACTTTATTAAGAAGTTCAAATTGTTTTTAAAGGAAAAAACGTAGTAGATAAAATGTTTTTTAAACAAGGAAGATATTCAGGATTCATTACTCCCATTTCGTATGTAATGGATTTGTTGGTCATAAATCTTTTTGCCCATTATCTTCCCATTCAGTTCCAATCTCCTGTTCTTTTTCATACTTACGTCTCCTTAGCTTGGACTGTCATTTCTTTTCGAAACGAATTTTACAAGGTTCATAGATACACTAAAGTAGTGCATATTTTAAAACTGCTTTTTGTACAATTTGTGTTTTTTTTCCTCGTCCTTTATGCGTTCATAGGCTTTTTTAAACAACCCAATATCAGTAGGCTTGCCTTGGGCCAATATTTTATTTTCACTTTTGTCGCTGTATTTTCCATAAAATTCCTGAACTACATTCTTTTAATGAAATATAGGCGATTGGTTAAGGGTAATATCAGAAGAGTTGTGGTGATTGGAAAGAATAAAAAAACCGACCAGTTGATCAAGGTTTTCAATGAAAGAACAGAATTTGGATATCAATTCGTAAAGCAATTCAGTCCTAAAGCTGAGGATTTTGAAACCACTAATTGCTTTGTATATATTTTTGAGAACAAAGTTGACGAAATATATTGCTCGGTTTCTGAATTAACGGATTTAGAGATTTCAGAGTTCATTGATTTCGCGGATAACAACCTTAAAACCTTAAAGTTTTTACCAGACAACAAGAAAATATTTTCGAAGAAGCTAAAGTTTGAATATTACGATTACCTCCCCATACTTTCTTTAAGAGATATCCCTTTGCATAATAGCTTAAACGCTTTTTTCAAAAGAGCCTTTGATATTGGATTTTCGTTGGTTACCATATTTGGGATTTTATTGTGGCTGGGTCCTCTTTTGGCCATATTGATTCGTTTGGAGTCCAAAGGCCCCATTTTTTTTATTCAACGGCGAACGGGATTTGATAATCGGGAATTTCAATGTTTCAAGTTTCGATCAATGACGATGAACAGCAAGGCGGACGCAGTTCAAGCAGGAAAGAATGATGCGAGGGTGACCAAAATAGGTAAGTTTATACGCAGAACCAGCATTGACGAACTCCCGCAATTCTACAATGTACTCTTTGGCAATATGTCCGTGGTAGGACCCCGCCCCCATATGCTTAAGCATACCGATGAATATGCGAATAAAGTAGATAAGTACATGCTCCGCCATTTTGTAAAACCGGGAATTACAGGTTTGGCACAAGTACGAGGGTATAGAGGAGAAATTGAAAAGGACAGTGATATTCAGAATAGGATTAAGTTCGATATCTTTTATGTGGAGAACTGGTCGTTTTTTTTGGATATAAAGATAATTGTCCAAACGATTATCAATGCCTTTTCAGGGGAGGAGAAAGCCTACTGACCCCTTATCACGTTGCCCTGATGTAGGTTTTGTTTGGAAGTTACTAATTGAAAATAAATTCATGAAAAAAGTATTGATAACGGGCGGTGCAGGATTTTTGGGATCCCACCTTTGTGATCGTTTTATAAAGGAAGGATTTTATGTTATTGCCATGGATAACCTCATAACCGGCGACCTAAAGAATATAGAACACCTTTTTCCTTTGGAACAATTCGAGTTTCATCACCATGATGTAACAAAGTTTGTGCATGTTCCTGGTAATTTGGATTATATCCTCCATTTTGCCTCTCCGGCAAGCCCCATAGATTATTTGAAAATACCTATCCAAACACTAAAAGTTGGATCTTTGGGCACATTAAACCTTTTGGGTTTGGCCAAGGAAAAGAAAGCTACTATTCTGGTGGCGTCCACCTCGGAGGTTTACGGAGATCCCTTGGTACATCCCCAAAATGAAGATTACTATGGGAATGTAAGTCCGGTTGGCCCAAGAGGCGTATATGATGAAGCCAAGCGTTTTATGGAGTCCATTACCATGGCCTACCATCGTTTTCATCGATTGGAGACCCGAATCGCTCGTATTTTTAACACCTATGGCTCCAGAATGCGCTTAAATGATGGTCGTGTTGTACCTGCCTTTATGGGGCAGGCTTTACGTGGAGAGGATTTGACCATTTTTGGGGATGGTTCCCAAACAAGATCCTTTTGTTATATTGACGATCAAATCGAAGGAATATACCGACTGCTATTTAGTGATTATATACACCCTATTAATATTGGAAATCCCCATGAGATTACCATTAAGGAGTTCGCCGAGGAAATTATTAAGCTTACAGGAACCGATCAAAGAATTGTCTACAAGCCATTACCTCAAGATGATCCTTTACAAAGACAACCCGACATTACTCGGGCGAAGGAGATATTGGGATGGGAACCCGTGGTAAAACGAGAGGAGGGACTGAAAATCGTATACGATTATTTTAAATCTCTTGACCCTGAGGAACTTCAAAAAAAAGAACATAGGAATTTTTCGTAATCTACAACAATCCAGCAAAATATTTTGTTCGATATTGATGACAATCCACAACTACTATATGATTGATACTAAAAGATACTCAAAACCCTAAAATATACCAATGTGTTTTATTTGGCTGAACATGAACATAGAAAGTGTCATGGGATTTATTTGAATGTAGCTGCCTCGTATAAATTCTTTGGTGACCATGTTATTTTTAATGCTTTCGAATTGTTCTTAGGATATAGAGGACAGCTCAATACTCTCAAATAATTACACATATGCAAAAAATAATTGTTTCCTGGTTTTTTGATATGTTCTACACAGAAGGTGATTGGGTGATGAAGGCCTTTTGGAACAGCCTATTCATTGCCTTTTTCCTTATGCCCTGCGGAATTAACTTGCCTTCTCCATTTTTTATCGTTTCCATGGGCTTTGGGATGGCCATAGTTCTGAAGGATAGAAAAAAATTCGTTTTTGAGCCGGCCCTACTTCTTTTTCCATTGTATTTCATACTGATGTGTATTGGGCTTATATATTCCGAGAATTTGCACAGTGGTATGGATTTGGTTCAACGTTCACTTTCTTTATTGCTATTTCCGATTATCTTTATGTTTGTCAAAGAGGACGCGGCTACGGTAAGAAGGTTGTTCGATTTTTTACTTGCCGGGCTTCTGGTTTCGTTTTGCATCAATTTTTTCAGCGCTACCCTGAGCTTTGTATCCCATATTTTGGAAAATACCGCCGGAATGGGAATATTCCCAATTTTTGACTTGGCCATGGACGAATGGCATAGATTTTATTTGGGATCGGCACTCTCAAAATCGGTAAACCCCAATTACATTTCCATTTATATATTGCTGGTGCTTAGTTACTATCTCAAGGATAAATTGGTTTCAAGAGATCGTTTGGCCATAGTGATGATACTATTCCTCTATATCTTCTTATTGGCATCCATTGCGGCCTATTTAATTTTGGTTTTGATGGCCATTTTGTTAATTTTTGATATGGCCGATAAACAAAAAAAATATACCAGCTTTGTTATTTTCATTTTGGGCGCAACGGTATTTCTAAACAACCCCAGGGTATCTGGATTTTATGAGCTGCTAAGGGGAATACGTCAGAACGCTAATCAGGAAGTCATGATTTTGGGAAAGGCCAAAGTATTGTCCTGGGATGCCAGTATAAAGCTAATTGGGGAAGCCCCTATATTGGGATATGGCACAGGGGACGCAAATGATACCCTGTTCAAAAAGTATAATGAACTGGGCTATAGCTTCAATTCTGAGAACCGGTATAACGCCCACAACCAGTTTTTTCAGACCTATCTACAGATAGGTATTTTGGGTTTTGCAATTTTATTTGGAATCTTTTTGCTTTTAGCGCTACGATTAAAAAATAGCCGCCATGAATTCTCCGTGTTTTTGATTCTTTTTATTTCGCTTTTGGTCGAATCCATGCTGGTTCGGTTCAACGGCATCGTATTCTTTTCCATTGTGGTTCCCCTACTATTGAAAAAACGGAGCATTTTGGGGGGGCGGGTAATTAGGAACACCGAAAAGGTTATTCCGCTAAAGCCATAGATTTTAACTGGTCAAAGAAGAATTAAAAGCAGGATTCAAAAACTTCGGGCAAACCTATTTTTCCGGACAGGAATTAGCTACACATGGGGGAATAGACTATTTTTGAAACATATATTAACTAGTGGAGTTTTATGAATATTTTGATTCTTGGTTCGGGAGGCCGTGAACATACTTTTGCCTGGAAATTGGCACAGAGTCCAAAGTTGAACCGGCTATTTGTTGCGCCGGGTAATGCCGGTACGGCTTCTTTGGCCCAAAACATACCGGTTGGTGTGAATGATTTCAATGGTATTAAGGGCATAGTTTTATCCAATAAAATAGATATGGTCGTGGTTGGGCCGGAAGATCCTTTGGTCAATGGTGTTCATGATTTTTTCCTTAATGACCCGGAGCTAAAGGATATTCCTGTTATTGGACCTCAAAAAGCAGCTGCAAATTTGGAAGGCAGCAAAGAATTTGCAAAGCAGTTTATGCAACGTCATACTATCCCTACCGCGGCCTATCAGAGTTTTACCGTACAGCAGCTGGAAAGTGGATTGGCCTTTTTGGAAACTCTAAGCCCTCCTTACGTTTTAAAGGCCGATGGTCTGGCGGCCGGTAAGGGAGTAGTTATACTGAACGATTTGGAGAAGGCAAAACAAGAACTGACCTCCATGCTAAAGGAAGCGAAGTTTGGGGCCGCTAGCAGGACTGTGGTCATAGAAGAGTTTTTGTCAGGGATAGAGCTAAGTGTTTTTGTACTGACCGATGGGAAGAATTTTAAGGTTCTTCCAACCGCTAAGGACTATAAACGTATTGGTGAGGGAGATATAGGACTAAATACTGGCGGTATGGGAGCCATTTCCCCGGTTCCTTTCGCCGAAAAGGCTTTCATGGACAAAGTGCTCGATAGAATCGTCAAACCTACGGTAGAAGGGCTTAAAATAGATAATTTGCCTTATAAAGGATTCATTTTTATTGGGTTGATCATGGTAGGCAATGATCCCTATGTTATTGAATATAATGTACGGATGGGAGATCCGGAGACCGAAGTGGTGCTTCCAAGGATCAAAAATGATTTGGTGGAGATCTTTCAGGCAGTTGCCGATCAGACTTTGGACACCGTGGATCTTCAAATAGATGATCGTTCCGCCTCAACGGTCATGACCGTATCCGGAGGCTACCCTGAAACCTATGACAAAGGATATGAGATTTTTGGTCTTGAGGACGTTACGGATTCATTGACTTTCCATGCCGGCACAAAACTGGAGAATGGCAAAGTTGTGACCAGTGGCGGTCGAGTCATGGCGTTTACCTCTTTTGGAATCAGCTTTCAGGATGCATTGGCCAAATCCTACGAAAGCATAAATAAAATATGCTTTGATAGGATGAACTATAGAAAAGATATCGGTTTTGACCTATAGATAGGAATGGGAGGTAATGCTCTTGTCCTCTTCGTTATTGTCATTAAAATTTTTTAGCTGCAACATCCAGTAAACAAATGCCACGGCCCCAATAACGAACAATAACCAGTTCACTATGTTCGCCATCCACCAATTGTCCAGTCCGCGAAGTATATCGTACGGTGCAAAAAGGTAGTCCACGAACAAAGTCTCAATCCCTCTGAAAAATGAAGTCATCTTGCTGTATATTTACCTGCAAAAGTATAAAAAGCCGAGATGATTTCAAGCATTTTTGAAAAAACAAAACCGATAAACTATCTTATCGTATTTAGTTTTTTGTTTGTTTTTTATTGGCTGGCACACTTTTTACTTTTCAAAAGAGCCTATCCTCCCGAAGAATTGATTTGGCAGGTATTTGTTTTTGGAATGCTTCTGTTCAGCCTATTTGTGGTCAACTTCATTTGCCATAGAAACAAGATTACCGCCACAAATTCCTATGCCTTGCTATTCTATGCCATGTTGATGTTGGTTTTTCCCGAAACCATGACCGACAATAGCGCGATACTTTGCAGCTTTTTTTTACTCCTTGCCACGCGGAGGGTAATCAGTCTAAAATCTCTCAAAAACGTAAAATTAAAGATTTTTGATGCTACACTTTGGATAATGGTCTCCAGCCTTTTCTATAATTGGACCATTCTCTATTTACTTTTGGTCTTGGCCGCGATATACATTTATGAACCCAAGAATATAAGAAATTGGCTAGTACCGTTTACCGCGATTTTTACGGTTTTTGCAATTTCCTATTGTGCTTTGGTCCTAATTGAAAAACCGGATCTGTTAGGTCGGCACTATGAGCTTTCCTTTGATTTCGATTCGCAATACTTTTTTGATTGGAACAACAGTGCCAGATTGGTCATTTATGTTTTGGCAACTTCATTGGCCGCCTTGTTGGCCTTTCTAAAACTGGGAAAATCCGGACTGGGCAAAGTAATCACCATGCGCCTTATAGCGCTTTCGTTCGGAATCGGAATTATTTTAAAAGTTTTGACCACATCCGAAAATACGTACCCGGTAATCCTAACCTTCTTTCCGGCCGTGGTTTTTATGACCAATTATTTGGAATCCATAAAGCGTCCCAATATCAAGGAAATCATTTTAATGCTTTCCGTTTTCATTCCGATTATGGTCTTTTTTATCGGTTTGATCTTAAAATAATAGGGTATATTTGAAAAAAGCATGAAATTATGTTCAGTGAATTCGCCTTCGGAATTTTTGAGGAAAGTATCCGAAACTATCATATTGAAGATGAGGTTGACCAACCTTTTGAAAATCGATACCCCAAAGATGATATCGCTCATTTATTGTACCGAAAAAACTGGATAGATACCGTACAATGGCACTATGAGGATATCATTCGCGACCCGGATATAGAACCAAATAAGGCCCTGGAAATAAAGCGAAAGATTGATGCAAGCAACCAGGACCGAACAGATTTGGTAGAGTATATCGATAGTTATTTTCTAGATAAATACCGGTCGGTCGAAATCTTGAAGGGAGCCACTATCAATACCGAGAGCCCGGCGTGGGCAATAGACAGGCTTTCCATTTTGGCCCTTAAGATCTATCATATGAAGGTCGAGGTGGAGCGTAAGGACGCCGCACCGGAACATATTGAAAAATGTACAGCCAAATTGATGGTGTTGCAGGAGCAGAAAAAGGATCTTTCCATGGCAATCGATCAGTTATTGGATGACATAGAGGCGGGGCGAAAATATATGAAGGTCTATAAACAGATGAAGATGTACAATGACGAGGAACTAAACCCGGTCCTTCGTGCCCAAAAATAACATCCAACATATTTTGGTAATCCGCTTCTCCGCCATGGGCGATGTAGCGATGACCGTTCCCGTACTTTCCGCTTTAGTGCACCAATATCCCCACTTGAGAGTAACCGTATTGACCCGTACTTTTTTTGCTCCCATGTTCGCGGCATTGCCCAATGTTAAAGTGCATGGGGCAGAGTTCAAGGGAAAACATAAAGGATTTCCGGGTTTGTGGAGCTTGTTTGGTGAAATGAAAGATAAAGGAATAGATGTGGTAGCCGATCTTCACAGTGTTTTGAGGACCCAAGTTTTAAAACGATTCTTTTTTTTTAGTAAAATTCCCTTTCTTCAAATCGACAAAGGGAGGCCGGAAAAAAAAGCTTTAACCCGGGAAAGGAACAAAGTTTTCCTTCCCTTAAGGACTACCCATGAACGTTATGCCGACGTATTTGCAAGACTTGGTTTTTCGCTGGATTTGTCCAATACAATTCCAGTACACAAGGAAAAACTATCGAACAGAACCATTGAACTTATAGATCCCAAAACACGGAAATGGCTTGGAATAGCTCCTTTTGCCGCCTTTTCGGGCAAGCAGTATCCTTTGGATTTAATGGAGGATGTTATAGGTCAAATTTTGGAAACCAATAGGTACAAAATCATGCTTTTTGGTGGTGGCCAAGAGGAAATCCAGTTTTTGGACACCTGGGCAAGCAAGTTTGATCAATGCATTAATGTGGCAGGAAAGCTCTCCTTTGCGGAAGAACTGGCCTTGATTTCCAACCTGGACGCTATGCTTTCCATGGATAGTGGTAATGGTCACTTGGCCGCCATATACGGTATACCGGTCATTACGCTTTGGGGCATTACCCACCCCTACGCCGGATTTGCTCCCTTTGGGCAAGATTACGATAATGCGCTATTGTCCAATAGAGATGAGTGCCCATTTATTCCCACCTCCGTCTATGGAAACAAGTGCCCTACGGGCTATCAGGATATCATGCGCACGATTCCGGTCAAGAAGGTTGTCGAAAAAATCGAATCCGTATGCTTCAAAAAGTAGTTTTCCGTTATACCGTCTGCGGCTTGGTTTGAATGGATTTAAAATACTGGCGCAATTGTGTCATAAAACGGTACTTACGCGCGCTTGGGGCCATTTCTACCATTAAGGTGCGTATACCAATGTAGGAGCTCATCAAATAAATCGCTACACCCTCGGCATCCACATGTCTATCGATATGACCATTGAATTTGCCTTTTTGTATGGAAGAAACCAGGTTTACTTCCCATATTTTAAGGATATCGCTCAAATGCTTCATGATTTTCGGATTCCTCCCATTGAACTCGTTGATAAAGTTACTTAGAACAAATCCGTAATCGAGCTCGTTATGAACTGCCGTCTCTAAGGCATCCTCAAAACAATTGGTTATAAGGTCCAGCGGATTTTCATGTCCCTCGATGGGCTCTATGAGCATACTATAAATTTTTCGAACTACTAGATTCTCCACTATTTGAATGAAGAAATCCTCCTTGGAACTGAAGTGATAGTAAAATGCGCCTTTGGAAAGGGAAAGTTCTTTAAGAATGTCATCTATACTGGTATTGTAATACCCTTTTCTGTAAAATAATTCCAAGCCAGTGACTTGCATCCGTTGCATGGTAGCCATACGTTTTAGGTTCTTGTCCATAAGATTTGCGTTTTGGGTTAAAAAGACTGTTGAGTCTAGAACAAAGAACCCCCGAAGCTTACTTTGGCTCAATATTTAAGGACAAAGCTGTGGAAAAAATCGTCCAAATGACAAAACCTCGATGAACGTACTGTTTTCAAAAAAAATAAACCGACCAAGCAGTCGGTTTAAGTGCAATGAATATCGGTTTAACAACGTCCCTTTGGGAATTCCTATTGAACATAAGGCCGCTAAAACGGGGAAATATACCCCATTTAACAGCAGCCTCCACCGTCATAATGGTATGTTGATTTGCTGATGAAAATATCATCCCTATTCATAGCAGCCAGTGCACCCGCTGTTTTATCGCAAACTGCCAAAGGTTGATTTTTTAGAAGGACATGCCCTTTTTTATCATCAAAATAGTCTTGGCTACCATAATAGATGGCCGCTTTTCCGGTAAATACACAAGGGCCGTCGTTGGGCATGGGGTCTTTTATTGCCGCTACCTCAATGGATTCGATATAAATCAATTCATCGGTAGGATAGTTTTTTGGATCCAAGATACGATATGGCTTTCGGGCCCTTATCTCAATGGTTCCAAAACCTACGTCGGTCAATGCCTTAACATATTTATGTATAGGCAAGCTCCCACTTAAGCATAAGGCCCTTAATCGGTCATCATTTCTTAAGTCCGGACTCATCTCCTGCTCGCAAACGGGATCGCTCATCACGAGTCTGCCCTGTGGTTTCAACACGCGGTACATTTCTTCAATAGCCCGTTTTAGGTCATCTTCCTTAAAGATATTGAACAGGCAGTTCTGGGCGGCCACATCTATGCTGCCGTCCTCTACCGGAAGGTTTAGGGCATCTCCTTTGCGTAATGTCACAAATTCGGATTTGAACCAATCGTTTTCTTCCTCGGCAATCGTAAAGTTTTTTCGGCTGGCCTCCAGCATTTCATCAACGACATCTACACCGATGACCCCTGATCTTTGACGACTGAAATAGGAAAACTGTAACAGCTCCATTCCACCGCCGACCCCAACATACAATATTTTCGGATTGTTGGTCAAATCCCTGGCATGCACCGTACTACCGCAACCGTAGTTCATTTCCTGCATGATTTTTGGTACGGTCAGCCCCGGTAGTTCCCAAATGGGATTGGTGGTACAGCACAGGCCTACATCGGGCGTCAGTGCTGCTTCCTTGTAAAGGTCGTTTGTAGCTTGTAAATAACTCATAATATGTTCTTTTGAATATCCTCCTCCTTTCGCGGAGCTTTATTTTTGAAATAGGGTTGTAGACGAAAGCGTTCCTAGGTCACCGTGCCTTGGCAACTGCTTCCCGCTCCTGCGGTACACCCGTAACAATGTTGTGAAATGATGATATTTCGGTCATTTAATATGTCCTCATTGTAATCCTTGATGTGCTTTATTTTGCTGGCGACCTTAAGCCCTAACATTTGATTGAAGTCGCAATCGTAAAGCCATCCATCCCAACTTACCGAAATGGTATTGGTACACATTACATTCTCTACCGCCGCAGGATTGTATGCCTCTACCAGTGCATACATATAATCCTCATAGTTTTCAGAGGCGATGAGGTAATCCAAAAAACGGGAGATGGGAAGATTTGTAATGGCAAACAGATTATGGAACTGAATACCGAAATCTTCATCAAGGGCTTTTTTAAAGTCCTTTTCCAACGCAGCTTGGTTTCCGGGCAGATAAGCTCCTGATGGATTATACACCAGATCCAATCGCAAATCCTGGCCGGGCATGCCGTATCCTACCGCATTCAATTCCTGTAAGGCCTTGATACTTTTGTCAAAAACACCATCGCCGCGTTGCTTGTCGGTCTTTCCACGAGTGTAGTGCGGCATGGAAGAGACCACATGCACATTGTGCTTCTTAAAGAACTCGGGCAAGTCATAGTATTTCTTGTTCGCGCGGATAATGGTCAAATTGGATCGAACGATAAAATCTTGAATCCCCGCCTTGGCGGCTTCTTCGACAAACCATCGAAAATTGGGGTTCATTTCCGGAGCTCCTCCTGTAAGATCTAGGGTATGGGCACCTGTATTACGAATAACATCCAAGCATTGCTCCATAGTCTCTCGCGTCATGATTTCCTTTCGGTCAGGGCCGGCGTCCACATGGCAATGCTCACAAATCTGATTACACATATACCCTACATTGATCTGTAAAATCTCCAGTTTTTTGGGTCGCAAAGGGTAATGTCCAATATTGGCAAGCTTGTCCTTAAAGTAGGGAAGTTCTCCTTCGGCGAAGATACCGCCGTTTAAAACTTCCAGTTGTTTATTGGTCGTAGCCAATTCATTCTGTCTTGCTTTTAGTGATTTTGTAGCCATACTTTTGTTCTTAATCACTGGTCACGTATTGTTAGGTATTGGATAAGATTACTTTTAACTAACAACAGCTAACCATTCTACATGCTTAGTTTATTGTATTTGTTCATCATTTGTACACCGTGTACCAAGGTGGCACCACTTTCAATGGCCGCTCCCGCATGTACGGCTTCCATCATTTCTTCTTTGGTGATACCACGTTGTAGGCCATCCTTGGTATAGGCATCGATGCAATAGGGGCATTTGACCACATGTGCAACGGCCAATGCGATCAATGATTTTTCACGTGCACTTAATGCACCTTCCTCAAACACTTTTCCGTAATACTCAAAAAACTTGTTTCCCAGTTCTTCGCTCCATTCCGTAATTTTTCCGAATTTTCTTAAATCCGCTGCGTCGTAATACGTATTCGCCATGATAACTTTTTATATAGGTATGTATTGAATATGGAATCCAGAATAGGCCGATCAAGACCGTAGACCTGTTACCATAATTTTATTTAAGAATGATTTTTAGTGATGAAAGCGCTATAACGCTCACCGAATCCCGACTGCGAATAAAGCTGGGGAACCCTTATTAAAAGGGATGTGAAGGAAATGAGAATCAATAGAAGTAGGTACGAAGCCATACTTTTGTACTCTTCGGTATATGATTTGGACAAGCAACCGAAGAACGGCCTTCGGGAAGGTACGGAAACGGGATAGCAGATTCCGTACATCATGAAGTTGATCTAAATCGATCAAAGGCTGTAACCGGGTCAATTCCTCTTCCCCAATATCCGCCCAATCGATAATCGCTTTGAACAGCTTGGAGGTCTGCCAGGGTAAATTGGCAAAAGAAACGGCATGAAACTGTGACCGGTGTATGCCCATAAGATAAAACCCGCCATCCACAGAAGGCCCAAGGACCAGCTTTTTGGATTTGAGCTGTGCATGTGCTTCTTGAATGTGGGAGAAGTGAAGATGCGGAGTATCGTTCCCAAGGGTAATGATACTATCATAGCCTTTATCAAAAATCGCTTGAATGGCATGGGCAAAACGCTCCCCAAAAGAATCTCCCTTTTGATGCTTTTCCGTGAGATGGAAAAAAGGCAATCCCGTCTTCTCGACCTCGCCCAAAGTGTATTTTGTCAGTTCATCAAAAAGGCCCGCCCCATTTTCAACAGGTTTGTGCTTTAATTCTTCCTTACCGGAATTGGCAAATAGAAGTATCGCTGTCTTTTGATGAATAACGCGTGCCATTATTTCATTTATTGTGATAAAATTACAATAAAAATATTCGTGTTATCAGTCGAAGCGGTAAAAGGTTAATTACAACACATCAGCTATTTTATTGGACCGGACAGTCTGTCAAGTTCATCTTAAGGAGAACATAAAAAGGACGATGAAAGGACAATTGAGCTTTATGAACGACCAAATGCAGGAATATTTCAAATATGTGATTACACATAAGACAAAAGGACTTGATAGTCGGTTTTGGGAAGCCTATGGGCAAATAAAATTTTAGAAAAATTTTAATAATATGACTTTGGCTTCTGGCATAGGATTTGTCCCTTCCACTCCGACTATTATGTTCTTTTAAACTATTGGATTATAGAAAAGTTGACGTTTGATTTATCATTACCGATGTTTATAGGGTTCACTTTTTTAGGCTTCATGGCCAAAAAGATATTTTAGGATATTATGAATGATCGAATATTGGTTTTCATTGGAACCGACAAACAGGTAGGGAATAAATCCAAAACAAAGCCTAGACATTTTGTCATGTAAAAACGACAGGCTTTCAGCTAATGCCTTTCCACATCCTAAAAGACATATTGGTAGTCAGGTCATAACAATGAATACGAACAAGTAATTAAAACAAAATCGGATTATGAAAAATAGAAATCATCGTCGAACAGAAATGAGAGTTTATTTTTTCGCTGCCTTGATAGCCTTGATGGTAAGCTTTGGTGCCATTGGAGGTTATCTTTTGGTCAAGGAGAAACCGGTGACCATTCAGCAGGTGCAGGGAACGGAAGGGAAAAATGTATTGTATACGGCAGACAAGGAGGGTAATCTAAAACCCTTGGACTTTACCGTGACGGTCGATAAGGTCTTGGATGCTGTGGTAAACATTAAATCCACTCAAAGCGGAGCAAGATATGGGGGACAAGAGGAATATCGCCAATTGCCCGATCCCTTCAAGGATTTCTTTGGGGATATGTTCAAGGATTTACCCCGAGGTGAAGGATCGCGTCCCCAGCCCATGTACGGGACCGGATCTGGTGTTATTATCAATGATCAAGGGTATATCGTAACCAACAACCATGTAATTGCCAACGCGGATGAAATAGAGGTTACCTTACATGATAATGGTACTTATAAGGCAACGGTAATCGGGACGGACCCGACCACGGATTTGGCCCTTATCCAAATAAAGGCCGATAACTTAAATCCTTTGGCCTTGGTAAACTCCGATGATGTTCAAATTGGGGAATGGGTCTTGGCCGTGGGCAATCCCTTTAGTCTTACATCCACGGTCACTGCAGGAATCGTAAGTGCCAAGGGCCGAAACATCAATATCAACCGGGAAAAATTTGCGGTAGAGAGTTTTATCCAAACGGATGCGGCCATCAATCCTGGGAATAGTGGTGGTGCCTTGGTCAATTTGGATGGCAATCTTATCGGTATTAATACGGCCATTGCCAGTAGAACCGGCACCTATAACGGTTATGGATTTGCAGTCCCCAGTAATATCGTATCCAAAGTGGTGGAGGATCTTTTAAAATATGGAAGCGTACAAAGAGGTATGCTGGGGGTTTCCATACGGACTATGGACGGTAACCTGGCCAAGGAAAAAGGTGTAGACTTCACCAAAGGGGTTTGGGTGGAAAACATTGGAGAGGATAGTGCCGCAGAAAAAGCAGGTATCGAAAAGGGTGATATTATCATAAAAGTAGATGAAAATGAAACCTTGACTTCCCCTAGACTTCAAGAAATCATTGCCCGTCATAGACCTGGCGATAAGGTTATGGTTACGGTCAATAGGGACGGTACGATGAAGGAATTCGACGTGGTTTTGGAAAATGCCAAAGGGAGTACCGAAATTGTAAAAAAGGAAAAGAAGGAAGTTTTAAACCTTTTGGGCGCCGATTTTGAGAACCTCGGAAAGGAAGAAGCCAAAAAACTGAATTTGGATGGAGGTGTAAAAGTAACCCATCTTTACGCTGGAAAGTTGCGCAAGGAGACCCAAATGCAGGAAGGCTTTATTATTACACATATAGACGGTAAAAAAGTAGTTGATATAAAAGACGTAGCCAAAGCCTTGGAAAACAAGGAGGGCGGCGTAATGCTGGAGGGAGTTTACGAAGACCGTCCTGGAAAACACTATTATGCCTTTGGAATGGGGTCATAATAAAAGGGGGCGAACAACGCCCCCTTTTTAATTTTCCGATATGATGAAGGTCATAGGTTGGGATATAAAGTATAAGGTACTTTGGCCGATAAATCCATAGGAGATATATGAAGTTTAAGGAGTATTACAGCATATTAAATGTAGACAGGAACGCCAGCGATAAGGATATCAAAAAGGCCTATCGCAAACTGGCTACACAATATCATCCGGACAAAACCAAAGGAGATAAGGCATCGGAAGAAAAATTCAAGGAGATTTCCGAGGCCTATCAGGTGTTGGGAAATGATGAAAAGCGGAAACAATATGATGCCTTAGGTTCGGATTGGGAACAATTTCAACAGTCCGGCGCCAGCTATGATGAATTTATGCAGCAACGTAGCCAATACCAACACTATAAAAATCGACAACGATATGCCTATACGAATTCAGATTCCGGTTTCGGGAACGGAAGTGGTTTTTCGGATTTTTTCGAAGCTTTTTTCGGTAGTAGTGCCAGGGACAGAGGCGCATATGGGTTTCCTGGCGGGGATGTATCGGGCGAGGTAACCCTTGATCTTACCGAAGCCTATCACGGAACGGAACGGGTACTTGAATGGGACGGGCAAAGGATAAAATTAAAGATTAAGCCTGGAGCCTATACCGGGCTGCAGTTGCGGGCCAAGGGCAAAGGTCAAAAAGGAAGTCGGGGACAGGCTGGAGATCTTTATGTCGATATCGGGGTACGGGAACATGCCATCTATAAGAGAGAAGGAGATCACCTGCATATGAATTTGTCGGTGGATGTTTTCAAAGCCCTTTTGGGAGGCAAACAAGATGTGATAACCCTATCCGGCAAGGTTAAGATTCCGATCAAGGAAGGTACCCAAAATGGGAAGACCATCCGTTTAAGGGGCAAAGGAATGCCCAAATATGGGAAACCGGGACAATACGGAGACTTATTCGTCACTATTAATATACAATTGCCAACTAAGCTTACCCCCAGACAAAAGGAACTGATAAGGGAAATTCAAAATAGCCGTTAAAGGCTCAAAAGCGATAAACAATGAAAGGAAACTTTGCGAATTTGATACAATCGGAAAAGCCGGTTTTGGTCGACTTCCATGCGGATTGGTGCGGACCCTGCAAAATGCAGGCCCCTATTCTTAAGGAGGTAGCTGCACAAGTAGGGGAAAAGGCCAAGATTATAAAAATTGATGTGGACAAGAACCAAAATATAGCCAATAGATTTCAGGTAAGGGGAGTACCTACGCTGATTCTTTTTAAGAAGGGACAGGTAATCTGGAGGCATTCCGGAGTAACGGACAAGGCGCAACTGGTAGGACTTATAGATAGGAATTCTGGATAATGGAATAGGCAATATTTTGTTTTAGGTTAAATATAACGCGCAAGGCTTTTGAGTAGCTTTGCATATAAAATGGGGATTTTGGGAACGAAGTTGCTTACGAACAATCTATCCATTGGATTGGTACTCTCAGGAGGTGGCGTACGGGGCATGGCGCATATAGGACTTATACGCGCTATGGAAGAATTGGGCATTTCCGCCCAAGTAGTCAGTGGAAGTAGTGTGGGAGCCTTGGTCGGGGCTTTATATGCCAATGGAAACTCGGTTTCCGACATGCTTTCCTTTTTTAAGGAAACACCTTTGTTCAAGTACAATTTTTTGACCATTCTTAAGCCGGGATTTATCGATACGGATCGCTATTTTGAAATTTTTAAGGGATACTTCCCCCAGGACACCTTCCGCTCATTGGAAAAGGATCTGCACGTAGTGGCCACCGATCTTCAGAAAGGGGAACAACAATTTTTTTCTGAAGGCGAATTGATACGGCCCTTATTGGCATCCGCGGCCTTGCCTCCGGTTTTTAGTCCCGTGGAGCTTAAGGGAAGACTATACGCGGATGGGGGGATAATGAATAACTTTCCTTTAGAACCCCTACAACACAGTACGGATTATGTAATCGGAAGTAACGTATCCGTTGTAGGTGAACTCCATAAAAATGCCCTTAAAAATTCCATACAGCTTACAGGCAGGGTAACAAGCCTTATGATTTATGCCATTAACAAGAAAAAATTACACTCCTGTGACTTGCTATTGGAGTACAAGGAATTGGAAAAAATAGGCGTTTTGGATCGTACAGGGATTGAAAAGGCCTATATAATGGGATATGATTTGGCCTTGGAAACCCTGGAAAAGGAACTAAAACAAGCCGATAATTAGTATAAAGCCTGAATTGATAGAACGGAACGGGCTATACTCCAAACCGACTAAATCGTCCCATATAACAATTGTTAGATCTTCCCGATTTTTTAAAAAACAGGGGATTTAACCAAAGGGTTCGATAAAATGCACATAACTGACCAAAGAATACCAGATACATCTTGCTTACCAACCAAATGGTCTTTTTTGAAGCAAGGGGTTTGGTCTTGATTTTTAGGCCAAAGTCAGATTTAGAACATAAATCTTAGGAGCCTACTCCTTTTTTTGCCTTTTACTCCTTAAAAGAAATAGACATCCAGTTATTTTTAGACATCGTCGTAATCTACGGTTAGGGTTGGGGTTGTGGGATGTGCCTGGCAGGTAAGGATAAACCCCTCCTCAATTTCACCGTCCGTTAAAATCTGATTCTTTACCATTTCCGCTTTCCCTTCGGTAATTCTGGCGATACAACTACTGCAGACACCCCCTTGACATGAATATGGGGCGTCGATATTTTCTTTGAGAACTGCATCCAACACAAGGGTTTTTTTATCCATGGATAATACAAATTCCTCGTCCTCAAGAACTACGGTAAGTTGGGTCTGCCCCTCGGCGGTTTCCGGTATCTCATCCAAAATCTCTGTAGTGGTAAACAGTTCAAAATAGATTTTTTCCTCGGGAACCTCCTTCTCCGTAAGTGTATCGCTTACAAGATTGATCATAGCCTCCGGCCCACACAGATAATAGGCGTCAAAATCAATATTTTTGTGTTTGTTCTTTAGTGCATAATTAACGGTGGAGACATCTATACGTCCGAATAGGGAGTCGCTCTCATGGGCACGACTATTGATGAAATAGACAAAAAACCGATTAGTATAATCCAATTGTAGTTTTACCAAGTCCGTATAGAACATGGTTTCTTCATACGATCGGTTCCCATAGACCAATACAAACCGGTTCTTGGGATGGCTTTCCAGGGCAGTACGAACAATGCTCATAATTGGGGTAATACCACTACCAGCGGCAAAAGCGACAATATCTTTTGGAGTATCGGAAGGCTTAAATACAAACCGACCTTCGGGGGGCATAACTTCCAAAACCTCTCCAACGGCCAATTTGGTGTTGGCATAATCCGAAAACCCACCCTTGTCCACTTTTTTTACCCCAATGGTAATGGTATCCTTTTTGGGTACGGAACTAATGGAGTAGGCTCTTCGTAATTCTTGTCCCTTTATCTCTTTTTTGATGGTAATATATTGTCCGGAAATGAAATCGAAGGTCTGCAATAAGTCCTTGGGAATTTCTAGGGTAATCGCCACCGAATTAGGGGTCAATGATTTTATATGTTTTACAACTAGAGGATGGAAATTGGGCATATTCAAAAAAATTTGTGCAAAACTACTAAAGCAATCTCCATTTTAGACCGGAATGTTAAAAAAATAACAGCTTATTGTAACAAATATGGACTTAACCGCACTAACTTGCCATAAAGAACACCCACCGGAATGTTCAAGTACTTCATCAGCCTGCAATGGAAGTCTTTTTTTAGGTCGGCCTCCCTGGGAAAAGGGCTTGCCCTAAAAGTTTTGATGCTTTTCTTTGCCGTATACATGATGGTTTCACTGATTTTGGCAGGATCTGGCCTTTTTTTTCTTTTACAAAAGATTTTTCCGGAGGCAGACCCTTTACGAAAATTGAGCGAATTTATGCCCTACTGGTTGCTCACGGAACTTTTTATCCGGTATTTTATGCAAAAACTTCCGGTAATGGAAGTGAAGCCCTTGCTGACACTGCCCATAAAGAAAAGTACGATTACCCATTATATCCTCGCCAGATCTGGAGTATCGTTTTATAATTTTATGGGGCTGTCTATATTCGTTCCCTTCGCTATAGTGCTTTTGACTCATGGATACCCGGTATTAAATGTAGGCTTTTGGTTACTTTCGATTGTTTTCCTGGTGCTCACGGTGAACTATGTCAATTTCATCATCAATAAAAGTGATACGGCATTCCTAGTTTTGGCCGGAACACTGATTGCTTTCTATGCTTTGGAGTATTTTACCATTCTTCCCATTACCGATTACACAGGTAAAATCTTTTACGCCCTTTACGAACATGAATTCCTTTTTACGGTTCCGCTATTTCTGTCGTTTTTGGCCTACTTACTCAATTATGGATTTTTGCGGAAAAGGATTTTTTTGGATGCTTCATTGGGTAAAAGGACTAAAAAGGCCATTACTTCGGATCTGGCATGGACTAGACATTTTGGGAGTATTGCTCCATTTTTACAATTGGATTTAAGGATGATATGGCGCAACAAACGTACAAGAACGCAGGTATTTATTTCATTGGCCATGATTTTATACGGATTGGTATTTTATACAATGGATGATTTTGCCCTTACCTCCAGCTTAATGGTATTTGCGGGGATTTTTATTACAGGCATTTTTTTGGCCAATTTTGGCCAGTTTGTTCCCGCTTGGGACAGTGCTTACTACAGTATGCTGATGTCCCAGAACATACCGCTGCGGAAATATCTGGAGTCCAAGGCAGGATTGATTTCCGTCAGTGTTGTGATTATGTTCCTACTTTCCATTCCCTATGTATATTTTGGATGGCAAGCCTTGGCCATTAATTTTAGTGCTGCACTATATAATCTAGGGGTAAATACTCCTGTAATACTACTTTTTGGTTCTTTAAATAAAAAGAGGATCGATTTGGACAAAAGCGCCTTTTCCAACATGCAAGGTACGGGAGCAGCCCAGTTTCTGGTAATTATCCCCCTACTGGGACTTCCCGTACTAATTTTCGCCCTTTTTAAGTTTTTGGTTTCTTTTGAGGTTGGGCTTATGGCGATAGCGGCATTGGGCCTATTGGGTTTTGTCCTCCGCAAAAGGCTTCTGGATGGTATTACGGAACTATATAGAAAAAAGAAGTACGGTATGATAGCCGGGTTTAAGGAAAAGAATAGTTAGGTAAAACGAGATACTTGTACCATGATCATTGCACAAAATCTGACCAAAAAATACGGCAACCAAATCGTTTTAAATTTGGAACGATTGGAAATCCCCAAAGGACAAAGTTTTGGGTTGGTCGGCAATAATGGGGCGGGGAAAACGACATTTTTTAGTTTGATACTGGATTTGATAAGCCCCACTACCGGCCATATTATAAATAATGATGTTCGTGTTGATACGAGTGAAGCCTGGAAACCCTTCACCGCTTCATTTATTGATGAAACCTTTTTAATCGGATACCTTACCCCTGAGGAATACTTTTATTTTATAGGGGAGCTTCGCAATCGGAATAAGGCCGATGTAGATATGCTCTTGTCAAAATTTGAAAATTTCTTTCACGGTGAAATTCTGGGACAGCATAAATACCTAAGGGATCTGTCCAAGGGCAATCAAAAAAAGGCCGGTATCGTGGCCTCATTTATTGGAGACCCTGAAGTGGTCATATTGGACGAACCCTTCGCCAATCTAGATCCGACTACCCAGATTCGTTTAAAAGGGATTATTAAGGACTTAATGGAAAAGAGGGAGATTACTGTCTTGATTTCAAGCCATGACCTCATTCATGTTACGGAGGTCTGCGAGCGTATCGTGGTACTGGACAGGGGCGAAATAGTAAAGGATATCCAAACCTCCACAGAGACCTTACAGGAATTGGAAAGCTTCTTTGCAGGGTAATCGCACAAGAAATCTCATCCTTTAGGGATATACCTGGTAGCAATCGTACGGGTCTCCGGTTGGCGGGCAAAAGGAAGTTTTACAACTCGCGTCGTCCTTGTCCTTGCCCAGTTGTACACATTCCGATTCCGAGACAAAAGCTTTGTTCGTTTGGACAAAAGGCTGCCCCGTTCCAAAACCACCACAACTAATGCTACAATTACCCCCCTCGCCATCCGAACTACAGGAAGAAATAACGGACAATAAACCAAAAAGTACCAAATACGTTTTTTTCATAGATTTATTCTTGAAGAATACAATTTGCGGCTTCTATTAAACTGGATTGATAACGCGTACTAAGAATTTCATATTCGAAAAAAGTACCTAAATCATCCATTCCTCTTTTATCTTCATCCACCTTGTCCGATGTAAAGTAAATTTTTACGTGTTTTATTGGTTGTGCACTTATCAATTTTAATTGTTCCTCACGAATCGTATAGTAGGGATCAATGGTTTCCGTAGTGACCGGTAGGGTAAATTTTCCAAGCTTTGTCTTATCGGGATATAGCGTCAGGATACTATTGTCTTCAAATTGCATCACGACTGGATCTTTGTCCATGATGTCTATTCTTTTTCCAAATTCCCGTATAAAGACCAATGACAAGTAGTAGTTATTTTTATCCGTCCTGACAAAATTGGTAGTGGCGCCATGGCTAAATTTTCCAAATAGATTGCGTTGTACGGTAGCTTTTAACACTTTTTGATCGGTAAAATGTTTTTTGGCCTTTTTAGCACGTTTACGGGAAAAATCACAATCCTGACCTGAACATATGAATGGAAAAAACAACACTACCAAAACAATTGTACGACTCCATTCAAAGACTCTCATAGGAATACCGTTTTGAAAGGATCTATTTTGATAACAATTTCGCAACCCGGAAGAAACTTGGTCACGAACAAATGGAAATTGTGAAGTGGCAAAGATGTATACTTTAAAAGTGTACGATAAATCTATAAAGTGCAGGAATAAGAAAACCCCACATATAGTTCAATTTCTTACACTTATAGGTCAATAAGGTAGAATAGCTTATGGTTTGTATTGGGAAGGGGGTGTTCCAAAAGTTTCCGTAAAACATTTGGAAAAGTAACCAACATTATCAAACCCCACCATGTAGGCGATTTCAGTGATCGATCCCACATTTGCTTCCAATAGCTGGGCCGCTTTTTTTAGTCGGATCAACCGAATGAACCTTGTAGGGGAACAACCGGTGTATGTCTTTAGCTTGCGATATAATTGCGATTTACTCATGTGCATATGGGCAGCAAATGAGCCAATATCAAAGTTTGGATCTACCAAATGTTCTTCAACTACTTCCAAGGCCCTTTGAACGGTTTTCTGATCCTCCGAGGGAGCTTTAATTTGTTTAAGGGGCAATGTATTGGGATTGCTTTGAATTTTTGTCAATTGCTTTACATCCGCTTCCAAGGCCCCTATTTTTGACTTGAACAACTTCCTTTTCCTTTGTATCTGAGTGAAATAACCATGCAGCAACAGGCCTGAGGCCAATAGCATTAGAAAATAGAGTATATAGGCCCAATTTGATTTCCAGAATGGTGGGGCAATCACAATGGTAATGGAGGCCATTTCCGATACATCGTGGACTGCCCTGGTGTTCAGGGTGTACGTGCCGGGATCTATGTTCCCAAGGATCACTTGCTGCCCCTCCCCGGTTAAGTTCCAATCATTACTTAACCCTTCTAATTGATATTCATACGTATGGTTCACATCATCGGCATAGTTCAATTCCGCAAAACCGAAGGACATATTGTTCTGGTTATGTTTAAGCCTAATGGTATCGGCTCTTGAAATAGGGATATCCAAAACATGGGTATTTGCATCAGGGGAATTATTCTTTTCACCAAGCAATTGAAAATCCGTAAATACTATTGTCGAAGCTTTTACGGCAGGGTTAATGGAAAGGGGGTCAAAAGCATTGAGACCATTGATGCCTCCAAAAAAGAATTCACCCTCCTTGCTCCTAAAATAGGCCCCTGCATTAAACTCGTTGTCCTGGATACCGTGGCTTACGTTAAAATGTTTGAATTCCCCTGAGCTAGAATCAAATTGGCTTAACCCGGCATTGCTGGTAAACCATACGCGGTTTTTTTCGTCCACCAGTATACCATAAATTACATCGTTGAGCAATCCATTGGCAGTGGTATAATGCTCAAAAACACCGGTGTTGGTATCCAATCGATTGAGTCCTCCCCCATACGTACCAACCCATATATATCCGCTCCCATCCTCTGCGATGCTTGTGACATATTCATGACTAAGACCCAGGCAATTTTTTGGGTTATAAGGATATTTTTCAATGGAATTTTTTACCGTGTCCAGGCAATTGAGGCCATCCTTGGTTCCGACCCAGAGTAATCCTTTTTTATCAAAATATAGGATATTGATTGAATGGGCAGTTATTCGCTTGGCCAAGTTAGGGTCATAAAAAAAGACTTGAGATTCTTCTGTTGTGGGATTAAATTTCCATAGGCCATACCCACCTATCCAAATATTGTTCTGCGAATCCGCAATTAACGTTCTTACTTGGTTTATGGAGTCTTTTTGCCCGGGCAACCTATAATAACGTTTAAACTTTTTTGTTTTTTCATCGAAACGGTTTAAACCATTTATCCAGGTGCCGGCCCAAATCGTACCTGTGGAATCCTCGCAAAAAGACCGAACGGTATTTGAGGAAATGGAAGTCTCATCCCTTGGATTGTAACGATAGATCTCTACTTCCCCGGTTGCCTTGTCCATGCAATTCAAACCGCCATGCGTACCTACCCATAAACGCCCTTTACTGTCCAATAAAATGCCCCGAACGCTATTTTCGCTTAAGCTATGGGTATTTTCCGGAGAATGCTTGTAATGTTTGAATTGAAGTTGATGGGAATCATATTTGTTAATGCCGCCACCGAAAGTACCTACCCAAAGTATTTGCTCCTTATCTTGGTACAAGGAACGGATTGAGTTCGAATTTAAGCTAGCGTCGTTTTGAAGTTCCTGTTTCAAGATTTTGAACGAATGGGTTCCGGTATCAAATCGGATAAGCCCACTATTACTAGTTCCTACCCACAGGGTTTTTTTTGACCATGAACTAGGGATAACACGTTATCTTTTATGATCGTGGCCATATTTGAATCATGGAAATTTAGGTTTTGTAAGGTCTGGGATCGTTCATTGAATTTAAAAAGGCCTTTACTTGTACCGATCCATAGATTGGCCGAGTCCCGCGCCATCACATTTTTTAATGAACCCTTCATAGGAAGTTGAAAAGGCACATCCCTGAAAAGGCCATTTTCGATTCTCACTTTTTCCAACATTTCGGAGCTAAGCACCCATACATGATTTTTATCCGCTTCAACTATGGATTTCACCCTATAGGAGCCTTTGGCATCTTCCGGAAAATGTTTGCTGAACTTTCCCTTTGGACGGAAACTATTAAGTCCGTTCATAGTACCTATCAAAAGAAGCCCATCGGCATTCATCCACAAGGCATTGACTTCGTTATGGATTAAACTGTTACCATCTTTGGGATTATGTTGATATCGGGTAAAAGTTTCGTTATTGGGATTGAAGTAATTCAATCCGTTCCTGGTACCCACCCAAAGAAACCCGTCCTTATGTTCCACTATGGCGTTGATGTAACTGCTGCTTATACTGGTATTGTCATTTGGGCGATGCCTGTATACCGTGAAGTTGGTACCGTCGTATTTATTAAGACCGTCCTCGGTTCCGAACCACATGAACCCATTGCTGTCCTTGATAATGCAGGTAATGGATGATTGTGATAACCCATCGGCCATGGTAAGATGCTTAAACCTCGGGGGCACATCTTGCCCGATGGTCAGAAAAGAAGCCCATAAACAACAAACAACGACTAGGGTCGCTTTCACGAGTAGTTTATTTTTTGGATGTATTAGGGGGAATGTAACTAAAAATAAGCGAAGAAATACTTAAATCAAAATACGATGAGTATGGTATGTAGCCTCATTTATCGGAGACCCCGAAGTGGTTATATTCGAAGAACCCTTCGCCAATCTTGATTCGACCACTCAGATTCGTTTAAGAGGGATTATTAGGGACTTAAAGGAAAATAGGGGGACAGAGGTTTTGATTTGGAGCTATGACCTCATTCATGTTAATGAATTCAGTGAGCATTTCGTATTACCGAACAAGGGCGAAACTGTAAAGGATATCCAAACCTCCGCCGGGACACTGCAGGAATTAGAACATTACTTTGTGGGGCAAAATAGGGCACCTTATAAATGGCAAGATGCCCATCCTATAAACAGTATAATCAACCAAACATGGCCGAAGGGTCGTAATGAAAGGACGCCCTCTTGATTTTTCCATTCTCGACCTGATACATACAAAGTTCCTCCATGTTAACCCGACCTCCATTTTTGAAAGTTACATCACTGGTCATAGGAACCACAAAATGGTTGTCAACCACGATTGGGTCTCCAACAGTGCCTCCATGTGCCTCTTGAATGTTGCTCGCCCACTCTTGGTACCCCTTTATAATGTTATCTATCCCCTCTGTTCTTTCATTGGGAACGCCCGGCATTTCTATACTTACAGCATCATCAGCGTATAAACCATAGGCTTCATCATACTTGCCTTCCCTACAGAGGCTTACTAATTTGTCCGCAACTTCTTGTGTACTCATTTGTTTTCTTTTTTTGATTAATAAATTGGATTTTAGTCGAACGACTGGTTTAAATAGGAATTCAAAGGTTTTATGGCCTCAAAATGGCTCAGAATCTCGTTGGTCAGTTCGTCGGAACCAAAGAATGGTTCAATTGGAAATTCGGCGAAGGCATAGAATTGTTTGTTGTAAATGTGTTCCGTTTTCTCTGCGGTCGCGATTAGGCTTTTGTCCAAACGTTTTGCTTTTTCGCCCTTAAGTTGACCAAAGGCATTTTTAAAATCTTGGTGTTCAAGAATATTTAGAAAATCGGCTGTTTGTGAAGCGATATGGTTTCTTACCTTTTTTAATTGGGGAGTACGTATCATAAAGAGTCCTCCACCTACATGTATATTTTCCGCATCGATACCTAAATAATAACCGGGCAGTTCCGATTTTTTTCCATTGGGGGAAAACCCGGCTTTCATAATAAGATTGTAGGGCGATTTATCCTTTGAAAAGCGTACGTCACGATTAATTCGGAACATTGCCTTCTTGGAATCTGTTGGAATGCGGTCGTCCCATTGCGCCAATATGGGGAGTATTTCATCAAGCAAACCTATGAACGGGGCCTTGACGTCATCTTCATACCTTTTTTTATTGGCATGGAACCATTCCTTATGATTGTTTTTTTGAAGCTCCTTAAAAAAAGAGATGTAAGCGGGAGTAATCATTCTTAGAAGTTTAACGGTTTCTTATGCTAATGACGATCGTGTTTTTGCTTTATGGACAAAGCGGTACAAATAATTTATGGCATCAACTTTTTTCTTTTAGTAACTCTAGGGCTATCTCGGTAAGATCCTCCCACTTTTGATTTTCATCGAAATCTACCTCATACCACCCTGTCAAAGGTTTCTTGGTTTTAAAGGGGCTGAATTCCTGCATTTGAACATCGAGATGGTGGATAGGATAATCCTTTCCGAATTTGAACACCATTTTATTTTTTCTCGATAAAAAGGCGAATACCTTTTTCTTATAATGAATTGCGGGGGAACTCATCATTTTACCTTCGGTCACATCTGCATATTTGGCACAGACCCGAGTCCTGATTTCCTCGAATTTTTCCAGCTCCATGGGAATCAAAGCTACAAAAGCAATGGATATGCCGATGAGGTAAAATCCGCCACTTTTAAGGGTTGTTTGTGCCAAGTAGTATCATTACATTTATAGAATTGTAATCGGTAAAAAAAGAATGACCCTTGATACGGATTAAATTTTAACAAGGAATTACCGAACCGGGGAAATCCCTAAAAAATAACATATGAAACATGTAAGTATATTGGTGCCAAAGGGCAATGCTATTTTGAGCAATGTAATAGGAACGTTCAAGGTATTGTTGGCCACCAATCAGTTTTTGAGACAGACCGGTGTCCGGGGAGATGATTTTTTTGAGGTGCATCTGGTCGGTCTCGAAAAAGACCTATCGCTGTACAATGGATTGTTCAGTATCCATTGCGACAGTACGATAGATGATATAAAAAGAACGGATTTGATTTTGATTCCCGCGTTAAGACCGGACAAATTGAATGAAGATCTGGATCAAAATCAAGGTTTTGTGTCTTGGATATTGGAACAGCGCAACAAACACCAAGCCGAAGTGGCCAGTATGTGTATGGGCGCTTTTGTACTGGCAAGGACTGGGTTGGTCGATGGTAAGCAATGCGCTACCCATTGGGCGGGGATGGAACTGTTCAGGAAAATGTATCCACAAGTAAATTTGGTCTCAAATAAAGTGGTAACGGACGAAGATGGGATTTATACCAGCGGAGGGGCGTTTTCCTTTTTGAACCTGATGCTTCACTTGATCGAAAAATATTGTGGCCGAGGCCCCGCCATTTACATCTCCAAATTTTTCGAAATCGATTTTGATCGGGAAAACCAAAACCAATTTGCCATATTTCAAGCGCAAAAAGATCATGAGGATGAAGCCATACGACAAGCCCAAAAATATATTGAGGGCAATGTGGCGGAGAAAATCTCGGTCGAGGATTTAGCTAAAAAATATGCCATTAGCAGGCGTAACTTCGTACGTCGATTTAAAAAAGCTACGCAAAATACTCCTTTAGAGTATATTCAACGGGTTAAGATGGAGTGGGCCAAACGAAGTTTTGAATCTACCCAGGACAATGTGAACGAGGTCATGTATCAAGTAGGGTATGCCGATCAAAAAGCCTTTCGGACTATCTTCAAAAAGTATGTAGGGCTTTCCCCTGTGGCGTACAAGAATAAATACAACAGAAGCTTCTCCGATTTCAGTAGTCCTTCTGCGTGGTAATGGCGATATTGGGCAAATGGAGCTTAAAATCTTTTATGGGGAACATTTTAAAAAAAAAGACTACCTGGTTCGTTCTGGATTTGGCTATGATATCGGGAATGTGTTTTCCTTCGATGTTCTACAATAGATTATCCTTCAACGGTTCATTTATTAACTTATTCAACACATACTCACCGAGGGTACGGACCATATGGTCTGTACAATTCACGCTTTCTTTTACATGCTGAGGTGTACCTTTGGTTTTTCTCGTTAGGCATAGA
This sequence comes from Ulvibacterium sp., assembly GCF_965228935.1. Classification (GTDB taxonomy): domain Bacteria; phylum Bacteroidota; class Bacteroidia; order Flavobacteriales; family Flavobacteriaceae; genus Ulvibacterium. The sequence continues at coordinate 1,111,208 of NZ_OZ245846.1, read as the reverse complement.
GGATTTACAAACCTGGGCCAACCCCTTTCTTTTTTACTTTTTATCGACCAACTACATAATAATCCCGTTGTTTTTAAGTTAACCTTATGTAAGTACAATCGGAATTTTGAAACGAGCCATATACATTGAATTACAACCTTCCGATAGGGGGCGATGGCGAGTTACCTCTGACCAATAGCAAATATTAACTTGAGCAGATGAAACTTCATCTTAAGGGTATTCTTTTTATATCATTGGGGGGCCTGGTTTTTAGCGCGTGCTCTACCAAAAAAGATGCGTTCGTCAATCGCAATTGGCATGCACTCAATACAAAATACAATGTGCTATACAATGGCAATATTGCGTTCGAACAAGGTAGGGAGGAGCTCAATGCAAGTTACAAGGATGATTACTGGGAAATTCTCCCCATTGAGCGTTTGGAAGTTACCGATGACATAAAACTGGATTCCGAGGACAACAATCCCAACTTTATCATAGCAGAGGATAAGGCTACCAAGGCGATTCAGAAGCACAGCATGGACATTAAGGATGAAGAGCGCAATCCACAAACGGACGAAGCCTTCCTTCTATTGGGAAAGGCGCGTTATTTTGACCAGCGCTATATCCCGGCCTTGGAGGCGTTCAACTATGTCATTAAAAAATATACCTACAGCGATAAGCTGAACGAAGCCCATATTTGGCGGGAAAAAGTCAATATTCGCCTGGAAAACGAGGAGCTGGCCATAAAGAACCTCAAACGTCTAATGAAATTAGAGGAGCTTAAAGATCAGGACTATGCCGATGCCAGGGCAATGATGGCCCAAGCCTACATTAATCTTAATGCACCGGATACGGCAATCCAACAATTAAAGATAGCATCCTACTATACCAAAAAAAATCCTGAGAAAGGGCGCTACTACTATATTATTGGACAGTTGTACAATCAATTAGGCCATAAGGACAGCGCCAATTACGCATTTGACAAGGTCATAGACTTGAACAGAAAGTCGCCGAGGGTCTATATGATCAACGCTGAAATCCAGAAAATTCGAAATATAGAAATCAATCCGGAAAACGAGGAGGAGCTTCTGGAGTACCTAACCGATTTGGAGGAGAATAGGGAAAACAGACCATTTCTGGACAAGATTTATAGGCAGGTCGCCGAATTTCATTTGGATCGGGGTTCCGATAGCCTCGCTCTGGTATACTTCAACAAATCCCTTCGCGCCACACAAAACGAACCCAAGTTGAACGCACTCAATTATGAAAACCTTGCAGAATATAATTTTGATGGCAATAATTATAAAGTAGCCGGGGCCTATTATGATAGTGTCCTGACCAACCTAAAGGAAAACACCAAGAAGTACCGTTCCATTAAAAAGAAGCTGGACAATTTGGAAGATGTTATCACCTATGAGGACGTAGTGCAGTATGCGGATAGTGTCATTACCCTGTATAAGATGTCCAAGGATGAACAGATTGCCTATTTTGAAGATTATATTGCCGAGATTAAAAAAGCAGAGGAAGAAACCGCCAAAAAAGAAGAGGAACGGATAACGGCTGGTTTTGCCTCCTTTATTAAAAGCAAGGGCGGTAAGGAAAACAAAGGGAAGTTCTATTTTTACAATATAACAAGCCTGGGCTACGGCAAGAACGATTTTACCACCAAATGGGGGAATCGCCAATTGGAGGATGACTGGCGCTGGAGTAACAAGAGCAGGGCCTTGCCATCCGAGGCCACCGGGGAATTGTTGGCGGATGGTACCGCGATTTCCGATGAGCCCATCGGGGATGAAAAATACGATTTTGATTTCTACATGGAGCGGATTCCCAAGGATGTTTCCGTGATAGATAGCCTTGGCAAGGAGAGGAACTTTGCCAATTACCAATTGGGCCTTATTTACAAGGAAAAGTTTAAAGAGAATCTATTGGCCGCAGGAAAATTGGAGGACGTTTTAAGATCGAATCCTGAGGAAAGGTTGATTCTTCCTTCAAAATACAATTTGTACAAGATTTATGAGGAGGAAGGGAGTACCCTCGCGGCCGAGATGAAACAGAATATTATCCAAAACCATGGGGATTCTAGATATGCAGAGATTTTGTTGAATCCACAGGCCATTTTAACCGGGAGTTCGGATAGCCCGGATGCCCGCTACGCGGCCTTGTATAAACAATACCAAAATCAAGAATTCCTAAAAGTGATTACCGGGGCCGAAGAAAATATCAGTAGATATACCGGAGATCCCATAGTTCCAAAATTTGAAATGCTCAAAGCCAATGCCATAGGTAGGCTACAAGGATTTGAACCCTTTAAGGAAGCCCTGAACTATGTAGCCCTTACCTATCCCAACAATCCAGAGGGCAAAAAGGCGGAACAAATGGTAGCCGAACAATTGCCCAAACTGGAACCCAAGGAATTTTCCTCGGAAACAGGATCCTCCGGAACCGGAAATTGGAAGGTTGTTTTTCCCTTCAAAAGGAAAAATGAAGAAGCGGCCCAAAAACTATTGGAGAAGCTAAAGAAATCGATCAAGGATTTGAAATATAGGAATATCGTTTCCAAGGACGTATACAATCTGGAAGACCAGTTTGTAGTGGTACATGGCTTTAAATCCAAGGATTTTGCCTTGGGCTATGTGGAATTGCTAAATATTAACAAGGATTATAAGGTTGATAATGAGAATTTTGTAATTTTATCTTCCAACTATAAAATCCTTCAAGTACATAAAAATGTAGAGGAATATAGAAATAAATTGTTAACCCCAAAACCATAGAACAACAATGTTTTCAGACAACAAAAAACCTAGAACTATGAATGAAATCAGCGGACAACCCAACAGAATCGAAAAAAACACCAGGATCAAAGGAGACATCGTTTCCGAAGCAGACTTTAGAATCGATGGTAAATTGGATGGAAATGTAAAGACATCCGGAAAAGTGGTCATTGGAAAGGACGGCCTCATTAAAGGAAAAGTAGAATGTGTGAATGCCGATATTGAGGGAAGCTTCAATGGGGAACTTCTTGTTTCCGATTTGCTTTCGTTAAAGTCCTCTGCGGTGATAGAAGGAACGGTTTCCGTATCCAAATTGGCCGTTGAGCCTGGAGCTGCGTTCAATGCCTCATGTAGTATGAAGGGAAAGAGCGGATCCCTAAGTAGTAGCAGTAGTCCTAGTTCCAGCAGTAGCAGTTCCAGTACAAGTAGTGCTGCCTCCTCCAACGGTTATAAGTCTGCAGTAGGTAGTTCCAGCACAAGCAATGAGCGGGCAAAAGCTTCCTAAGAAGAAAAACAGTTTAAGGAACATAGCGGTACTTTCAGGTATTGCCTTTCAAATGGGGGCCATTATTTTTTTGGCGGCCAAAGGAGGTATTTGGCTGGATCAGCATTATGGAACCGAAAAAAGAATTTTTACGGCAATAACCACAATTTTTGGTGTGGCCGTTTCAATATGGGTAGTTTTGCGGCAATTAAAACGAATCGAATATTGAGTATGTCCAGAACCAATCCAATAGTTCAATTTCTTATAGTCCTAATAGCAGTATTGGGACTTATTTTTTTTGCACATGTAGCCTTACTAAAAAAGGGGGGATTTCCTCCTTACGGCAATATGTTGGTTTGGTCCTATAGTATCAATGGTCTTTTGGCCGCGGCAATATTCATTCTTCTTTATGTATTTCGAAAAAAGCTAAAGAATAGTATTGGTTTTCTTTTTATGGCCGGCAGTTTTTTAAAATTCATCGTTTTCTTCATTGTCTTTTACCCGCCCTATAAGACCGATGGGGATATGGATAAATTGGAGTTTGCCGCTTTCTTTGTCCCCTATGTGATTTGTTTGATTATGGAAACTGTTTTTACGGCCAAAATGCTTCAAAAAATGTCTTGATTTTCTTTTCTTACGGCACTCCGAAATAAACGCTCAAAAGCTTTTTTCTTTTTAATGGAATGCCTTACATTTGCACCGATTTTTAGGGACCGATACTTTAGAGCTTTATGCAAAAGACATACTTTGCAAATTTTCTTTTGGCAATGGTGCTTTTATTAAGTGCCAACATGTTCGGAAAAGACAAGGAGCAACACTCGGATGAACCGCAGAAAGACCTTAAGACCGAGATTAAGGAATACATTCAACATCACTTACTGGATTCCCACGATTTTTCATTGTTCTCCTATACTAAGGACAATGGCGAACATGTATATGTAGGACTCCCATTGCCTGTTATTTTGTGGGATAATGGGCTTAAGGTATTTTCGTCCTCCAAATTTCATCATGGTGAGGAACTTGCCGAAGTAAGTGGAAACTACTATAGGCTTTACCACGGCAAAATATATAGGACCGATGCTCAGGGAACCATTGATTACGATGAGGAAGAACATCCTACCAACATAAGGCCCTTGGACTTTTCCATTACTAAGAACGTGGTCATGATTTTTATCACGGGCCTTTTGATGTTTTGGCTGTTTACCAGCTTGGCAAGGTCATATGCCAAAAATGGAGGGATTCCCAAGGGAGCAGGTCGCTTCTTTGAACCTATAGTACTGTATATAAGGGATGATATCGCAAGGCCCAACATTGGGGAGAAACACTATAAAAAGTATATGCCCTTTCTCTTGACCATATTCTTTTTTATATGGTTCCTGAACATATTTGGCTTAACCCCCTTGGGAATCAATGTCACCGGGAACATCGCCATCACTTTTGGATTGGCCTTGTTGACCTTCTTGATTACGAATTTTACGGGAACAAAGGACTATTGGAAGCACTTGTTCGACCCTTTGGGGGATACCATGCCTTGGTATGCAAAAATACCCTTGTATATCATATTGGTACCCATAGAATTATTGGGATTGATCATTAAGCCCTTTTCACTTTTGATTCGTTTGTATGCCAATATGCAGGCGGGCCATATCGTTTTAATGAGCTTAATCGGGCTAATGTTCCTTTTCAAAAGTTGGTTGGGCAGTCCGTTATCGTTCGCCTTGGCGTTTGCCATTTCATTGATCGAGGTTCTTGTGGCCTTGCTCCAGGCGTATATTTTCACCATGTTGTCGGCCTTGTATTTTGGCTTTGCCTCCGAGGAACATGATCATCACGAGCATGAAGATGAGCCGGAGTTGGCGCATCTATAAATAGTAGTACATAGCTCCTGTATGAACTGGGGCTTTAAATTGAATTTTTAATTTTTAAACTAGATAGATTATGGAAATTCCAATTATGGTAGGCGCAGGTTTGGTGGTTATCGGTGTTGGTCTTGGTATCGGTAGGATCGGTGGATCTGCCATGGAGGCCATTGCCCGTCAGCCCGAAGCTTATGGAAAAATTCAAACAGCAATGTTGATTGCGGCGGCGCTTATTGAAGGTATTGGTTTTGCTGCATTGTTTGCAGTGTAAATCTACAAATGTTGCGAAGGCCGTGACGGTTGGTTACGGCCTGAGCTTTACGTTTAAAAATTGCTTTAAAAAAAGGGTATGGAGAAATTGATAAATGAGTTTTCACTGGGATTGTTCGTTTGGTTGACCCTACTGTTCATCCTATTGTTGTTATTGCTCCGCAAATATGCATGGAAGCCTATTTTGGATGCGGTCAATGACCGTGAGGAAGGCATAAAGAATGCGCTGGCGGCGGCCGAAGAGGCCAAAAAGGAAATGCAAAATGTAACCGCGGACAGTGAAAAGCTTTTACAGGAGGCGCGAAATGAACGGGAAGCCATGTTAAAGGAAGCCAGGGAAATCAAGGACAAGATGATTGCCGATTCCAAGGAGCAGGCCAAGATAGAGGGCGATAAGATGATTAAGCAGGCCCAGGCCACTATTGAAAGTGAAAAGAAAGCGGCGGTGGCCGATATCAAGAACCAAGTGGCCGAGCTGTCCGTTGAGATCGCCGAAAAAGTAATCAAGGAACAACTTTCCAACAAGGACAAGCAATTGAAAATGGTTGACGATATGTTGGGGGATATAAAACTGAACTAGTCCGGGATGAATGATTCTAGAGCGGCCATTAGGTATGCCAAGGCGATTTTGGATTTGGCAGTGGAAAACAAGGCTACGGATGCCCTGGAAAAGGATATGCGTGCGATAGCGCAGACCATTTCCGAGAGCAAGGAGCTTAAGGACATATTGACCAGCCCTATAATTAAAGGTGAAGCCAAGAAGAAAGCGGTATTATCCGTTTTTAAGGGCAGTCACCATATCACTGAGGGTTTGATGAACCTCTTGGTGGACAATAGGCGGATCGATATGCTCAATGAAGTGGCACTCAAATATATCATTCTAAATGAAAAGCTCAAGGGTGAGGACGTAGCCTATGTGACTACGGCGGTGCCTTTGACGAAAGCACTGGAAAAAAAGGTATTGAAACAGCTTGGGGCAATTACCGGAAACAAGGTTACCCTTAAGAATACGGTTGATGAAAGTATTATTGGAGGATTTGTCCTTCGAGTAGGCGATTTACAATATGACGCCAGTATCGCCAATAAATTGAACAATATTAAACGAGAATTTACGAATAGTCTATAAAACGAAGTCAGGGCCATGGACATTTTGTTCCTAGTCCTACATCTTACATCTAGAACAAATGGCAGGAGTAAAAGCCGCAGAAGTATCGGCAATATTAAAGAAGCAATTATCAGGATTTGAAGCTACCGCTACCTTGGACGAGGTAGGAACCGTATTGCAGGTCGGTGATGGTATCGCTCGTGTATATGGGCTTTCCAATGCCCAATACGGGGAATTGGTAGAATTTGAAGGTGGATTGGAAGGTATTGTTTTGAACCTGGAAGAGGACAACGTAGGGGTCGTATTGTTAGGGCCTTCAAAGCAGATCAAGGAAGGTGCTACGGTAAAACGTACCCAGCGTATTGCTTCCATTAATGTGGGAGAAGGCATTGTAGGCCGGGTTGTGGATACCTTGGGATTACCTATTGACGGTAAGGGCGCTATTTCCGGCGAGCTCTATGAAATGCCTTTGGAAAGAAAAGCCCCAGGGGTAATTTTCCGACAACCGGTTAACGAGCCCCTTCAAACAGGGGTAAAGGCCGTTGATGCCATGATTCCGATAGGACGGGGGCAAAGGGAGCTGGTCATTGGTGACCGCCAGACAGGTAAAACTACGGTTTGTATAGATACCATCATCAACCAGAAAGAGTTTTATGATGCAGGTGAACCGGTGTATTGTATCTATGTAGCTATTGGACAGAAGGCATCCACGGTTGCGGCCATAGCAAAAACTTTGGAGGATAAAGGCGCTTTGGCCTATACAACTATCGTGGCCGCCAATGCTTCCGATCCGGCACCCATGCAGGTGTACGCACCTTTTGCAGGGGCTGCTATCGGAGAGTATTTTAGGGATAGCGGACGCCCAGCACTGATTATATATGATGACCTTTCCAAGCAGGCCGTGGCGTATCGGGAAGTTTCCCTGTTGTTGAGAAGGCCACCAGGACGTGAGGCTTATCCCGGGGATGTATTTTATCTGCACTCAAGATTGTTGGAGCGCGCGGCCAAGGTTATAAATGATGATGCCATTGCGCAAAATATGAACGATTTACCGGAACCGCTAAAACCAATGGTAAAGGGAGGAGGTTCCTTAACGGCATTACCGATTATAGAAACCCAGGCAGGGGACGTATCCGCATATATTCCTACCAATGTAATTTCTATTACGGATGGACAGATATTCTTGGAGCAAGACCTTTTTAATCAGGGAGTGCGACCGGCGATTAACGTAGGTATTTCGGTTTCCCGTGTGGGAGGATCGGCTCAGATAAAATCCATGAAAAAAGTAGCGGGAACCTTGAAGTTGGATCAGGCCCAATTCCGCGAACTGGAAGCTTTTGCCAAGTTTGGATCCGATTTGGATGCGGCTACCCTCAATGTGATTGAAAAAGGGCGCAGAAACGTAGAAATATTGAAACAGGCCCAGAACGATCCATTTACGGTTGAGGACCAGGTGGCGATTATCTATGTAGGTTCCAAAAATTTGTTACGGGATGTTCCCGTTGAAAAAGTAAAGGAGTTTGAAAGGGATTATTTGGAACTTTTAAACGCAAAGCACCGCGATGTCCTGGATACCCTCAAGGCCGGTAAATTAACCGATGAGGTTACGGATACGTTAACGGCCTTGGCCAAGGATTTGTCGGGAAAATATAGAGGCTAGAGAAGGAAAAGTGTGGAGTGCTGGTAAGGCTTGTAGTAGCCATACTGAAAATCCCATAATCCATTACTCCGAACCCATAACTTAAAGAATGGCGAACTTAAAGGAAATACGTAATAGAATAGCAACGGTATCTTCGACCATGCAGATTACCAGTGCCATGAAAATGGTATCGGCTGCCAAGTTGAAGAAAGCCCAGGATGCCATTACCCAAATGCGGCCTTATGCGGATAAGCTTACAGACCTTTTGCAAAGTTTAAGCGCAAGTTTGGATGCCGATGCCGGGGGAAAGTTCTCTGACGACAGGGAGGTTCAAAAAGTGTTGGTGGTGGCCATAACCTCTAATCGGGGCCTATGTGGCGCTTTTAATTCCAACATTATCAAGCAGTGTGTTTCCCTATTGCATGGGACGTATGGGGACAAGCAGGTAGACTTCATGGCCATTGGAAAGAAGGGCAATGATATCTTAGGGAAAAAGTTTAATGTAATTACCAACCACAGCGAAGTTTACGACACCTTGACGTTTGATGCGGTAACCGTTATTGCGGAAGAACTTATGGAGCACTTTACCAGCGGTTCATACGACAGGATAGAATTAGTGTATAACAAATTCAAAAACGCCGCTACGCAGTTCGTAATCACGGAACAGTTTTTACCTATTGTCCCTGCCCAGGAGGGTGCTACATCCGTTATGGATTACATCTTTGAGCCTTCCAAGGAGGAAATTGTGGAACAGCTGATTCCTAAATCCCTAAAAACACAATTGTACAAGGCAATTCGGGATTCCTTTGCCAGTGAGCACGGGGCACGTATGACGGCTATGCACAAGGCTACGGATAATGCCACGGAATTGCGTGACCAATTAAAACTTACCTATAACAAAGCAAGGCAGGCCTCAATCACCAACGAAATTTTGGAAATTGTTGGAGGTGCGGAAGCACTCAGCAATTAGGCGGAGCGATAGCGGAGCCAAATTCCATCTGGGCGGAAGCACCCGGCAATTAGGCGGAGCGATAGCGGAGCCAAATTCCATCTGGGCGGAAGCACCCGGCAATTAGGCGGAGCGATAGCGGAGCCAAATTCCATCTGGGCGGAAGCACCCGGCAATTAGGCGGAGCGATAGCGGAGCCAAATTCCATCTGGGCGGAAGCACCCGGCAATTGGGCGGAGCGATAGCGGAGCCAAATTCCATCTGGGCGGAAGCACCCGGCAATTGGGCGGAGCGATAGCGGAGCCAAATTCCATCTGGGCGGAAGCACCCGGCAATTGGGCAAGCACTGATTCAAATTTTCTGCATATAAAGAACTGAGAAAAATAGGAAACCCTATATTTGTGAGGTTTCCCTTTTTTGTAGTATGTCTATATGTTGATTACTATACTCAATATATAGGTTGGTAGCCAACATACCCATGATACGTCCAATCTGTGGTTTGATTACAGTAGTTTTTATCCTATCCGGATGTGCGTCCAAAAAGGAGTCAAAGACCGAATTGCCCTTTCGCTTGGGGCAGGTTTACGCCCAAAGATGGATTGTGGAAGAGAATCTTGAGGAAGTAGGGTATGATGTAATTATTCCCATTCGAAGTTTGGATACAAAAAGGGCTACCTTACAAAAGCTCTATCACAGGGGTAAAGTTATCGATGTGAAAATTGAGCTTCGGAAAATTGGTGCGATTGCCGTGGCAGAGTATCCCATGGGGATTTTACAGGAAACGACAACGGCCATGGTAGAGGCTCCCCCAAACGATGGACAAAGTATTTTTGATGACTCTTTGTTACCCTTTAAAATAACGGACTCACAGGCCGTTCTGACCTATCTTGAAGGCGGTGAGGTCAAATACTTCAAAATCGAGGATGTTAGGCAGAACCCTATCATGTCCTATCCTTCACTATCCTCGCGAAATATTGAGTAGTCGTGATAAAGGTCATAACAACAACTAGGCTTTTATACAAGAGGGGAAATCGGTACTTTTGAATTCTAATCATCGATTCTTTGAATCCACTTAAAAAACTATTTAAGCAGACCGCAATATATGGCTTGGCCACTGTATTGCCTCGGATGCTTTCCTTTTTGTTATTACCTCTCTATACCGCACTTCTGAATACCGCGGGTTACGGTGAGGTTTCCGTTATTTTTGCATGGTTCGCCATATTTAATGTGTTGCTGGCCTACGGTATGGAAACAGCCTTTTTCCGCTTCTATAGTCAAGAGAAGGACAAGAACAAGGTCATCTCTACATCGTTGCTTTCCATTCTAGGAACGACGGGTTTTTTTGTTTTTGCGGCATTACTTTTTCAGGACAGCATGGCCCAAATTACTGGGATAGCGGTCGAATATATTCGGTATGCGATTTTTATTCTTGCCTTGGATGCTTTGGTCATCATTCCGTTTGCATGGCTTCGGGCCAACGAGAGGCCAACAAGGTATGCCCTTATTAAGATTTTGAACGTATCCCTGAACTTTGGGCTGAATATTTTCTTTCTTTTGTTACTGCCTAAAATTGTCCAAGGGAATCCTGAAAGTCTATTTAGCGGACTATACCGGGAAGGTTTTGAGATTTCGTACATATTCATATCCAATCTTGTGGCAAGCGGCGTAACACTTGGGCTAATGTCCCATCTCTATTTGAGACAGCCTTTCTTTTTTGACAAGCTGTTATGGCACAAAATGATTCGGTATTCCATGCCCATAATGATTGCCGGAGTGGCATTTACCATCAATGAAGTCTTTGATCGTATTCTTTTGGAATGGCTGTTACCTGAGGATATCGCGAAAAGCGAAGTGGGAAAGTATTCCGCATGTTACAAATTGGCCCTTTTCATGACTTTGTTCGCGACCGCCTTTCGTATGGGAATAGAACCTTTCTTTTTCAATCATTTTAAAACGGAAAATCCGCAGAAGGCGTACGCACAGGTGACCAATTACTTTGTAGTTTTAGGAAGTATTATTTTATTGTCCGTAGTTGTCTTTGCGGATGTGTTAAAGGTTATTTTTGTTCGTAACGAGGCGTATTGGGAAGCCATGTCCATTGTACCCCTTATTGTCCTGGCCAGTTTTTTTCTGGGAATCTATCACAATTTATCAGTGTGGTACAAGGTAACGGATAAAACAAAGATCGGGGCTTATATATCATTGATAGGCGCCTTGCTCACTATAGTGATCAATATGGCATTTATTCCTCGTTTTGGATATACGGCATCGGCGGTGGCAACCTTGGTGGCCTATGGTTCTATGATGATGATGTCTTTCTTTTTTGGGCGGATGTATTACCCCATTCCCTACAACTTCAGGAAGATTATATTCTATCTCGGAATATCCATTTTATTTTCCGTATTATCTTTTTATGTCTTTAATAGAAACCTGATTTTGGGATCAATTTTACTCGCACTGTTTTTGGGATTGATTTACAAGATGGAAAATGATAAATTAAAACAGATATTTTTTAAAAAATGAAAATCAAGATTATTAACAAATCCGTTCATCCCTTGCCCCATTATGAAACAAATGCATCCGCGGGAATGGATTTAAGGGCCAATATTTCTGAACCTATAACGTTACAACCTTTAGGGAGGGCCATTGTACCTACAGGGCTTTTTCTTGAGCTTCCGGTAGGGACTGAAGCACAAGTACGCCCAAGAAGTGGATTAGCTGCCAAAAAAGGGATTACCGTATTGAATGCCCCAGGAACAGTTGACGCGGACTATAGGGGAGAGATCGGCGTGATACTTGTAAATATTTCCGATACCCCTTTTACTGTTGAAAATGGGGAACGGATCGCACAATTGGTCATTGCCGAACATGAGCGCGCGGATTGGATAGAAGTTGCGGAATTGTCCGAAACCGTGCGGGGGGCAGGAGGTTTTGGTAGTACCGGGGTAAAATAATACCCCAATTGAACAAGTTGAGAATGTAATGATACCAAAATAAAGGGTCTATCATCATTTTTGTTTATTATGTGCCCCAAACGAGAAGTTTGATATATGAAGTATACATTTTCCATAGCGAAGATTTTTGTGGGGATTCTTTTAATCCAGTTCCAGGTCTATGCTCAAGAAGAGCCCATAGAAGTTGAGGAAAGTGCCGAGGTTTTTTTAGAGGAATACTCGGATGCTTTTCAGGAAAAGTTCTTTGAGGCATTAAAGCAAAAAGGTATCGAAAACTATGACAAGGCCATTAACCTTTTGTTGGAGTGTAGACAAATGGATACCGATGCCCATGTGATAGATCATGAGCTTGCCAAGGTATATTTGGCCGACAAGCAATATGCCCAGGCCGAGGAATATGGGATAGATGCTTTGAATGCAAAGCCTGAGAATCTTTGGTACTTGGATACTTTGGTGAACATAATCCTAAAGCAGGGAAGTTCCATGAATTCCATAAAACCGAATATTCCATATGCAAACAATGCATTAAGGGAGAATTTGGCGTTGATTTATTTCAAACAGAAGAACTTTGAAGGTGCGCTCGAAATATTGGATGAAATCCAGGTATCGGCATTTTCAGAGGAATTGAGATCTAAGCTCAAGGACTCTATCGAAAAGCAGAAATCACATAAAGCCAAGACACCTAAGGAGACTACCAACACCGTAGTTTCAGATCCCTTGATGGACTATAAAACGAAAATAGAGAACCTTATTCAATCCGAGGACACGTTGTCTCTTGAGGAGATGGCAAAGGAGGCTTTGGAAAGTTATCCCTTGCAACCCTATTTTTATTATGCCCTTGCCCATGCCTTAAACAAAAAGGGGGAACATACGCGGGCCGCCGAGGAATTGGAATCTGCATTGGACTATATTTTGGATGATGCTGTTTTGGCAAATAAGTTCTATGAAGAGCTGGTTACCGCATATACCGCTTTGAAAGATACTTCTAAAGCAAATATGTATCTTCGTAAGATAAAACCCGGATTTTAGCTATGGATTTGCAACTGATGAGGTCACGAACAGGGGTAGGCTTTATGGTGTTTTTGTGTTTATTACTTTCCTGCAAATCCGCCAAAGTAGGGGGGGATGGTTCCGTTGACGAAAATTTATCGGCAAAGAACGTTATCCGCAAGCATTATCAAAACCAAACAAATTTCAATACGCTTAGCGGAAAGGCCAAAATAGACTACTCGGATGGGAAATCCACACAAAGTGTCAATGTAAGCCTTCGGATACAGAAGGACAAGGCCATATGGATGAGCGCCCCTTTAGGTTTGGTAAAGGCATATATTACGCCAACTCGGGTTTCCTTTTATAACAAGTTGCAAAACGAGTATTTTGACGGCGATTTTTCATATCTAAGTGAACTGTTGGGGACCGAGTTGAATTTTGATAACCTTCAGAACCTATTATTAGGCCATGCCCTTTTTGATTTGCGTAAGGAAAAATTTGATGTTTCCATTGCTCGTGCCAACTACCAACTTAAACCCAAGCAAGCGTTATCTATTTTTAGGATATTGTTTCAAATAGAACCTGTAAATTTTAAGATGGCCGCCCAGCAATTGTCCCAACCTTCAAAAATGCGGATATTGGAAATAGATTATAAGGACTACCAAAAGGTAAGTGCTTGGATTTTACCTAAAAGGATAACGGTAGCCGCTATTGATAGTGCCCATACGAATAGTATTGATATTGAATACCGAAACATGGAATTCAATAAACAGCTAAACTTTCCCTATAAAATACCAAAAGGGTTTACAGAAATAGTTTTGAACAAGAATGATATATAGGGGGCTATATAGGATTTGTTTTGTAGTATTTTCGCTTTTCTGCATGGTACAGGCCAATGCCCAGACCAATGAACAGAAACTGTTGGAAGCGAAGCGCGAAAGGCTTCAGGATGAGATACGGGAAATAAATCGCCTATTGTTTGCCGAGAAGAAGCAGAGAGGAACTGTTTTGGACCAAATGGAAGCTCTGGACAAAAAAATCAACGTACGCCAACAGTTGATTCAAGTGACCAATCAGCAATCCAACTTGTTGAATCGAAAGATCAATGCCAATATCCGGAACATTGCCAAACTTAAGGACGATTTGCAAACTTTAAAAGAGGAATATGGTACGATGATCCGAAAGTCGTATCAAAACAGGGCCCAACGGAACCGTTTGATGTTCCTGCTTTCCGCGGAGAATTTCTTTCAGGCCTTCAAGCGGTTGCAATATATGAAGCAATATACCGATTATCGTAGGGAACAAGGAGAAATGATACTCGAAAAAACGGATGAACTCACCCGTTTGAACAAGGATCTTACAGAAGAACGGAAAGTGAAGGAAGTGCTTCTGGCACAAAACCGAAAGGCTAAAGATCAATTGATGCGGGAGATAAAGGCTCAAAAAGAGCTTTTGGGCTCTATTCGAAAGAATGAAAGCAAATATGCCGCTGCTATTGAAAGCAAACAACGGGAGGCCCGAAAAATTGACAAACAGATTGAAAAACTGATACGCAATGCGATTGCTGCGTCCAATAAAAGAACGGGCAAGACTGGTAAAAGCTTCAACAAATTTGTATTGACCCCCGAAGCGACCATAGTGGCGAATAATTTTTCCGCCAACAAGGGAAAGCTTATATGGCCCGTTGAAAAGGGGATAAAGAGCCAAGGGTTTGGTATATATAAGGACGCCGTTTATCCCGGAATCAAGCATGAGAGCAATGGCGTTATCATAACTACAGAACAGGGAGCCAAGGCAAGGGCCATCTTTGAAGGTGAGGTTATTGCCATTCTTTCCGTTCCAGGTGGAAACAAAGGGGTTCAAATAAAACACGGCAATTTTATCAGTACCTATTACAACCTTTCCGATCTTTTTGTTCGAAAAGGGGACAAAGTTGCGGCAAAAACCGAATTGGGCACGGTTTATACCAATCGGTCCAACGGACAGACCCGTCTCAAATTCTATTTGTACAAGGACACCTCAAAGTTAAATCCCGAGGATTGGGTATATAGACTATAAAATCAAAACACTTTTCATGAACACTATTACCGATATACAAGGAACTTTTGAATTACATAACGGGGTACATATGCCCTATTTCGGATTGGGGACGTATCAGTCCGATAACGATCAGGAGGCCATTGACGCTGTCCGATGGGCATTGGATGCCGGTTATCGCCATGTGGATACCGCCTCGGTCTATAAAAATGAAGAAGGTGTGGGCCGAGGGATACAGGAAAGTTCAGTGGCCAGGGAAGAGGTTTTTGTGGTCAGTAAGGTCTGGAACTCGGATCAAGGTTATGAAAGTACACTTAAAGCCTTTGAGGACAGTCTTAAACGATTACAACTTAAATACCTTGATCTATATCTGGTGCATTGGCCGGTTACTGGAAGCTATAAGGATACCTGGCGTGCTATGGAAAAATTATATGCCGAGGGAAGGGTCAAGGCCATAGGAGTCAGTAATTTTTTGCGGCATCATTTGGAAGACCTGTTACAGACCGCTGAAGTTGTACCTATGGTCAATCAAATGGAATTCCATCCCTATTTGGTGCAACAGGATTTGGTCGATTTCTGTGCTTCAAAAAACATTCAATACGAGGCATGGTCCCCATTTATGCAAGGGAAACTGTTTAGGCTGGACATATGTAAGGAATTGGAACGGAAATATAATAAATCTGCCGCTCAGATTATATTGAGGTGGGATTTACAGAAAGGCGTGGTCACCATTCCCAAATCGGCCAAAAAGGAACGAATTCTTACCAATGCGGCAATTTTCGATTTTGAACTTACAGCGGATGAAGTCGCTTTTTTAGATAGTTTTGATCGAGGGGAACGTATCGGTCCAGATCCTGATAATTTCGACTTCTAGGGATTTTAATAGGCCAAGGACCTATTCCATGAATAAAGCCCTCAACTCAGTAGCCTCCTTGGGTTTCATTTTACCAGCCAATACCAAACTGAGTTGTTTGCGCCGTAATGCCGCATCAAAACGTTCCTTTTCCAATGGAGTTTCCGGTTCAAGTGGAGGTACTTCGGTAGGCTTTCCGGTTTCATCCACGGCGACAAAGGTATAGATGGCCTCATTGGCCTTACTTCGCTTTCCGTTATAGCGATCTTCCATCCAAACATCAATGTAAACCTCCATCGAAGTGGTAAAGGCCCGGGACACGGCCGCCTCAACGGTAAGCACACTACCCAAGGGAACAGATTGATTAAAGGCAACGTGATTTACCGAAGCCGTAACGGTAATACGCCTGCTATGACGGCGTGCGGCAATACTGGCCGCCCTATCCATTCGGGCCAACAATTCACCTCCAAAAAGATTGTTCAGAGGATTGGTCTCACTAGGGAGAACCATATCGGTCATTATGGTTCGGGATTCAGAGGGTTTTTTGGCCTGCATCTAAAAAAATTTAGGGCTGTATGCCCAATTATTCGGCAAAGATACATTCAATTTAAAGGGGGAGAAAGGACTATGAACTTATTTTACGGACTTTAACCAAGCATCACCGGAGTGTGTCCGCCTAACGTGTTTCAGGGCATTCAATGCTTCTTTGGGATCATCATGGCTACTATAGGCTACCATATGCAGGCCAAAGTCATTCGTGCCCAAATAGGAGGCTTCAAAACCTAGCTGGTTCAATTGCTGGATTTTCTTGTCCGCATTGGACCTGACCCTAAAGGCACCGGCAATAACATGATGTGTTCCTCTTCTAAGGCCTTTTTTGGCGATAACATCCAGGGTAAACGTAGGTAATTCCATGGGTCTATTACCAAAAAAAGTAGCTTCTTGGATTCGCTTGGAAACTTGTTGCTGCGCTTCCTCCCGTGCCAATTGTTCTTGGTTCCGTGCTTCCTGATACGAACGAAAGCCCGTTAATCCAGTGGCAAGTGCCAATAGAAATACCGCCGCGTATTTGAGATAGGGCCTAAAGGAATATTCTTTCCGTTTTTCCGGAGTAAAGGCAAAAGGTACTTTCTCTTCCAAAACGACAACACGTTCCTTTAGGTCTTCTCTTAATACAGGCGAAGATGGGAACGATGAAAAACCGAAGGAGGAGGTAAGGTAATTGATTTGTTGGGAAGGTTGAAATTGAATCCTGCCGCTTTCGTTCAACCATAATTCCCCAATGTGGGGTAATTCCAGCTTTTCATTATTTCGCAAACCGGTTTTCCATTCCTCCGAAATGCGGCCCACTTTTTGCGACATCAATTCATAGGAAGTCTTTTCAGCCTTGGAAATATACGAAACCAAAAGCCCGTCATTGGAAGTGAGCTGTTCGTTAAAGGAAAGCATTTTCGTAGGCGGATGGAATGTATGGGTATCGGTATCGAGAACGGAAGATTTGGTTTGTGTTAGAAAGGCCCCAAAGCCCGGAATAACGACACAATTATATCGGTAAAGTAATTCGGTTATATAGTGTTCCAAAGCCATATGGGACAAATATTAAAAAAAATCATAGCCCTATAAAGCACCTGCATAACTTTTTATTAACATTGTATTTCAGGTGTTTTGTGGATAACTAAAAGGGCTTTGTAAATGATTAATAGCGAATTGATTGCGGTACTCCGTCTCCAGAACGCCCCTTATATTGGAGATGTCACGGCCAAAAAGCTTATTGCGCATTGTGGGAGCCCCGAAGCTGTTTTTGAGGATAAGCTACATCGTTTAAAAAAGATTGATGGCATTGGTTCGGCTAAGCTCAAGGGCCTGTTCGATTCCGAACATTTAGAAGCTGCTTTATCGGAATATGAATTTATACAGGAAAATAATATATCCTATTCCTACTTCATGGATTCGAGCTATCCGTCATATCTGAAACATTGTATTGATAGTCCCATTTTACTTTTTATGAGGGGTAATCTGGATTGGGAGGCCAGGAAAATAATTAGTGTTGTGGGCACACGAAACATAACAAGTTACGGAATGGCCTTTTGCGAGGCCTTCGTAGCCGATATCGCGCCCCTAGACCCTATTATCGTTAGTGGTTTCGCCTATGGAGTAGATATTTGTATCCAAAAAGCGGCCATGAAGTACGGATTGCAGACTATTGGCTGCCTTGCACATGGTTTAAACCAGATCTATCCCAAGATACATTCCAAATACATGGCCGATGTTGAAAGTAACGGTGGATTCCTTACCGAATTTTGGAGTTCCCAAAACCCGGATCGCGAAAATTTTTTGAAGCGTAATCGGATTATTGCCGGGATGAGCGAGGCAACAGTAGTTGTGGAGTCTGCCGAAAAGGGAGGTAGTTTGGTTACGGCGGATATCGCACATGGTTATAACCGTGATGTTTTTGCGGTTCCTGGCCGTGCAGGGGACAAGTTCAGTTCGGGCTGCAATAACTTGATCAAACAACAAAAGGCACATATGCTTACTTCGGCAGCGGATTTGGTCTATCTATTGGGTTGGGAAGTGAAAAAAGAAGAGCCCAAAGCAATACAAAAACAACTTTTTACGGAGTTGGACGAAACGGAAAAAATCATATATACCTATCTACAAAAAGAGGGCAAACAGTTGTTGGACAACATTGCCCTGAAATGCAGTCTACCTATCTTCAAGGTTTCCTCCACCTTGTTGAATATGGAAATGAAGGGAATAATACGCCCCCTTCCCGGAAAACTGTTCGAGGCAATTTGAGATTCTACGGACCGACGGGTCTGTTTAGCGACATATAGAAACGCTGGAGTCACAGTTTTTGGCAATTTATCGATGAAATACAGTTTAATGACCTAGTAGGTAAATCAAAAAAACAAAAGATTAATCTATTGAACCGACCCTATGGTTGGTATATCAAAATTTTGGTCCATTTACATTTTGGAACCTTCTTTGCTGACGGTAAATCGGGATAGCCTTTGAACTGGTTGTCCGTCTAGGGTCATTCCCTCAACCTTGATGATATATTCCCCAGTACTATCACCTGTATAGAACGAAAAAGAAGGAGGACTATTTTTTGCTACAGGAAGTTTGGGCTCCCAATGCAAGGTGGTGCGGTAATCCGGTTTTTCATGTTCCTTTTTGGGAACGGCATAATTAGGGGAATGGAATTCCCTGGCCTTATAGACCCCGGAAACGGTAAAGCTGGCCACCCCGGGAAAGCGTTTGGTGACGGGCGGTGGGATGAGCAACGAACCTTTTGTGTAAATGGCCACAACCCCATTACCACCGCGCCCGCCATAAATGGCCGCCGCACCTCCCTTAAGGACATCCAGGAACTCAACTTCACTAGCCATCATAAATCTGGCAGATTCCCAAGGAGTCGGACCGCTATCTACAATATAAATGGGCTCACTTCCTCGTAAGAAGCCTGTAGGTCGTAAAATGGCGGACTGGTTGGGATACGTTCCAAAGACCTGTACGCCGGGCACTCTGCGTAGCATATCCATCATACTGGCTCCTAGGAGACCTGGAAGGGAATCCGTGAACAACCGCATGGTGGGCTCGCCGTGTAGCGTAATCTCGTCGGCCTTTTCCCGTATAAACTTTGCCCTGGTCCTTTTTTCTCCGATAACGGTAACTTCCTGAAGCTGGGTTACTTTGGGACTATAAGCGAAATCAGTTTCCATCTTTTTCCATGCTGTTTCGAGATAGTCCTGAACGTTTCCGGTGGGTGCAAATGTGCTCTTTCGCTTCACAGGTTGGCTAAAAGGGACCGAAAAAACCGTAGAGTCTATATAAATGGCCACTTCCGGCTTTCTCTTTTTCCCCAGCGCAAAGGCCTCTAGGATTCCTTGAATACTGTCCTGAAAGATAAGCGGGCCAAAACTGAACTCTCCTTGGAAGTTGGTGGGGCTTTGTTCTTGATAGGCCCCCTCATCCAAAATAGTAAACCTCACCTGGGACTTCAACGATTTGTTACTGTTGTAGAATGCCGTGGTCGTGCCCCGTATTACGATTCCTTTTTCTGGATCATGTTCCAATACCCTGGTTGTTAAGGTATCCCGAAAATCCTTCCATACGAATCTGCGCCAACCATGTGTAAGCATCAACAGATCCAACAGCTGTTTTCTGGAAGATGAGTTGTCCACAAAAAAATAGTCCGGATCCGGAACGGTACCTCCCAGATCCGAATCCAAAAGCAACCAACTTTTAATATTCGTTTCTGCATGCCTTTTTGGGTCGTTGGTACTGCTGACCACACTTACCGAAAGCTCGCCTTGGACGGGTGCCCCAGTTTCGTCCTTTAGCGTTATCATAGTGGATACAGGTTTACGGACGCCATAGTCCATGAATTCCGTGCTTATGGAAAGTTCCAGATTATCTGGAGAATCCAGGAAGACCAAACGTTCACAGAGCGGTTCCCCGTCCCGTGCGAACAAAGTAAATTGTGCCACACCATCCTTGAGGCCATCCGTGGACAATTTGAAAATGGCATCGCCCTTGGCGTTTGGCTTCTCAATGTGATGCTTGTAGATAATCTCTCCCCTAAGATGACCCAACAAGAAAAATCCTTGTAAACCCCTTTCATCATTGGAGGTAACCTTTATAAGAATATGGTCTCCCTTGTTTTTGAGATTGAGCACATAACCCTTGGCCAATGGCTTCGGTAGGGGAAACGATGCATCGATTTCCCCATTGTCAATTCGTGCGTAATACTTTTTCCCGGCCTCCGGGGTAAAATTAGCGTTCCCCAGCCCAAAATCAAAGGTTCGGAAAAAAGCTACGGGATTGCCGCTTTCATCCAATATCTTACCCTGTAATGCAAGGCCGTTTCCTTTCTTATCCGTGGCTTTTATGCCCGTAACGTTTTCCAATCCGCTGACCAAATACCCTCCTTCGGGGAAAAACTCGATGTTCGGTCGGATTATGGGCGATAACAAGGAGTTGTCCATATCATCCTCCACGGTCGGCTTTTCTGGTTTGGCCACAATTTTTGGGGAATCCCAGATAGGAATTTGCTTATGGAAAAAGAGCGGCTCTTGTTCGTTCAGCATATACTTGGTATAGGCCCTTAAAGTATAGATTCCCCCTTGTAAACTGTCATTAATCTTGATATCCCCGGCCGCACCAAAATCTTCAATATGGAGTCTTCTTAGGGCGATTAGGCTATCCTTTTCGTTCCAAAGCTCTACATAAGCGATTTTGCTCTTGGTGCTTTGGGTATGGGTTACACCATCTACCAAATAAGCCTTAAACCAAATGGTCTCCCCACGGCCATAAAACTCCTTATCCGTTTGAACATAGACTTTTTCCGGTCCTCCGGTGGCCGCATAATTTCGTAATTCCTCCAATATGGTTTCGTGGTAAGGGTTTTTGCTCTGTTGCGAATGGATATTGGAACCCGGGAGTAACAGCAATAGAAGGGAAACGAAAAAACTGAGTCGCATTTTCTTCGTACGGGGGAGGAAGTTATGAATCATGATCAAAGCGCTGATGGACGCTTTAAGATACGAATTAATACCCTAATTTCCCACGGACCCTGTGCAAAACTTCATCCGCCACTTTTTTGGCCTTTTGAGCTCCAAGTGCCAGGGCTTCGTCCACCTCTTCCAGATGGGCCATATAATACTCGAATTTATCGCGGGCATCTTCGAATTTCTGTAGAATAAGTTCGAACAAAGCTTGTTTGGCATGCCCGTACCCATAATCGCCAGCCAGATAGTTGGCGCTCATTTCCTCGATCTGTTCTACGTTGGCCAATATTTTATACAATGCGAATACATTGTCCGTTGAAGGATCCTTGGGCTCTTCGAGCGCCTTGCTATCGGTAACAATACCCATTAATTGTTTGCGCAGTTTTTTATCCGGTTGAAAGATATCGATAAGGTTACCCTTGCTTTTGCTCATCTTTTCCCCATCCGTACCAGGAACATACATGGTTTCTTCCTGGACCTTGGCGTCCGGCAACACAAAGGTTTCCCCCAATTGGGCGTGAAACCGGGAAGCTACATCCCGCGTCATTTCAAGGTGTTGTAATTGATCCTTCCCCACCGGAACGATGTCGGCATCGTACAATAGGATATCCGCCGCCATCAACATGGGATAGGTAAAAAGGCCCACATTCACGTCCTCCAATCGATTTGCCTTGTCCTTAAAGGAATGGGCCAAGGTCAATCTTTGGTAAGGGAAAAAGCAACTGAGATACCATGCCAGCTCGGTTACTTGGGGCACATCGCTTTGCCGATAAAAGACCGTTTTTTCCACATCGAGCCCAAAGGCCATCCAAGCGGCTGCCGTGGCATAGGTATTGTTGCGCAATTGGGTTCCGTCCTTTATCTGGGTAAGCGAATGCATATCCGCAATAAAAAGAAAGGATTCATTATCGGGATCGGCGGCCATTTCTATAGCCGGAATAATTGCCCCAAGAATATTTCCCAAATGTGGAGTGCCCGTACTCTGTATGCCTGTTAAAATTCGCGCCATAAGCTGAGTTCAAAGAAAGGCAAAGGTAAAAGAAATCAGAAAAATCAAGGCCAAAATAGCTATTTTTGGCCGTATGCTTACGTTACTAAAAAAAATAGGCCAGACGCTGTACCGTATGTGGTTCTATATTTTGGTGGCAACTCCTATTTTTATATTTTTTCCGTTCCTTCTAGTATTCACTTTCTCGGAAGGGACCTATCCCCAATTTTTTTGGATGGCCCGAAATCTATGGGCTGCCCCCATCTTATATGGTATGGGCTGTCCGCCCCGAATAATCCGCGAACAACAAATGGAAAAAGGCAGAAGCTATATGCTCGTGGCCAATCATACCAGTATGTTGGATATTATGCTTATGCTTTGGACAAGTCCGAGCCCCTTTGTTTTTGTGGGCAAAAAGGAATTGGTCAAAATTCCATTATTCGGATTTTTTTATAAACGGGTCTGTATCATGGTAGATCGCGATGATACACGGAGCAGGACAGGTGTTTATAGAAGGGCACAACGGCGCTTAAACCAAGGGCTTAGTATTTGCATCTTTCCGGAAGGGGGTGTTCCCGAAGAACACGTTATTTTGGATGAATTTAAGGACGGGGCTTTCAAAATGGCCATTGCCCATAGTATTCCTGTAGTACCCATGACCTTTTTTGACAGCAAAAAACGATTTCCTTTCACCTTTTTTAGTGGAAGCCCGGGCCCGTTGCGGGTAAAGGTGCATTCCTTTTTGGAAACTGGAGCGCTGACCGAAGAGGATACTGGGAACTTAAGGGAACAGGTAAGGGGCTTGATTTTAAAGGATCTGCAAAAATGAAAAACGCCCCGACAAAGCTATCGAGGCGAATAAGCAGTCGTTGAGGGTACAACGACTTACCTAACCAACATCATTAGAATTTAAAACTCAATCCGCTATATACACCTACCGAAAATGGTCGGAAGTCCCCAGCAGTTTCTGAGAAGGTATTCAGTTGATATTTAAAAATAGGTTCCAGGTTAAATCGTAACTTAGGTGTAAATCTATAATTAAGACCAAAACCTACATTGGTACTGAAGTTTACGTTATTAATATTGTTGGCCTCGCCCATTTCAGTAGTGAGTCCGTTCGAGGTAAGGGAAACGGTATTATCATTCACCAAGAACAAAGAGCTTACCCCGCCAATTAGATTTATACCGAATTTCCGATCTAGGAGAGCGTAGTTGAGTTCCACTGGGACTTCGAGATATCCGAACTGTTGGGACATGGTACCATTTCGTGTTGGATCCTGTGCCGTAATGTCCAAAAGTGCTGCTTCCGGATCGGCCACAGCACTGGAAACACCGTTTGCCTTGCTTTGTACCACCAAGTTTTTGGAAGTCGCGGTATAATTTATGTTATCTATTTGCCCCTCGGCAGATGCCTGAAGGGAAGAGGAAAATTCCACGTCATTGGTATCATAGCCAAAATCTACCCTATGAAGCCCTGAACGAATGCTTAACCTATCATTGATTTCATAGGCGACCGTAAGACCATAACTTAAATTGATATCCCCCGACTTTGAGTTGGGTACGAAAATGGAATGCACTGGTGAACCCTCACCAATGGCGTTGTAATAGACGGGCGCGATGCTGGGCCCTGCGGACCATTTGCTACTCTTAGCCTCCACTATGGCTTCATCTTCCTGCTGCTTTTCAATTTCATCAAAAATTGATTTTTTCCCGTTGTCCAGCTCAGGTTCCTTGGGGATCTCTTCTACGGTTTCCACAACACCCTCATCCGATGTATACCCTAGATTGTCCTTGGGCGATATTTTAGTAGGATTGGTGTCCGCATCGGGCCCCTCCTCTTTTTCGTTTTCCAAATCGGTGTCGGAAACCGCAACGGCTCCGCTCTCATTTCTGGGAACAGGATTGGGATTAAGTTGGAATTTATCCGTAGCGGCCTCATTCTGTTGCCCATCTTTTTGGGAATCGACAATTTGAATAGCCTCGCCTTGTCGATTCTTTTCCGGCAAGAGACCATTTTCTCCTTTAGTATTGATTTTATCCAAACGAGAATCTGAAGCATCTTTCCGGGTATTTGCGACGGCTGGGATTTTATCCTCCGTTTGATGGATTGGATCTACGGTTTCCTTTTCGTCATTGGTATCAACATCCGCAACTTCAATTTCAACGGAACCTTGTGGAGTGGTGGACTCGGTCTCCTTTTTTTCTTTGCCCTTTTCCACATCTCGTTCATCAATATTTTCAGTATCCGTGATTATCGCATCCTGTTCAGGTGCACTATCGCCCAATGGATTTATAACATACATAAGTAGGGCCAATACGGCGGCTACCCCACCCAGTTTCCACCATAGCGGAATCGGTTTGCGGGATTTTTCCTTTTTGTCCAATGTAACCTCAATGGATTCCCAGACTTTCTCATCAGGTTTTTCCTTGAAATCCTTGAATTTTCTTTGGAACAATGTGTCTAAGTTCTTTTTGCTCATTTTACAATGACTTAAGCAATGTTCATGTTTTCTTTTTCCGAACCCGGTAACTAGTTTCTTTATAGGGTGTCCACTAATGCAATAATCAATATGCCGATTATTGACCGGGTCGTTTCGGTTTCAATTTTTTCTTTTAAAATGGTCCTTGCACGCGCAAGGTTTGATTTTGATGTTCCTGGTGACGTTCCCAAAAGCTTACTGATCTCTTTATGGGAATAGCCATCCAATACATATAAATTAAAGGTTAGCCTGTATTTGTTAGGGAGCTCTTGAATATATTTCAGTAAGGTCTGTAAACCGATATCCGCATAACCCTCGGATTCGAACTCTATTTCTTCGCCAATGTTTTCATTGACCACTTTTAGGTATTCCTCCTTACGATACTTTTGCAATACGGTGTTCACGGTTATACGCTTTATCCAACCTTCAAAGGAGCCCTTGGATCGGTACTGACCAATTTTGTCAAAAATGGTAATAAAACTGTCGTGAAGACTGTCTTCCGCTTCAGTCCTATTACGGGAATACTTAAGACATATACCGAACAGTATATCAGAATACTTCCTATATAACTGCTCTTGTGCCTTCCTGTTACCCTTTTTACAATTGGCTATGAGTTCTTCCAGACTCAAAATGTTGGTTAGATTATGTTGCTTTTATTAATTAACGGGTACTTCTACTTCAAAATACTCATCCATGCCGTCTTCGGTTCCTTGCCAAAATCTAAAAGTGTATGGTTCATCGAATAGTACGACAAATATAAATGTGGCTTCCTCTTCCTCTATGGCTGCGGTACAGGCTTGATCTGTCCGTACTGAACCTACAGCCACCACATTACGGACGGTGACATCTTCTTTGACAAAGTCAAAACCTTCAAAAAAAGTACAGCCATCCGGTCTTACATAGGTAACCTTTACTTCGTAAGTCCCATTGAGATCAAATGATTCGGGAAGTTCCACACTTGTAATCTGCAAGGCCGTAAAATGAAAATTCGGGCTATCGTCGTCCAAATCGCAAGAGCTAAGACCAAGCACTGCCAAAAGGGAATAGAAAATTAAAAAATACCTTTTCATTGGCAATTGGGTTTTCTTCTAAGATGTAAAGAAAAGGCAAAGGTTGCGTAAATACGCCTTATGACGGATAAAATTGCATATAATTCAGCCTTACGGCTTCAGTATGTTCAAGATACATTAAAAGAAAGGGAGCCTAAAGGTTTTACCGGAAAGAGAAATTGAATGCTACTTCAAGGCGTTTATCGCTTCCCGTATTTTGCCTTCCAATTCTTCAAAAAGTTCGGGATTATCCATAAGTAGGGTTTTTACGGCGTCCCTTCCTTGACCCAATTTGGTGTCTCCATAGCTGAACCATGAGCCACTCTTTTTTATAATCTCATATTCTACGCCCAAATCTATGATTTCCCCAACCTTGGAAATTCCCTCGCCGTACATGATATCAAACTCTGCCGTCTTAAAAGGTGGGGCCACTTTGTTCTTTACCACTTTTACCCGTGTCTTATTTCCTTGTACCGAACCATCGGTATCCTTGATCTGGGTGGATCTACGGATATCCAAACGGACGGAAGCATAAAACTTCAATGCATTACCCCCGGTGGTAGTCTCTGGGTTACCGAACATGACCCCGATTTTTTCCCGTAACTGATTGATAAAGATAACCGTACAGTGGGTCTTGCTTATAGATCCCGTCAATTTTCGCAAGGCCTGAGACATCAGTCTAGCGTGTAGTCCCATTTTGGAATCCCCCATTTCGCCTTCAATTTCACTTTTGGGGGTAAGTGCGGCAACAGAATCCACAATCACGATGTCAATGGCGCCCGAGCGGATAAGATTATCGGCAATCTCCAAGGCCTGCTCCCCATTATCCGGTTGGGATATGATGAGGTTGTCAATATCTACACCTAATTTCTGGGCATAGAAACGATCAAAGGCATGTTCTGCATCTATAAAGGCAGCGATTCCGCCATTTTTTTGAGCTTCGGCTATGGCATGCAATGTTAGGGTGGTCTTTCCTGACGATTCCGGGCCGTAGATTTCAATGACCCTGCCCCGTGGATAGCCCCCAACGCCCAAAGCAATATCCAGGCCCAAGGAACCGGACGAAATTACCTCAACTTCCTCGACGACGTTATCGCCCATTTTCATTACGGTGCCCTTACCATACGTCTTGTCCAGTTTATCCAAGGTAAGTTTCAAGGCCTTTAATTTGGCATCTTTTTCGGAGCTCATATTATCTGTGATTAAGGACGCTAAAATACCATTTCTTTTTGCATATCGCAATGTGGACGCAACCTTTTTGGGAAACCTGCATCTAGCTTTAAATAGGCGGTACTAACTCAATATATAAACCATTGTTTTTAGTGGCAATGGGCAGCGGTGGTCATTTCCTTTTTTGCATTTTTTTTAAAGAATGCTATGAAAAAGAAAAATGGGATGGCCAATGAAGAGTCTTGATAAATTCAAGGCTCTTTTTTATGAATGAAATAGTTGCATCGCGAAACCTTATAGGTGACATCGCCACCCGTTTCCAGACAACGCCTTTTCCAATTGCCTTGGAGTTTTCCATATTATCTTACCTTTGCCCTTTAAATAAAATCATTCTTTTAACTTAAACTATTCGTATAGCATGCAACTGTACAATACCTTAAGTGCAAAGGAAAGAGCTGCTCTTATCGAAAAAGCGGGCCGAGAACGGCTGACCATCTCTTTTTATGCCTATGCACATATTGGCAATCCCCTGATTTTTCGAAACCATTTGTTTATCCATTGGAACAAGCTGGATGTTTTGGGCAGGATTTATGTGGCCCATGAGGGAATCAATGCCCAGCTATCCGTTCCCGCGGAAAATTTTGGGGCATTCAAGGCACATTTGGATAGCATTTCGTTCTTGGAAAATGTACGCCTTAATATTGCCATAGAACAAGACAACAAATCGTTTCTCAAATTGAAAGTAAAAGTCCGCAAAAAAATTGTTGCCGACGGTTTAAACGACCATACTTTTGATGTGACCAACAAGGGTATACATGTGGACGCGGAGCTGTTCAACGAGCTCATTGAGGATCCCGATACATTGTTGGTGGATATGCGCAACCACTACGAAAGCGAGATTGGCCATTTTAAAAATGCCATCACCCCGGATGTCGATACCTTCCGTGATTCCCTGGACATCATAGAGAGGGATCTGGCGGCACATAAGGAAGATAAGAAGTTGGTTATGTATTGCACTGGAGGGATTCGTTGCGAAAAGGCCAGTGCGTATTACAAGCATAAAGGATTTAAACAAGTCTATCAGTTGGAGGGGGGAATCATTGATTATGCCAGACAGGTGAAGAAAAAGGGATTGGAGAATAAATTTCTGGGCAAGAACTTCGTCTTTGATCATCGTAGGGGCGAACGCATTTCCGAGGATGTTATCGCCCAATGCCATCAATGTGGCAAACCCTGTGATAATCACGTGAATTGTGCCAATGAGGCCTGCCATCTTTTGTTCATTCAGTGTGATGAATGTGCCCAAAAAATGGACAATTGTTGTTCGGACACTTGTAAAGAAATCCATAACCTTCCTTATGAAGAGCAAAAAAGACTGCGCAAGGGAAAAGTGGTAAGCAACAAGATTTTCAAGAAAGGACGTTCGGAGGTGTTAAAATTCAAGAGATGACCCCATAGCCCTTGGAAGTGCCGGGAAAAAGAATACAAAACCAGGCAAGGATGAAGCCGAATTCTTCGAATTTTCCAAAGAAGCCCTGCACTTATTAACTTTTCATCGAATTAAAAAATCACTACCTTTACGTTTAAGTTAAATATGAACCTTTTTTGATCAAGAATTCCTCTAATTCCAGTACTGTGAGGGCAAGTTTGATCAAATCAAGATATTAAATATGGGGTGTAGCAGTTGTTCGACCGCTAAGGACGGACAGCCACGCGGATGTAAGAACAATGGGACTTGCGGTACGGATGGCTGTAATAAATTAACGGTTTTCGATTGGCTTTCCAATATGTCGCTTCCCAATGGTGCAAAGCCGTTTGACTGTGTGGAAGTCCGATTTAAAAATAGTAGAAAGGAGTTCTTCAGAAATACGGAAAACCTAACCCTTTCCATTGGTGATGTTGTGGCTACCCAAGCGCAATCCGGCCATGACGTTGGTATGGTAACCCTAACAGGTGAGCTGGTAAAGGTACAGATGAAAAAGAAAAAGGAGGACCATAATTCACCCGACCTTCCCAAAATATATCGCCGGGCCACCCAAAGGGACATTGATAAGTGGCAAAAATGTAGGGGAAGGGAAGAGGAAATCAAGAAAAGATCCAGGGAAATTGCCATTATATTGGGTCTTCAAATGAAAATCTCCGATGTTGAATTCCAGGGAGATGGATCCAAGGCCACTTTTTATTACACCGCAGAGGAGCGCGTAGATTTTCGTCAGCTGATAAAAGACATGGCCAAGGCATTTGGCATACGCATAGAAATGCGTCAAATAGGATATCGGCAAGAGGCCCAACGACTTGGGGGAATTGGCTCTTGCGGCCGGGAATTATGCTGCTCTACATGGTTGACCGATTTTAGATCGGTAAGCACCTCCTCCGCACGTTACCAACAACTATCCTTGAATCCCCAAAAATTGGCCGGCCAATGTGGTAAGCTCAAGTGTTGCCTCAATTATGAATTGGATATGTATCTCGAGGCCTTAAAGGATTTCCCATCCTCGGACACCAAACTTCATACGGAGAAGGGATTGGCCTTTTGCCAAAAAGCGGATATTTTTAAATCGACACTATGGTTCTCCTATAGGAATGAACCTTCCAATTGGCATGCACTTTCTAAAGACCAGGTCGTGGAAATTATCCAGAAGAATAAAAAAAAGGAAAAAGTAGCCAGTCTGGAAGAATATGTAGCGGATAATTCCGTTGAGGAAGAAAAGGTGTTCGAAAATGTTGTGGGCCAAGACAGTCTTACCCGTTTTGATAGGCCAAAGCGAAGAAAAAACAGGAATAGGAAGTCAAGAAAGAATCAGAAAAGACGTTCAAAAAATGTTTAGGAGGTTACTTGCCCTAACAATTGTGCCGCTCTTTATTTCCTGTAATGACGCTTTGGTAAAAGCGGAATACAAGGCAACCGACAAGGGTTCCTGGAACAAGGAAAACACTATTGAATTTACGTTTTCTGAAATGGACACCTTATATGCCCACAATCTATTTATCAATATAAGGAATGACGAGACTTTCCCTTACAGCAACCTTTTTTTGATAGCCGAACTTGATTTTCCTTCCGGACGAACCATAAAGGATACATTGGAGTATGAAATGGCCAGACCGGACGGCAGTTGGTTGGGAAAAGGCTATGGCAGTATAAAGGAAAACAAATTATGGTATAAGGAGAACATCGTTTTTCCTTCCTCCGGCGTATATACCTTACGTGTATCCCATGCCATGCGAAAGAACGGAAAGGTAGAGGGAATCGTAAACTTGCAGGGAATAACCGATGTCGGTTTCCAAATTGAAAAAAGAGACCCATAAATAATGGCAAAAAAAACGATAAAGAAAAAGAACGACAAAGGATTTTTTAAATTCATAAAATGGTTCTGGATACTCTTTGCAACCGGAATTCTTTCCGTCGCATTTCTTTTTTTATTGGCCTCCTGGGGGTTTTTGGGGGAAATGCCCACCTTTGAGCGGCTGGAGAATCCTCAGACCAATTTGGCCTCTGAAATCATTTCCTCGGACGGCGAGACCTTGGGAAAGTTCTATTTGGATGACAATCGTACCCCGGTGCCTTTTGATAGTCTTCCGCAAAATTTGGTCGATGCACTGGTGGCTACCGAGGATGCCCGTTATTTTAAACATTCTGGAATCGACGCCCGAGGCACGCTTAGAGCCCTTGTTTTCTTAGGAAAGAAAGGAGGGGCCAGTACCATAACACAGCAACTTTCAAAATTGCTTTTTACAAAGAAACCCTCAGGAGGGATAGATCGTATTCTTCAAAAAATAAAGGAGTGGGTCATTGCTACGCGTTTGGAAAGACAATATACCAAAGAGGAGATCATAAAAATGTACATGGATCAATATGACTTTGGTTATGCCGCGGATGGAATACGATCCGCATCCCGGATTTATTTTGGAAAGGAACCCAATGAGCTCAGGACGGAAGAATCGGCGGTATTGGTAGGGATGTTAAAAAATTCGTCGCTCTATAACCCGATCCGCCGGGAGGAGCTTGTTTTAAATCGAAGAAATACCGTATTGGGGCAAATGGCCAAATACGGGTACCTTACCGAGACGGAGAAGGATTCTTTACAAGCTTTGGAAATGGGCATCAACTTTAATCCCGAATCGCATCGTGAGGGAATCGCCACCTATTTCAGGATGTATCTACAGGGCTTCATGAACCGATGGATAAAGAAAAATCCCAAACCGGCCTTGGACGACGACGGAAGAGATCAATGGAACATTTATTTGGATGGCCTAAGGATATATACGACCATAGACTCGCGTATGCAACAAAATGCCGAGGACGCCGTAGCTGAACATATGAAAAATCTACAGGCCGAGTTCTTTCACCAGAATACCTCAGATAGGAACCCAACGGCCCCCTTTTTAGAGCTTTCCCAAGAGGAAATTGATGGAATCATGGAAAGGGCCATGAAAAATTCGGCGCGATGGAAGAAAATGAAGGCAGCGGGATCTTCGGAAAAGGAAATTAGGGAGTCGTTTACCAAACCCGCGGAAATGACGGTCTTTGATTGGAATAGCGATTCGCAGGAAAAGGATACCATAATGACACCCCTGGATTCTATTCAATACTATAAAACCTTTCTAAGGGCGGCTATGATGTCCATGGAACCCCAGACGGGCCATGTAAAAGCTTGGGTAGGTGGAGTCGATTACAAACATTTTCAATACGATAATGTCATCCAAGGGGCTCGGCAGGCCGGATCTACATTTAAGCCCTTTGTTTATGCGGCCGCCATAGATCAGCTTCGATTATCACCCTGTGACTCATTACCGGATACCCAATATTGCATTGAGACCTTGAAACACGGGAATATGGAACCATGGTGCCCAAAGAATTCGGATGGAAAATACTCTGGACGAATGCATACCCTAAAACATGCCCTCGCCAATTCCATCAATACGGTTACGGCACAATTGATCGATCGGGTCGGTCCCAAATCGGTAGTATCCATTGTAAAAAATTTGGGACTTACCAAGGAGATTCCGGAAGTTCCGTCCATTGCTTTGGGGACACCGGACTTCAACGTGTATGAGATGGTCGGGGCCTATGGCACTTTTGTAAATGAGGGGGTGTACGTAAAACCTGTTATGGTTACCCGTATCGAGGATAAAAATGGCACGGTGCTATACGAGTATGTGCCGGAGACCAAGGATGTGCTCAGCAAGGATGTGGCCTACGCCATGGTGGACTTAATGAAAGGGGTTACCGAAGGAGGCTCAGGAACGCGGTTACGCCATACTTTTGCAACAAACCAAACAGTATATAAAGAGATCGTCACAGGATATCCATATGAATTTGCCAATCCTATAGCGGGTAAAACCGGGACCACACAAAATCAAAGTGATGGTTGGTTTATGGGGATGGTGCCCAATTTGGTCACTGGCGTTTGGGTCGGTGGCGAAGAACGTTCCATCCATTTTAGGGGCCTGAAATACGGACAAGGCGCTTCCATGGCCCTCCCTATTTGGGGTCTCTATATGAGAAAAAACTACGCTAATAAGGAATTGGGGGTATCCGAGGGGGATTTTCTCGAACCCGAGGAATTGTCCATTAATGTGGATTGCACCAAGGTAATAGAGGAATTGGAAAAGGAGATCGATTCCGAGGACGACTTGGACGATCTTGACTTCTAAAAAAGCGGCAAACACCTCATATGGGAATCTACAATGCTTCGGGTTTTGTGCTTTCCTATTTCCCAAATATCGAGTAATTTCATAGCTCAATTTGTACAATATGATACCTAAGACAGTAAGCGATGCAAAAGAAGCTTTGGAAGGTGTGGAGGATGGAATGACCTTTATGCTTGGGGGTTTTGGTCTCTGTGGAATTCCGGAGAATGCCATTGCGGAGTTGGTTCGCTTGGGGATTACCGGCATTACCTGTATTTCCAATAATGCAGGAGTGGATAATTTTGGTTTGGGACTGTTATTACAAAAGCATCAGATTAAAAAAATGATCTCCTCCTATGTGGGCGAGAACGACGAATTTGAACGACAAATGCTGAGTGGTGAGTTGGAGGTAGAGCTTACGCCTCAGGGAACCCTGGCCGAAAAGTGTAGGGCAGCCCAAGCTGGGTTTCCGGCATTCTATACCCCGGCCGGGTATGGAACGGAAGTGGCACTAGGAAAGGAAACCCGGGAATTCAACGGAAAAATGTACGTGTTGGAAGAGGCTTTTTCTGCAGATTTTGCCTTTGTAAAGGCTTGGAAAGGTGATGAGGCCGGGAACCTTATATTTAAAGGAACGGCACGCAACTTTAATCCCTGTATGTGCGGAGCGGCAAACATTACGGTGGCCGAGGTAGAGGAATTGCTTCCTGCCGGTAGTTTGGATCCCAATCAGATTCATGTTCCCGGAATATTCGTACAACGGATATTTCAAGGAGAACATTATGAAAAGCGAATTGAGCAGCGAACGGTACTTAGGCGTACTTAATTTGAAGGTTGATCGATTTGAAAATTTGATGATATGAGAAATGATAAGGACAACTTGGTTGTAAGGAAAACATTTGATTTTGCCTTGGATATTATTGACTACTCCGAACAATTGAGATCTCTTCAGAAATTTGAAATGTCTTCTCAGCTTTTCAAAAGTGGAACGTCTATAGGAGCCAGCACATGGGAGGCTCAAAATGCTGAAAGCAAAGCCGACTTTATCCATAAATTCAAGATTGCGGCGAAAGAGGCGGATGAAACTAGGTTTTGGGTCGAACTTTGTAAGGCTTCAAAGCACTATCCCGATCCGCAGAAATCATTATTTTCCGATATAAAATCGATAATCCGAATTATTTCTAAAATTATTGGTTCCAGTAAACGTGGCCAATTTTCAAATTAGCTCATTTTCAGATCATCAAATCAATACTATGTTGAACAAAGAAGGAATAGCAAAACGGATAGCCAAGGAAGTTAAGGATGGTTACTACGTAAATCTGGGGATAGGCATTCCAACTTTGGTGGCTAATTTTGTACGCAATGATATCAATGTGGAATTCCAAAGTGAAAATGGGGTATTGGGTATGGGCCCTTTTCCGTATGAGGGGGAAGAGGATGCGGATATCATCAACGCCGGAAAACAGACCATTACCACTTTGCCCGGAGCATCCTTTTTTGATTCGGCCACGAGCTTTGGGATGATTCGTGGCCAACATGTAGACCTCACTATTTTGGGTGCTATGGAAGTGGCAGAAAACGGTGATATTGCCAATTGGAAGATTCCCGGAAAAATGGTGAAAGGCATGGGAGGTGCCATGGACTTGGTGGCAAGTGCGGAAAATATCATTGTAGCCATGATGCATACCAACAAGGCCGGAAAATCAAAACTTCTAAAACGGTGTACCCTTCCACTTACTGGGGTAGGCTGCGTTACCAAGATAGTGACCAATCTAGCGGTATTGGAGGTAACCTCTAAGGGATTTAAGTTGCTGGAACGGGCACCAGGGGTGGATACAGAGGATATAAAGAGGGCCACTGAAGGTACTTTGATCCTTGAAGGCGATGTCCCAGAAATGGTACTTTAAAGTTCGCGATTATGAATAGATCGAGGCTAAGGAACGAAGCAGGATTGTTCAAAAAATTTTCGATTGTCAGCCTTGAATTTTCACTGGTGTTTCCAAGACTTTTTTAAAAGCCATGCTGTTCAACGAGGCATTTCATCGAAGAAAATGACCGTTCATCCTTTTCACAACATTTTGTAGAGACTTCACAACAATAGTTTCCATTTGGCAGGTCTCTAAAGTACCTTTACCAAACAAATCAATTCAAAAGTTTCAGACCCCAAATCTGACTTTTTTCAAAACCCACAAATCTATGGAAGCCCAAATTAACCATGCTCCGACCAAAGAAGAAATTCAAGTGTACAAAAACGATTTTTTTAGCGGTATTGTCATGTTGACCAAGAAACTATTTATGCTATAGCACTTTGGTAAAAATTCTAAAAAAAAGGAGCAGTTTAACCTACACTGCTCCTTTTCTTTTTTCTAATTTTGGGGATGGGCCCAAAACAAATGCATTTACTTCTTCAAAAATGCAACCAAAATGATTTGGATGAACTTGTTGAACTGTCCGTAAGAACATTCAAGGATGCCTTTGAAGCAGATAACGACCCAGAAGACTTTAAGGACTACCTCCGTACGGCATTTCATAGGGATACCTTATTGGCCGAGCTGCAGGACAAGGATATAAGCTTCTACTTTGTTAAGGTTAATACCGAGACGGCGGGTTATTTTAAGCTGAATGAAAATTTGGCTCAGACCGAAGTAAAGTCGGGTAATAGTATCGAATTGGAACGCATCTATGTTCTAAAGACCTTTCAAGGCTCAGGAATAGGGGCATGGATGCTTACCGAAATAAAGCGAATTGCCTCTGAAAAAGGGAAACACTTTCTTTGGCTGGGGGTATGGGAGAAGAACCATAAGGCTATTCGGTTTTATCAAAGGCAGGGATTTACAAAATTCGGGATCCATCCCTATTTCATTGGAAAGGATGAACAGACCGATTGGCTTATGCGGCTTGATTTGATTAATTTGGATTCTGAATAAATTCTTTCGAAATGAAGTATCCCAGCCTGATTCTGTTTTGTCTCTTTTCCCTGAGCACGCTTTTCGCCCAGAAGGACTATTATTTTCCGAAAAGAAATGATTTATGGGAAATCAAGGCCCCGACCACTTTTAAAATAGATGCAAGGAAACTTCAAGAAGTTGTAGATTTTGCCCAGAGGAACGAGTATTCGGGTTCAAGGGATCTCCGTATCGCCATTCTTAAAGGTTTTGAACGGGAACCTTTTCATGAAATCTTGGGCCCTACCAAAAAACGTGGCGGCCCGGCCGGAATGAT
The DNA here is from genome assembly GCF_965228935.1 of Ulvibacterium sp. Lineage (GTDB taxonomy): Bacteria > Bacteroidota > Bacteroidia > Flavobacteriales > Flavobacteriaceae > Ulvibacterium. The sequence continues at coordinate 1,075,265 of NZ_OZ245846.1, read as the reverse complement.
TTTGAAAAACGGTTATATCATAGCCCAATGGGGGGACACAAAAAGGGTGGACATGACTTTTAGCGTTACCAAGAGCTTTTTGAGCACAGTGGCCGGACTTGCGGTGGATCACGGTCTAATCGCCCAAACCAGTGACAGGGCGGCAAACTATATCTGGGATGGCACTTTCGACGGGGAACACAATAAAAAGATTACATGGGAGCATTTATTGCAACAGAACTCCGATTGGTCAGGGGAACTTTGGGGAGGAAAGGATTGGGCCGACCGTCCGCCTCGGGAAGGCGATTTGGATGATTGGAAATTCCGAAAGCTCAATGAACCGGGAACCGTAATGGAATACAATGATGTACGCGTTAATGTGTTGGCCTACGCGTTGACCCATGTATGGCGAAAACCCTTGCCCATGGTACTTAAGGAGAACCTAATGGACAAAATTGGTGCTTCGACCACTTGGAGGTGGCACGGGTATTACGATGCATGGACAGAAATAGATGGTGTTCGGATGAAATCGGTTACCGGCGGCGGTCATTCCGGAGCAGGAATGTTTATTAGCACCGAAGACATGGCCCGCTTTGGATTGGTGTTTCTCAATAAAGGAAAATGGAAGGATCAGCAACTCATCAGCCAGGATTGGATAAAAAGAGCCATTGAACCCTCCAAACCCAATGTGAATTATGGTTTTATGTGGTGGTTGAACAAAAAAGGCAATCGACACTGGGAAGGGCTTTCGGAAAACATCTATTATGCCGCAGGTTTTGGAGGCAACTACATTGTCATTGACCAGGAGAACGATTTGGTGGTGGTAACGCGCTGGTTGGAGCCCAGTAAATTGGGTGAGTTTATGACTATGCTGAACACAGCTTTGAAGTAAGGTAATCTTATTTATTGAACGCGTCTTAGAATTTCGGTGGCCTTTTCCAGCGTATCTTCAGTTTTGGCAAAACAAAATCGCAGCACTTTATCGTCCCGGTTATTCAAATTGAAGGAGGATATGGCAATACTCGCCAGTTTATAATCCACTATTAATCGCTTTGCCAAAACCTCGTCCGGCTCATCGGTTATTCCGGTATAGTCCAGCAACTGAAAATAGGTGCCTTGCGAAGGTGTAAACTTAAATTTGGAACCGGCAAGCCTACTTAGGAAATAGTCCCTTTTTTGTTGATAAAAGTCTTTCAGGGCCAAATAATGCACTTCATTTTTTAGGTACTCGGCCATGGCCCGTTGCACGGGATGATCTACACAGAAAACGGCGAATTGGTGTGTTTTTCGGAATTCGTGCATCAGTGCGGCCGGTGCGGCGCAGTAACCCATTTTCCATCCAGTAACATGAAAGGTCTTTCCAAAAGAAGCACAGACAAAACTTCGCGAAGCCAAATCATCCAAACGGGAAGCGCTTTCATGTTCCTTCCCGTCAAAAACAATATGCTCGTATACCTCATCGCTGACTAAAATGATATCAGTATCCCGTAAACTTTCCTGAAGCTGTAGCATATCGGTTTTGGAGAAAATACGTCCACTGGGATTGTGTGGGGTATTGATGACCACCATTCGGGTCTTTGGGGTAATCCTGGCCCGAAATTCTTCCCAGTCCACATGATAGTCCTTCCCTTTCAGTTGTACAGGGACAGGAACACCACCGTTCACTTCAATGGCCGGCTCGTAACAGTCGTAAGCTGGCTTTAGCACAATGACTTCATCACCTGGATGGACAAACGCCGTAATCGCCGTAAAAATGGCCTGAGTGGCCCCAACGGTTACCGTAATTTCTTTTTCGGGGTCGTAACTTCGGTAATGTAGCTTCTCTATTTTCTCGGCGATGATTTCCCTAAGTCCATAGTAACCTTGCATAGCGGCATATTGGTTATGGCCGTGTAGCATGGCATCAGATACCAAATCCATTAGCTTTTTATCAGCTTCAAAATTGGGAAACCCTTGGGAAAGATCAATGGCCTTATGCTTTCTCGCCAGATTACCCACGGTTGTGAAAATGGTAGTTTTTGCATTAGGGAGTTTGGAAGGGATATCAGTCTTAAAAATAGCCATGGACAGGAGTGTTGCCTTAAAAATAGGCAATTTAGTACTTCCCTCCTGGGTAAGGGGCGATCTTTACTTTGGAGTTTGTAAAAATTTGTTGAGGTAGTGCTTATCTCCCTCGGCCAAAAGCTGTCTGGCCAAAGAGTTGTCAAAGGCTATTCGTAGAAGTTCTTCGATGGCCCTGGCGTTTGATTTCGTAAGACTATTTGTTCTATATACCACATCCCTGATAGTTGAAAAACTTACACCGGTAGCCGTGGCGACATTGGCAAAATCATCTTTGGTTGTGTTTCTTCTTAGGGTAAGCGATAATTTCTCGTTTATAGGTCTTCCGTATTCCTGATTTGTAAACATGGGTTGTAGTGTATTAGGGGGTTAATAAACTTATGGTGTTGCGATATATTAATTCTTTTCCCAATTATCTTCCAAAGCCGTGGTTTGAGCATTGCACAGTTCTGTTACGTATTTTGCTATATTTGTTTGTAAACCGTATACAAATAGTGTAATATAATTACGCTTTTCAACAAAATATGTAGGATTATTACACAATAATACAAACTTATGTTTATATTGAAGCAATTAAGGCGTAAAAAAAATATAAATCAGACCGATTTGGCCAAGGCCATAGGGGTAAGTTTGCGTACTATTCAGTTATATGAGAAAAAAGATGCCAATATTCCTATAAAAAACCTTACAAAAATTGCGCAATATTTTGATGTCAGTATTGCCGAACTGTATTCCCATGAGAGCGTAAATGAAACAGAAATGGAATATGATGCCACAGAGCAGCTGGGGAAAGGCCATACCATTGCCAAGTTGGCCCCGGGCAAATATTTGATTTCGGCTCCCTTGGTGCTCACCGAACAATACGGCAAATTCTCAAAGCTATATCCCAAAAAAGTATTTGTACATACTTTGCCCAGAATGGGATTTATTGTGGATCGTGTGTCTGTAGCACAATATATGGCCTTTGAAATTTCCAACGATTCGATGGATGATGGTTCTTTGAAAAGTATCCCGTTCAAGTCCATAGTTTTGGGTAAGTTAATACCCCATGAGAAGCTACAGGGCCATATACAGAACAATCCCGAAAGTCCTTCGATATTGGTATACAAGGGAAACGTAATGTGCAAGGTGATCGGCGATTACAATAGAAGGAACAAGACCGTGGTATGCAAAAGTCTTAAGGATTCCCCGGAGTATGCCGATTTTGAGATAAAGATTAAGGAGATAGAACAGTTGTATACCATTTTGGGGAAACAGACCGCCCAAATATGAAAATAAGGAGTCAACCAATAATTCTGATCTTGAACGAGTAGAGGTGCTGTGTTTTATTGAAGAAATACCAAGACTAGTTGGAAGAGCTTTTTACAGATTCCAAATGGGAAATAACTTGGTCTACACAGACTTCGAGCTCCTTTTTTATTTTACTCTCCCAAAAACGAAAGACAGTATACCCGGATTTTTTTAGTTCAAAATTTACCTCCTTGTCCCGTTGCATGTTACGTTCTATCTTGGCAATCCAAAATTCCCGATTGGTCTTTATTTTTGGCTTCCGTTCTTCCCAGTTATGGCCGTGCCAATATTCCCCATCGATAAAAATCACCGTTTTGTATTTTTTTAGGGCAATATCAGGTTTGCCGATTAATTTCTTGTAGTCTATTCGATAACGATATCCTGCTGCCCAGAGCGCCTTTCGAAAGGCTAGCTCGGGTTTGGTGTTCTTGCCTCGGATCTTCCCCATGATCTTGGAACGTTCCGGGGTAGTATAGAACCCTGATTCCTCATTGAATCGAGGCACCTTAATACGTTCTTCGGAGTAGTTTTCTGGCATGGTTTAAAAATACCAAAAGTGTGTTGGAAAGGAAAACATCCAGAAAATTTAACGAATCTTGCGACATTTGAACCTACCCGATTTTCTCTGTGAGAAACCCTTATTTTTAGAAAAAAATTTATGGGGCATGCAAAAAGGGAATCAACAACAGCTACTATATATCCATAGGATAAACAAGGTTGTGGAATATATCGAAAACAACCTGGATGCGGATTTATCCCTGGAAGAACTATCCAAAATTGCCTGTTTCTCGTCTTTTCATTTCCATCGTATTTTCTCGGCCCTATTGGGCGAGACCCCGAACGGTTACATAACCCGAAGGCGTATTGAAAAGATTGCCGGGCGGTTATTTTATCCAGGGAAGAGCGAATCATTGACCCAATTAGCCCACCAGTACGGCTTCAAAAGCATTTATTCCTTCTCAAGGGCCTTTCGTAAATTTTATGGAATGAGCGCTACCGAGTTTCAGAAAAAGGGGCAAAGCGAGTTCAGCAAGATTGGCAAAATCGAAAACAAGAAAGGAGAAAACAAAGTGTCTTTCCAGAAATACTTTTACAGCATGGATAATCTAAAAAACTGGTTACAAATGAAAACAAAAGTAGAAGTAAAGGAAATGCCTGAATTAAAATTGGTTCACCTAAGACATCAAGGAGCGTATTCCGAGATTGGAAAGACCTATGAAAAATTGATGGAGTGGGCCGGCCCCAGAGGGCTTTTAAACTTCCCTAAAACTAAAATGGTGGGAATCTATTATGATAGTCCCAGGGTCACCGATGAATCAAAAATGCAGTCCAGTGCCTGTTTGACCGTTGATAGGGATGTGGAGATAAACGGTGAAATAGGTAAACGTACCATTCCCAAGGGAAGGTTTGCGGTAGGGAGTTTCCAGATTAAGGTGGAGGAGTTTGAAAAGGCCTGGAATAGCATGACGCTTTGGATTCCGGAAAACAACTTTCAACTTAGGGAAGGCCATTACCATGAAATTTATCATAACAACGGCAAGCAACACCCCGAGGGATTGTTCTTTGTGGATATCTGTATCCCGGTCAAGTAAAATAAAAATGCGGGATTCCATCTGATGGAATCCCGCATTTGTTCTTAAAATTTGAAATGCTTTTATCCTTCTACGGAGGCACTCAAATATTCCCTATTCATACGGGCAATATTCTCCAAGGAAATTCCCTTGGGACACTCCACTTCGCAAGCACCGGTATTGGTACAGTTTCCAAAGCCTTCAAGATCCATTTGGCGTACCATATTCTGAACCCTTTCGGCGGCTTCCACCCTACCTTGTGGTAATAGGGCAAATTGGGAAACCTTGGCCGAGGTAAATAGCATGGCACTGGCATTTTTACAGGCGGCAACACAGGCACCACAGCCGATACAGGTAGCTGCATCCATAGCCTTGTCGGCAATATGTTTTTCAATCGGAATGGCATTGGCATCCACGGGATTGCCCGATGTATTTACCGAAATGTAACCCCCGGCCTGCTGAATACGATCAAAAGCGGTGCGATCAACGATCAAGTCTTTGATTACGGGAAAAGCTTTGGCCCTAAATGGCTCGATTACGATGGTATCCCCATCATTAAAGCTTCGCATATGCAGTTGACAAACGGTAATCAATCTATCCGGGCCATGCGGCTGTCCATTGATCATAAGCGAACAGGTTCCGCAGATACCTTCCCTACAATCATGATCAAACTCTACGGGTTCTTCCCCTTTGGCTACTAAATCTTCATTAAGGACGTCCAACATTTCCAAAAAGGACATGTCAGATTCCACATTATTCAAGGTATAATCGACAATTTTTCCCTTGGAATTTGCATCTTTCTGACGCCATATTTTTAGATATATTTTCATAACTAACTTTGCTTATTCGTCATATGTTTTCATTGTTGACATAGTTTTGTTAAACTATCAACTAACAACTGTTACCTATTTATAACTCCTTGTTTTCACTTTAATATTTTCATAGACCAAATCTTCTTTATGCAATTTGGAGTCTTTGGGCTCGCCGACGTACTCCCAAGCGGCAACATACTTGAAATTCTTGTCGTCACGTAAGGCTTCGCCCTCAGGGGTTTGGTACTCCTCCCGGAAATGCCCACCGCAGGATTCGTTTCTATGTAAGGCATCTTTGGCAAAGAGTTCGCCAAGCTCCAAAAAGTCGGCCACACGTCCGGCTTTCTCCAATTCTTGATTTTTATCGTCGGGCTTCCCGGTCACCTTTACGTTTTCCCAAAAATCTTTTCGCAATTCGGCTATTTCGGTAATGGCTTCCTTTAATTCTTTTTCATTCCTGGACATACCACATTTGTTCCACATAATCTTGCCCAATTTTTTGTGATAATAGTCCACGGAGTTTTCGCCTTTGGCTGACATCAACTTTGTAATTCTATCCTTGACCGCCTGCTCGGCGGCATCAAATTCTGGGGTATCCGTAGAAATGGGCCCTGTACGGATATCATCGGACAAATAATCACCTATGGTGTAGGGTAGGACAAAATATCCATCCGCCAAGCCTTGCATTAATGCGGAGGCTCCTAAACGATTGGCTCCATGGTCACTAAAATTGGCCTCTCCCGCCGCATAACAACCGGGAATGGTAGTCTGTAGGTTGTAATCTACCCAAAGTCCGCCCATGGTGTAATGGACTGCAGGATAAATCATCATCGGGGTCTCATATGGGTTCTCGTCAACGATTTTTTCATACATCTGGAAAAGGTTGCCGTACTTTGCGGCTACGATTTCCTTGCCCAATTTCCGTGTGGTTTCCTTATCCGGATCTTTGATACCGGAGGTATAGGCTTTTTCCTTCCCATAGCGCATAATGGCCGCCTCAAAATCGAGATAAACGGCTTCCCCTGTTTTATTGACCCCATGGCCCGCATCACAACGTTCCTTGGCAGCTCTTGAGGCAACATCACGGGGCACCAAGTTTCCGAATGCCGGATATCTTCTTTCCAAATAGTAGTCCCGATCCTCTTCTTTTAATTGGGTCGGTTTCAATTTGCCTTCCCGAATAGCCTGTGCGTCTTCCAAACGTTTGGGCACCCAAATCCTTCCATCGTTTCTTAGGGACTCGGACATCAAGGTCAATTTGGATTGATGGTCACCGGAAACTGGGATACAAGTGGGATGTATTTGTGTAAAACACGGATTGGCAAAGAATGCCCCTTTTTTATGGGCTCTCCAAGCGGCCATAACGTTGGCCCCCATACAATAGGTGGAGAGGAAGAATAGATTACCATAACCTCCACTGGCCAGTACTACCGCATGCGCTGAATGTCGTTCAATCTCCCCGGTGACCAAATTCCTGGCGATGATTCCGCGTGCCTTTCCATCGACTAGAACTAAATCCAACATTTCATGTCGGGTATAGGATTTTATCTTTCCCCTTTGAATTTGCCGGTTCATCGCGGCATAGGCGCCCAACAATAATTGTTGTCCGGTCTGGCCCTTGGCGTAAAATGTACGGGATACCAATACACCACCAAAGGAACGGTTGTCCAAAAGACCTCCGTATTCCCTAGCGAAAGGTACCCCTTGGGCCACACATTGGTCAATGATATTGGAAGATACCTCGGCCAACCGATATACATTGGCCTCCCGGGAACGATAATCGCCCCCCTTAACGGTATCATAGAAAAGGCGATATACACTGTCGCCATCGCCTTGATAGTTTTTAGCCGCATTTACCCCTCCTTGGGCCGCAATGGAATGAGCCCTTCTTGGGGAATCTTGATAACAGAAGGTCTTTACATTATAGCCAAGCTCGGCAAGGGTTGCCGATGCGGAGCCTCCAGCCAGACCTGTTCCCACTACAATAACATCAATGTTTCGTTTATTCGCAGGGTTTACAAGGTCGATTTCATTTTTATGTTTGGCCCATTTGTCGGCCAACGGTCCTGAAGGAATTTTGGAATCCAATACGCCCATAATTAATGTGTTATTGGGTTAAGGTGATGGTAGATAGCAATGAATGCAAATGCCAGGGGAACGACCACCGCAAATAGTTTTGTGAATGATTTGATGGCAGGAGTGTATTTATTGTTGACGCCCATGCTTTGAAAGGATGAGGCAAAGCCATGCCATAAATGAAGACTTAGCAGCACAAAGGATACGACATAGAGGATGGTCCGCCAAAAAGGAGCGAATTTTTCAACTGTCTCCGCATAATACCGGGTGGGATCTTCTGGGTTTGCCGCTACGTATTTATAGGCCATTTCATGAATCCAAAAATCATAAAAGTGAAGACCTAAAAAAGCCAAAATAACCAATCCCGAATAGATCATATTCCTGGAGACCCAAGGGGCGTTGGCACTACCTTTATATTTTACGTAACCTATGCCACGGGCCGCCTTGTTCTGCAACTCTAGGACAAAACCCATGACAAAATGGACAACAACCCCTGCAATCAATATGGGTTGCATAACAAATTGTACCAGAGGATTATATCCCATGAAATGGGACGCTTCATTAAAAAACTCTGGAGAAATAACGGAGGCAAGGTTGATGGTTACGTGTAGTACTAAAAAAATCACTAAAAATAGACCCGAAAGCGCCATCACAACTTTTCGGGCAATTGAAGACTTTATCAATCCACTCATTAGTAGCTGGTTTTAATGACAAATTTACTGTACAGGGGAGTTTTTAACAAACTTTCAACAATCCAATAATCCTTATTTAGAAGTATTATAAGTAAAGGTCAAAACCGTTTTAGGAGTTCTCCATATTAACCTTGATTTTAGGCTGAAATCTTCAACAAAATCCTTTTTATCGAGAAGGGTTTTCCGTTGTTTGGAGCCTTAGTAGTCTAATTCTGGTTTGTTGGTTGCAGGACGGGGGCGTATTCCATTAGGTATTACCCTTGGATTGAGACCGGCTTATAATGACTTCCGGGGATTAAATAGATAAGATTATAAAAAAGTACGACTAGTTTTGTTACAAATACACCCTTCAAAGCCATATTAATTCTTGAGTGTTGGCGGAAGTCCTTTTTTTCCCCGATATTACAATCCTAAATACAATACCATACGATTCTTAAAATGGACATTGGACTTCTTTCCGTCAGTATGAATGTCTATTCAACCAAACGAATAGCCGAGGAGGCGGAAAAGCTTGGACACTACATTGAACTTATAGACCACACCAAATGCTCGGTAAAATTAGGTTTGGGCAAACCTCAGATCTATTTACGGGATGAAAACATTACGCAGGAATTCCATGCCGTTATTCCACGGATCGGGGCCAAAGTAACCCGTCATGGAGCCGCGATAGTAAAGCAGTTTGAAATGAACGGGGTGTTTAGTACTGCACGTTCCCTAGGCATTACAAGGGCTAGAAATAAAGTGCGAACCTTACAGATCATGGCCAGGAAAGGTATTCCGATACCCGAAACCTTGTTTTCCATAAACCCGGACAACATAGAGGAACAGATCAAAATTTTGGGAGGTACCCCTGTCATCATAAAACTACAGGAAGGCACACAAGGTTTGGGAGTAATTTTGGCAGAGACCAAAAAATCGGCCAAATCCATCATTGATACTTTTTACAAGATGGATACCAGTATCCTTATCCAAAAATATATAGAGGAATCCAATGGTGAGGATATACGGATTATCGTTATCGGGAACAAAGTGGTGGCCGCTATGAAACGAACCAGCGAAGTAGGTGAATTCCGATCCAATGTGCATCGGGGCGGTACCACGGAATCCATTAAACCTACGGCAAAGGAACAATTCATTGCCCTAAACGCTGCTAAACATTTGGGGCTTGGGGTAGCTGGAGTGGATTTGATTCGCTCAAAAAAGGGGCCTTTGCTAATTGAGGTCAATGCCTCCCCGGGATTACGGGGTATAGAGGCCGCTACAGGGATTAATGTTGCCCGGGAAATCATTTTATTTGTTGAGAGAAATGGACGTAGAAGAAGAAAATAGGGAAATCGTCGTCGGAGGTGAGAGCGTGGCCCCGGGGGAAAACAAGCTTTTAAAAATTAGTATTGATCGTTTGCCTACCGGTACCCTGATCGATATTCCCATATATGTCTTCAACGCCAAAAAGCCTGGCCCTGTGTTATTGGTACAGGCCGGGTTGCACGGGGACGAGATCAATGGTATAGAGATTGTTCGCCGTATGTTGAAGCAAAGGGAATTTAAGGTCAAGAAGGGTGCGGTCATCGCCGTACCCATACTCAACATTTTTGGTTTCATCCACTTTTCCAGGGATGTTCCGGATGGGAAAGATGTAAACCGAAGCTTTCCGGGTACAAAGACCGGCTCCATGGCCAGTAGGATAGCCTATCACTATGTCACGGAGATCATGCACCAAATGGATTTTGCCATTGACCTCCATACAGGGGGAGCCCAACGACATAATTTCCCACAGATTCGCTTTACCCAAGAGGATGGAAAAAGCAAGGATTTAGCGGAAATCTTTAACGCACCGATTTCCTTTGCATCGCGATTGATCAAAGGGTCGTTTCGAAATGCTGCTTATCGGATGGGAAAACCCACCATTGTTTTTGAGGCCGGGGAAAGTATGCGTTTTGATGATCATGCTATTTTGGAAGGTATGCAGGGCATCTTAAATGTGTTGAAACACTTTGGGATGATAACCAAAAGAGACCCCCTTTTTGTAGAACGTAAGGAGTCGATTCTTCTTAAAGATCGAAAATGGCTACGCGCACCTACGGCCGGAATGTTCATTCCAGAGATTATCAATGGTAGCGAATTAAAAAAAGGGCAATTAATGGGAATTGTAACGGACACCTATGCCAAACATACCAAGCGAATAAAGGCTCCTTTTGATGGACATGTCATTAGTGTGAATCATCAGGCCGTGGTCAACCAAGGGGATGCCTTGTTTCATTTGGGGCAAGGTGTTTCCTAACTACTTGTTGATCTACTGCCCAACTTGGAGCCAACCAATGATCGTACATTTCAAATAGGACTTACCCTAATGGCATATGCGGTGCCTTTCTTTAGGGCTAGCTCGATTCCTTCCAGAAGCTGTTTTCCTGTATAATTTGTAGTTGAACCGTAGGTAAGGTCTTTTACCTCGTAGGTTTCATTTGTATTTACGGTAAACCATTCAGGAAACTGGTTGATTCGTGGCCAATCAGCAGGCATTTTCATAATGGCCCGGTGTCTAGGGGCATCAAATCGCAATATCCCTTTCCAATCCGTATCTGCCTTAAGGCTAAGAATCACTCCGTCATCATCGTCAACGGCCCCAAATTTAATATCCGGTCGCCAGGGTTGAATGGTGGTGCCCTGGGTTTTCCATAGGCAATACATTATCGTGGTTCGGGCAAAATTACCATCCCCGTGCCAACCTTCTATAATCCCTGAGCCTTTCCATTTTTGGGCATTTTTTCGATGGCTGGAATCTTGTAGGGACCACATGACCTGAATTTCACTCTCGATCCAACCCCTTGTTGATAAAAGTGGTTCGCGGGCATATAGATTTAGGGCACCCTCGATGGCATCGGCATATCCATCGGAAGACCCGTTTTCCCAATCATAATTCCGGTATTTTTGATCGAGTATTTCAAGTGCTTTTACCGTGGCCTCCCTGTAGGCCTCAACGGAATCGATTTGAAATACGGTATAGAAACCATTTAGGGTATACCCAAAATTGTCCGCTGTTCCCTCCCATTTAACAGCTCCGCTTTTAGGATCGACCGCGTTGTAAAAAAGGCCGTCTTCATTTCGGCCTACAGCCAAAATCCGGTTGAGCATCTCATTGATATGGGGTCGATAGGTTTCTTTTTTTTCAGGGTCGGCTAAGCTTAATGTAGCATAAAGCTCACATAATCCGGATACAATTTCGCAACCGTGATCCCGGAGCCTGAGAATCTCAAAATCTCGCGTGGGATGTTGGTCTCCCAATAGATAATAATCTCCCAATCGTGTGGCCCACTCCAGATATTTCCCTTCCCCGGTCATCCAATACACCCGAGAAAGCACCTGCAACATTTCACCATTCAACTCCACATTTGGGGAAGGAATGTTTCCATGAGCCGTCTCTATCGGTGCATATTTCCAGATATCGTCCAAAATAGCAATCATCCTTTCGGACCAAGGGCTGGGGCCTAACCATTCGGTAAGCGGCAAAAGGCCATCTTTGATGTATTCCGAAGCCCCGAACAACAATTTGAACAAATCATATTCTTGGGTATCAAAACCTTTTTTGCGAAAAGAATAGGTGTCCGGTAGATTGCCAAGACGAGAGGTCAGTCGGGTCTCCGTATGCAACATATCCAGCATTCGTCCTCGGAAAAGGCTTGAGTCGGTCAAGGCGGTTGTTAAGACCATAAAAGGATAGTTGTCCGCAGCCGCATCCTGGGCGTTCCAGATATCCAAACTCTCGCCCAGATTTCTTGGGATAAGCCCAGTAGTGGAGTCCGCCTCGGCCAACCAATCCGTAACAAACCGTTGGCAACGTTGAAGACCTTCATTGGCCAATAGACCATTGATTTCTGCCTGCTCAAGGGCCAGACTATCCATTTTGGACAAGTGTCCCTGGTTTTGGGAGAGACGTGAACAGGACACTGTTAGGATAAGTGTAAGGCAGATAGCAAAATAATTTCTCATGGTCGTTCCAGTTGGCCTATACTATTCAATACTCTCTCCGCAATTGATCAATGTCTGATCCAGCGCCATTCCAATGAACATGGGATAGGACCAATTTTTATAACGTCCCCATACTTCACCGGCTATTTTCGGAAATACTTTTTCTTTGATTATCGGAATCAACGGGGCAGCTTTTTCCCCTAGGTTTCTCACATTTACGGCAATATGAAGCAGCACAACTTCATTTTCGGGATGTTGCAGTAAATCCTCCAAGATTCCCAATGCTTCTTTGGGTCGATTTAGTCTGTTGATCAAAATTTCCGCGGCCAACCCCCGATTGGGTTGCGAAGAATCATTTAATGCTGCCAGCAAATTCTCCCTTTGTGAGCTTATATTCCCCTCAAAGGCATCAATGGCGTTAAGTGCCCAAAACCGAACCGATGGATCCTGACTTTGAATGTACTTTTCCAATTGATCCAAATCCTGTATTCGGCCCACCAATTCCGCAACTTCCAATACGTGCTCCAGCCTGTATTGGCTAGTATCCCTTGCCGCTTCATAGACCGAACTATTTTCGCCTGATATCATCATTTGACCCTCTGCCATAAATCCAGTATCCCTTGTTTCAACGATATGGTGTTTCACCTGTTCATAAAGCTTGTTCTTAACTTCCTCATATTGAGGGTCATCGATCAGATTTTGCAGTTCATGTGGATCCTGTTGTAAATCATAGAGTTCTTCGGGTGCTTTGGGCTTAAACAATTTTAGGGATTCTTCCGAAAGTTCCCCTAGGTCCTTCACTCGGAAGAGTTCGTCATACGACCTTTTCCCCTTATTGAATATCTGCGCATTTTGAATATACGGTCTATGGGGAAGATAATTTCGGATATACAGGTATCTGCCATCAAAGACGGACCTGCTTACATCAAAGACATCATCCGCCCTATCCCGATAACCAAAAATATATTCCTTGTTTTGTGCATTTGGGCCCAGGAAATTCCTTCCTTCCATAATTTTAGGAGCGTCCCCCCCTGCAAGACCTAAAACAGTTGGGGCAAAATCCACAAAACCGACCATGGTATCCACATTTCCTGGACGAAGATTGGAAACCAAATGCTTGTATTTCTCCGGGGCATACAATACAAAGGGCACTCGTAGGCCTGTATCGTATAGCCACCTTTTATATCGGGGCAGCCCAAAACCGTGGTCCGAGAATATAAAAACGATAGTGTTTTCCAAGAGGTCATCCTCTTTCAGTTGGGCAATTAACCTGCCTACTTCCTGGTCAAAAACAGTGATGAGGTCGTACTGGTGTGCCAATATGCTCCGGAATTCCTCCGTATCCGGAAAATAGGGCGGAACCACCATATCCTTCGGATTGTGTTTCTCTTGTAACGACTCGGTATCCCCGGGAACAAAGGTATTGGCATGGCCCTCATGCGTAATCCCAAAATTAAACACACTAAAAAAAGGTTGCTCCTTTTCTCGGTTCCTCCAATGTGCTTCCCGGCCTAAATCATCCCACTTGCCATCCGGACTAAAATTATAATCCGTTTTGGCATTGTTGGAGGTATAATACCCTTTTTCCGACATGAGCTGGGGGAGAATTTTTAGGTCAGCAGGTATGGGGATGTCGGATCTTAAATTTTGTGTGCCGGTGCTCGTGGCATAAATTCCCGTAATCAAAGTGGCCCTTGCCGGTGCACATATGGGTGCATTGGAAAAGGCCTGGGTAAAAACATAACCGTTGTTTGCCAGTGCATCTATGTTCGGTGTCGTCGCCATGCTATCCCCGTAACAACCCCAAGCCGGGCTAATATCCTCTGCGGATATCCATAGGATATTGGGGGGGTCTATCGGCTCTTTTTTTTCTTGTTCACAGGAGGTGAAAAAAACAATAAGTAGAATGGTGGATAAAAGAACTCTCATAGATCGGTAGGTTTTGGAACAAGATACGAATAACCGGAATATCAGATGATTGAACGTTCTTCGTTTTGGGTGAAAAAATCCCTTATAGGGGTCAGGCCATGACCTAGATGCTTTTATAAAATATTGAATTGGATGGATTTCGATTTTTTCCCTTTTCTAATGAGAACATAATATTTACCCTTAAGAGGCTTTCCATTTCTATATTTTACATAAAAGTTTGATTTAGTAAAACCCCATCCCGGATACTCTCTCGTAATTGTTTGACTTAGTTTTATCGGAATTTTTAGATTTTTATGCCGTTCGGTACTGCTGATTATATTTCCTAAATGGTCATATTTAACATATAATGTGGAATGTAAGGATTTAATGACCACATCGTATGTCGATTTCTCACCCTTATTGTAAATGGCTAAAGAGGTTAGATTAAAATTAGCTGCTTCCCGCTGTATATCAACTATTTCCAATGGCTGCTCGTTTTGAGAGTTTTTCTTCAAATAGTCATTATTTCTAATGGTTTTCGCGTTAATCGATTTTAAAGGGGTAATTGTTTTTGGCATACCAAAATAGGATGCAACCAACTCTGCCTCTTGTCCTTTACTTATTTGCATATTTAGGATAATGCATAGAAAAACCGATGAAAAAATTATGCTTTTCATAATTTTTGATTTTTAGATTACTTGCCTTTAACGACTTATTCTCTTCCGAGAATTTGCTTTCCCGTGAATTCATATTGATTCCATTTAGGTAGTGGGTGAAACTGGGATGCCTGAGCATCCCTAAATAATCTTTCAAGACGATGTAGTTTATAAAAACTTTGACCTCCAACAATTTCCATGGCGAGACTTACCGTTTCTCTTGCCAAATCCGAAACATTGGTTTTAAAGGCTAACATATTTGCCGTGGACGCTTCTGAAGGTTTAAAATCCAAGTCATTGGTGAGTCCCAACATGGCTTTCCATTGTGCCTGCCCAGCTAGTAAAACATTATGCAACTGGCCAATACTATAGATCAAATGTTGCTGTCCGTTTTGTTGTGCACTTTTTATGGCTATGTTATTGGCTTCTTGGGCAATGCCCAAATAAGCCGCCATGATCAGGGGCATGGCTACCATTAAGACAATATTCCATACAGGGTGGAATTCATTTTGTTTTCGTATCAGGGCAATGGCAGTTTCCGGAATGAAGACTTCATCAAAAAGAATGGTTTGGGATCCCGTGGCTCGCATGCCCATTACGTCCCAGTCTTCCATTAGGGACACCCCCTTTTGTTTTAATGGAACCGAAAAGTGTAATACGGAGCGGTTCCCGTTCGAATCTTTAAAAATAGAACTCGTAATGGCAATGTCGCCCACAACAGATTGACTGGCAAAGTGTTTTTTGGCGGAGAACAAATAGCCTCCATCAAGTTTTGTAAGTTCTCCATTGGATCCTAACCAATCTTTGGCTCCGGTACTTACCAAAACCAGCTGACGTTCTGCTATTTTGGCAAGTGTATCCGCCCCTTCATTTTTATGTCTGTATTTCCAGACCGCTGCCGCCACCAAATGTTGGTGCATGGAAAATGCCAATGCCGTAGAACCACAATAACGCCCAATAATCCTTATAATGTTGCACATTTCGGAATATGAAACTCCACCGCCGCCCAATTCGACCGGAATTAAGGCAGAGAAATAACCTGCGGATTTTAAAAACTCATAATTTTCATGGACGAATGTGCCATTAATGTCATGTTGCATTGCTTTTTCGGCAAACGACTTTCCCAGTACATGGGTTTGTTGAATCCGATTTTTTGTTTGTGATGTTGTTGTTTCCATGGTATTGAAATTTGTTTACCATGCAAAATTGAACCAACTTTCCCAGGTACAGTTTTCTCAGAAGTTCAAATGATTTGTTCTGAAGTTCAGCCTAACCTATTGAAAAAGAATGGTATGGTTCCTATTTGTTTTTTGCAGCGCGGAATTGCTGCGGAGGAAGTTTATATTTTTCCTTGAACGTTTTGTTGAAGTGTGATGGGTTTTTGAACCCACTTTCATAACAGATTTCATTTATGGTTAGCGAGGAACGGGTAAGTAGTGCTTTTGCACATTCCAGACGCTTGTTCTTGATCCAATTTCCGGGAGTTTCATGGAAGTGCTCATTAAAGTCCCTTTTAAAAGTGGATAGGCTTCTACCACATAGTCTTGCGAACTCATCCAAGCTAAGATTATGCTGAAAATTTTTAAGCATGGTATATTCCAAGTCTGTTTTTTCGGTTTCCAAAAGAGAGCTCAGATACTTGGCCAAAGGTCTATTCCTTGGGTTTAAAATAATGTTGAACAGCAATTCCCTAAATTTAATTTCCACCAAACTCTTGGGAATACCCCCACTTTGTTTAAAGTAGTTAAAGACACTATAGATTAAGGAGCTAAACGTGTCATTGACATTAATTTCGAAAATCTGGCTGTATTCATTTTTCCCTGATGGAAGTTGTAATGAAGGATGCTCCTTAAGAAAATTGATGATGAAGTCATCGTTCATGAAAAAAAGTATGACACAAAAATCCACCTCAAAATATTGTCTCGTTGTATAAATACCCTTTCTTACAAATAGGGCATCCCCACCTTCTATTTGATAGGTCTTATTGGGAGCGATCCAATCCTTCTTCCCGCTTATTACATAATTAATGACATGCGAATCCGTGAACAATTGGAATTTTTCAACATCGATAGGGCACTTATATTCAACAAAAAGATAATTGTTACCTATAAGTTTGTTGAAGTTTGGATTGTTTCTAAAGTATTGTTGAATATCGACGATCACAACTAAAAATACGAAATATTCGGAAGTCGAGCTCTATATAAACTATGGAAACTAACGGTAACCATTGGCTCTAAACCTTTAGACCAAAAATCTATAGGACTTTTAGCATACGCAAAGGGATTAGCTATTGCGGTACTATATTAATTTTTTTATTACGGCTGTTGATTTTGTTTACACTCCATTCCACGGCACTTTCCAGGTCGGAAAACTGGTTGATGGAATTTTGAAAGAACATCCGCTCCAGGACTAGACTGGCAAAGCTACCCTGGGTACTGCCCACGACGGAATAAAAATCGAGTTGGTGCCTATTTTTGTAAAACTTTACCCAATCGGCAGGCACCACGGTATAGCTATTTATGCGGTTGGATATGTAAGCGATCGGTTGGTCTTCCCCAAATATTTCATGAGCGGCCTTAATGGCCTTTTTGGCCATTTTCCAATTGAAGAGGGCACCTTCCTTCATTTCGGAAATGACCAAGCCTTCGAAGTAATAGAAAACCCCGAATTCGAATTCCCGTATTTCCCGAATGTTCTTAAAAAAATCAAGGTCTCTTACACGTTTCATAGCAAAATTGACGTATGAGGTACAAAGGATAAATATAGTATTTTTTTTAGGTTTTCACTGCAAGGAAAAGAAGACCCATGGTTATGAAGTTTCTGACCCTTCATAAAGCTAATGCCAATCATTGGTATCCTCCTTTTTTGGTGAAGCATTTGAATCGATTTAATGATAAACATTAAAAGATGCGAATTACTTTTCCATATTGTTCAATTGAATACTCAAAGCCTTGGTGGATAATTGTACCTCTATCAAAGAAAGTAAAAGGGAAACCATTAAAAACACCAAACTGATACCGAAAATGATATTGGCCAGGATTTCTTGCTCTACATAAATCAGGAACATGGTAACTGCCGATAACAAAAAACTCACAATGGCACTGGCTTGCATGTTTTTTATAATCCCCAGACGTTTTCGTAATTGATGGATCTGTCTTTTTAACGGGGAAGAGGAAGATTCCTCAAATTGTTTGTGCAATTGACGAATTAGGGCGGCAATGGCCAAATAGCGCGCATTGTAAGCCAACATGGTCAATGAAATGGCAGGAAAAAGTAGGGCAGGAATACTTAGGGTCAATTGCATGATACCTTATTTTTTGAACGCCCTGGAACTGGATTTGTTTTCTGATGGAAAACCTATGGGAATTTCCTGTGTTACTTTCCCAGTGGCGGCCCATTCCGTGCCCCGTAGCATTGTGGTGATAAAACCGAGGCATTCCACGGAATAGTCGGCATGGCCCATGATGTTATGGAAGATCCGTCCTTGGCCATAGTCCAGTACCATTAGGGCAGGCTCATGTCGCCCAGAGCCCTTCATTTCCGGAGAGGCATAAGCCGTAGCCAAAATTTCCATTTTTTCAGCGGGACCACGTAGGCGTTCGTAGAGTTCATCCTTGGTATGTAGCCATTTGATCGGCATGTCCTTTGTTATGGGGTGTTCCGTATTTCTAACTTGGATAACATATTCATGTTGGGGCCCATGCGCCCCGGCTTTTCCGGGAGACGTATCCCGAACAAGCTCATCCTTATCGTTGAAATAAACATAGGGACCATCCTTTTCCGTTCGATCGCCCCAACCGCCAAGACCTATCATTTTGTTGTAGGCCTCCCATTGGGGAAAGGAGTTGTCAGCTGCGTGAAAGACCACCAAACCGCCCCCGTTTTCCATGTACTTTTCAAATGCTTTTTGGGTCGATTCCGGCCAGGGAGCAGCATTCCATCCAAAATTGGAAATAACAACATCATAGTCGGAGAAGTCGGGACTGAATTTGGGATCGGGTTTAGATTTCTCCAGAGCTGTAGTTTTTCCGATTCCGTCAATATGGAAATCTTCCAGATAGTCGTCGCCCTCCCAAGTATAAGCAGACCTAACCACATCTACTTTAAATAAACCGGCATCTTCCAAGTAGTACTTTAGCATAAAGGTAATTTTTGGCCATTGGTTGTGATTGTTTTGACCATCCACAATTAATACGTTGATCTTGTTGGCGTTTATTTCAGATGTATTTTGACAAACTAGGATACCGGAAGAAAAAAGGATACTAATAAGAAAAAGGATTTTTGGATATTGGGTTCTACTTCTCATTCTTTATTTTTTAATTGATATTTATCAGTTGTTTTGTGCTACTATGTTTTCAATGTTTACCATATACATTTGTCTTCCATCTCCATCATGGGTGGAATCAAATATGATCCATTTCCCATCAGAACTACTTTTGGGATGCAGATCGCAACGCCATTCTTTCCTAAACTTTTTGGGCATATAAAACTGACCCAAATTGAGCTTTTTTTGGGTGGGCACATGGTACAGATAAAGCGTCTGCAACCGCCTTGATTTGGAAGGATAGGTGTCATTTAAAATCCATTCATTTTCCGTACCCCGTACATAGGTGTTGTGTCCGTTTTCAATCATAATCCCTTTGCCAACGGGAACTATCTTGTTCGATTTA
The DNA here is from genome assembly GCF_965228935.1 of Ulvibacterium sp. Classification (GTDB taxonomy): domain Bacteria; phylum Bacteroidota; class Bacteroidia; order Flavobacteriales; family Flavobacteriaceae; genus Ulvibacterium. The sequence continues at coordinate 1,055,584 of NZ_OZ245846.1, read as the reverse complement.
TCCGTGAACAGGTAGAAACCTTCTGGATGTCCGTTTGGTTTGGTCCACATACAAAGTGTTTGATTGTCCTTCCAAATAAAATGCGAGGTATGGCCCGATGGATCCAAAAGATAGATATCGTTTCCATCCACATTTGCCGATACCATTCTTGTAACGAATCCACCTACAGCGCGATCCGCCCTATTTCCCAATTCCTTACGCCATCGATGTAAAAATACAAAACGCCTATCATCCGGACTAATGAGAATATGGTTGAAGTAATTCCAATAATCACGAAGGTCTTCGCTCGAGTTGGGAATGGCAGCCATTTCGGCTATGGACACCAGCATCTTTGTCTCTCCCGTCTTCAAATCTATCTTATATATACCGATTTTCTCTGGAGCTTTTACTTCGGCGTATGGATCTTCCACTCCGGGATATCCATAACCGGGGCGAAGATTCTGGATTCGGCTAAACTCCGTTCCGAGTGCAAAAGAACCATCATTGCTCAAGGTATAGATTGCTTTGGGAAGTGTTCGTTTCTTACCAGTTTTAACGTTCAGGATATGGCTCACAAATTTGCCTTCCTGTAGATCGTTCCAGATAATTTCGTGTTGAGAACCAGGAATCCATTGGAGCATACAACCTTGCTGCCATCCCCATGCCTTGGTCTGGCCAAGTGGTATCCATTTGTTATTTTCCTTAAGGTCTACCATTCCAATAATCAATGTATCCGTAATGGTTGGAGACCGATAGAACGTGTCCACCTTCATCCCTAGGACGTACCTTCCGCTTGGATCTACCTGCAATTTATCATAGTAGCCGAACCAATGCTGTTTGGGGCCTTGAGTGAGTTTTATAACCTCTGGAAAAGTGGACAAAGTGTCCGCAGCCGTAAGATGCACATTGTTGGGAATCACCAATTTTTCCTTGGCCCTTTTACAGTTTAACAATACCGCAATGGATAAGATCATACCAAAGTATATGCTTAATCTGCCGGTTGTTATTCTAAATTTCATCACAAGTTGAATACCCCTTACTTTGAATCTATAATTTCAAATTCCAAACGTTGGCTGTTCCCATTCCCCTCCAAAACTATGGCGTACCTTCCTTTGGGTAAATAGGTCTTTCCATTTTGGGCCTCCTTCAGCTCTTTTTTGTTTTTCTTCAGATAGGCTATTTTCCCGGATTTGGAAAAGGCCACATCATAGGAAAGGATGTTAAGGCCTTTATCCGCTGAAATATCCGTACTACTGATTGCTATATTATCTAATGTCCTTATGGTCGCCGAAAAAGTAGCCTGATCAGAACTGTAAAAAACGACGTCCAACCCAGGAGTAGTGGATTTCGACCAAGCCCCAGGCGAATTCCCCCAATTTGGGGAATGTGCAATAGGTTCAATTTCAAAAATATGCAGGTCTTTTTCCAACACTTCAGGTTTCAAGCGCTGCATATGGGCAATGTCCGCCTTGTAAATGCTCCTGCCATGGGTACCCACCAAAAGATGTTTGGCATTCGGCTGAATTACCAGATCATGTACAGCAACGTTTGGCATTCCGTTTTGAAAAGCCTCCCAAGATTTACCCCGATCAAAAGAAACATAAAGTCCATTATCGGTACCCACGAACAAAAGGTTCTCATTTTCCGGATCTTCAAGTAGTACATTTACAGGTGAAGCCGGAATACCTTTGGAAATATCTTTCCAGGTCTTGCCATAATCATCGCTTACAAAAACATAAGGGGTAAAATCGTCCCAGCGATACCCGTTCAGACTTACATAAACCCGTTCCTTTTTATGTTGGGAAGCAGCAACTCGGCTTATCCATAGATCTTTGGGAAAAGAACTGGATATATTTTGCCAACTACCGCCCCCATTTTTGGAAACATGCACAAGACCGTCGTCACTTCCGGTATACAACAGTCCAAAGGTGAACGGAGATTCTGAAATCGTAGTCAAGGTACCATAGGCAACGTTGCCTTTTCGCCCCCCTTGGGTAAGGTCTGCCGAAATAGATTCCCAATCATCTCCCTGGTTCATGGAACGATGTAGGATGTTGCTTCCCATGTATATGATATCCTGATTGTGAGTGGAAATTAGAATAGGGGTTTGCCAATTGAAACGGTAGGGAGGTGTTCCCAATTCGTGCTTGGGCATTATCCCGATTCGTTGATTTTTCTCCAGGTCCAAACGATAATAATTTCCGAATTGATAGCCGGTATACACAGTATTCGAGGTTCGGTTATCTATCTGTACTTGCATCCCGTCACCTCCCAAGATGGATTTCCACGGATACTGGCCCGTTTGATGCCAAAGACTGTTTTCCTCTGCATTGTGGGGCCCTTTCCAAACACCGTTGTCCTGCAATCCACCATAGATGTTATACGGCTCTTCATTATCCACATTTATGGCATAGAACTGCCCCACTGATGGGGAATTGTTTTTGATCCAATTTTCCCCGTCATCGTAGGAGATGTTTACCCCACCATCGTTCCCGTTGATCAGATGTCCGTCCCGGGCAGGATTTATCCAAAGGGCATGATGATCGGCATGTACGTTTTTGTTACTAATGGAAGTAAAGGTCTTGCCCCCATCTTCCGATTTTAATATGGGGACACCGCCCAAATAAATCTTTTCTTTTTCATTAGGATCCACCCTGATTTGGGCAAAGTAATACCCATAGCTATAGAAAAGGTCATCAATGTAGGTTTCGTTTTGCTTGGTCCAGGTCTTGCCGCCGTCATTACTTCTATAGACCTCTGCCCCGATTACCGGCGTGTCGAAAAGGAGCGCATTGGCATCTTCCAAATAGTTGGCCAGGTCAATCGGCTTTACCGACCCGCTGCGAATAAGTTGCTTTACATTTTCTGCCCTATACTTTTCCTGAAAGTTGTTCGTCTTTAGAAAATCATTGAGTTTTTGGTTATCCAGATTCAAAAAACGTTCAACGGACATGGTCTTAAAATCATCTTTGTCCAATTTGTCCGGTTTCTTTCTGGATTCCTTTGGTTTTTCGCGACGAAATTGGCTGTCGTGTACAGCATATATGACATTCCCATCAAAAACGGCCAGACCAATACGCCCCACTCCGTTACCCGTCGGAAATCCACTTTCGGGTGTCGAAACTTTATTCCAGCTAGTTCCCCCATCCGTGCTTTTGTAAATCCCCGAGGTGCTACCATTACCTGTAAAGTTCCAGGCCTTTCGGTCTTTTTGCCATGCCGCTGCATAAAGCGTATTGAAATTACCGGGGGTATGGGCCAAATCTATGATTCCTGTTTCATCATCTATAAAAAGGGTTTTTTGCCAAGATTTTCCCCCATCCGTGGTTTTAAATACACCCCGTTCGGCATTGGAAGAATATAGGTGCCCGGTAACGCCTACTACAACTTCGTCAGGGTTATTGGGGTTTAAAAGAATTCTTCCGATATGATGGGAATCGGCCAGGCCCATATGCCGCCAAGTTTGACCTTTATCCCCGGATTTAAGTATCCCGATACCTGCATATGAAGATCTCGATGCGTTGTTTTCACCTGTACCGACCCAAATAGTTCCCGAATTCCAATCTACTGCAATATCCCCTACATTTTGGGTCTCTGAGGAATCCAATACAGGGACAAAAGAAGTGCCATTGTTCTTGGTATACCAAAGTCCACCCGAAGCATAGCCCACATAAAACTCCATCGGATTTTCCGGATTCACATCCAAGTCTACCACACGGCCGCTCATTACGGAAGGGCCCACATTTTTCAAAGGAATGTTTTTTACCAATGAGCTCTTGATCATCTGATTTTTTTGCCGAAGGGCTTCCATAACATGTTGTGATGGAGTAGGAGAAAGCTGCCCAAAAATCGAAAAGTGACAAAGTAATAGGCCTGTAATTACAAATCCACGCATGAAATCCGGTATTTAAAAAATCACTTTGGGAAAGTTAAGGAAACTTCACCAGAAATGGTATTTATCCAGGTTCGGTTAAGTTCTCAACCTTAAAAGAGCTTTTGTAAATATCAAGATGTCAAATAAGAGGGCGTTTTGTTGCGCATTAACTTAAATTTTTGTTAATTTATTGGGCTGTTAAAAAACCGATAGGAAAATAACAACGATAACATAACCAACGTAAACTCTGACCCCAAAGACTTTCAAAGTCTTTGGGGTCTCTTTTTTCTCCAACCCAGATCTTTAAGGGAAATCCTTTATTTTTGATCAAAGCATGTGCTAAAATGAAATACGACCAAATTCCCAACACCCTTTTTGTAAAGAACCGCAAAAAATTCATGGCCCGAATGCTGCCAAAAAGTATTGCGGTATTCAATTCCAATGATATCTATCCCATTAGCGCGGACAGCACAATGCCCTTTCAACAACATCGCGATATTTTCTATCTAAGCGGGGCGGATCAGGAGGAAACGATTCTGGTACTGTTTCCTGAGGCTTTGGACAAAAAGCATCGCGAGATCCTGTTCGTGAGGGAGACCAATGCCCATATTGCCGTTTGGGAAGGGGCTAAATTGACCAAGGAAAAGGCTGCGGAAATCTCCGGAATCGAAACCATTTATTGGTTGTCCGATTTTGACAAGGTGTTTTTTGACCTGATGACCGAGGCCGACATTATTTATTTAAATACCAACGAACACTATCGGCAAGCGGTAGAGACCCAAACACGCGAGGATCGATTTATTCAGGAATGTAAACGAAAATTCCCGGCGCATCAAGTGGCCAAAAGTAATCCCATATTACAACAGGTTCGTGGCCTAAAGGAACCCGAGGAAATAGACCTTATGCAAAAGGCGTGCAATATTACCGAAAAGGGCTTTCGGCGTGTATTGGAATTTGTAAAACCGGATGTATGGGAATATGAAATCGAAGCGGAACTGCTCCATGAATTTATACGAAATCGCTCAAAAGGGTTTGCCTATACCCCTATTATCGCCTCGGGAAACAATGCCAATGTGCTTCACTATATAGAGAACAACCAACAATGTAAGGATGGTGAACTGATTTTAATGGATGTTGCTGCGGAGTATGCCAATTACTCCAGTGACCTTACGCGAACGATTCCGGTAAATGGCAGATTTAACGAACGTCAAAAAGCAGTATACGAAGCTGTATTGCGCGTAAAAAAAGAGGCTACCCAAATGTTGGTTCCCGGAACAATTTGGGCCGAGTATCACAAGGAAGTAGGTAAGGTGATGACTTCCGAGCTTTTGGGTCTAAACCTTTTGGACAAGGCCGATGTACAGAATGAAGATAAAAACTGGCCGGCCTACAAAAAATATTTTATGCATGGCACCAGCCACCACATTGGATTGGACACCCACGATTATGGAGAGCTCAAGACCCCTATGAAGGCGAATATGGTATTCACCGTTGAACCGGGCATCTATATTCCCGAGGAAAAAATGGGGGTACGCTTGGAGGACAATGTGGTGATTCAAGAAAATGGGGAACCCTTTAATCTGATGCGGGATATTCCTATCGAATTGGAAGAAATAGAGGATTTGATGCACACATAAACAATGTCCTACTCCCCGAAAAGAATAATGGACTGGTTTTATCAGAGTTAGTCAAGTCCGATAAACAAAACAAGACTAGGAAGGTTGGCGAAGCCCAATCTTTATATTGATAAGGATGAAGATGGCCAAAGCAGGCAATACCCATCCCATACTTAATTGGCCTAACGGGATCCATTCTGAAATCCGGAGAATCGAATCCCTATAACCAATACTTCCCAAAAAATCGGGAATGCTAAAAAGCACGGTGGTAAACACCACCCATTTAAAAACTCGGGTCGAAGCAAACTTTTCGGGCACGACATTTAATAGAATCAAAACTATGGTAATCGGGTAAATGAACATTAGGGCCGGTAAGGCTACGGCAATGATATACCCCACATTGAATTGCCCTATGGCCACTCCAAGGATGCATCCGATCAATGCTGTTAGGGTATAGGCCATTTGCGAGTTGTTGAAACGATATTTTACAAAATCGGCTGTTCCCGTAATGATACCAACGGCTGTGGTAAAACAGGCCAAACCCACCAAAATGCTGAGAAACAGATTGGCCGTACTTCCCAAGGCATACTTGCCGATACCGCTCAGTAATGCCGTACGGCTAATGGCTTCATCAAATTCGGAATGCATTAAGGCTCCGGTCAGGATAAGTCCGGCATAAATTAGGAACAATCCCAATCCGGCCAGCCATCCGGCATTGGCGATTAGGGTTTTCTTTTCGTTGTATGGGGCATCGTCCATCTTAAGGTTTATGGAAACGATGATTACTCCGCCCACAACAACCGCCCCAATGGCATCGAAGGTTTGGTAACCCTCCAAGACACCATCTGTAAAGGGACTGTTAAACGCGATAGTCCCAAAATGGAATTCAAACGAAAAGAGGGTCGAACCGATAACCACTAAAAGAATAAGGATAATGGAAGGCGTTAACCACTTTCCGATTACATTTAGGATTTTGGAACGGTTTATAACAAAAATGAAGACCATTAGAAAATAGATAAAACTGGTTAAAATTGAGGAAGTTTGGAATACGGGGGCAATGGCCATTTCATGGGTAACGGCTGCCGTTCTGGGAGAGGGTAAGGCAATGGATATGGCATAGATCATAAAGGAATAGACCCAACTAAAGGTCGGGGAAACCTTTTTTCCCAAATCGAAAAGAGTACCCTGCAATCGGGCATGGGCCAAGATGCCCAAAATAGGAATCATAACCGCGGAAAGACAAAACCCAAGGATCACCACCCACCAAAGTTCTCCAGATCGAAAGCCCAAAAAAGGTGGAAGGATGAGATTGCCTGCACCAAAGAAAAGAGAGAACAATGCAAATGCAGTTATAAAAGTTTCTTTGGATACCTTCACTTTATCGATTTTTTTGAAATTGGAAAGGTAACCCAAAATTACGCTTTGTCCTAAGCTGTGTACCTTTCAGCCATGTTCTGGATTTTCTGAAAAGTTGCACTTTGTCGAATTTTTGAAAAGAAATGCCCGTCATACCCAATAAAAAACAGCGCTAAGGCGTTGTATGCTATATAATGCTCAACGGACATTGTAAGCAGTTAACCCAAATCCAGAATTTCGTGTTCATTTGACTCCCAATCATTTAACACGGCTTGATAAACCTACAAGTATGAAAAAGTTTTTTTGCAACCTTTTTGGCCACCATTATGCCGTCTCCAAGAAAGTTACCCATCACATTAAGGAATATAAATGTATCCATTGTGGTAAGGAGGTCACGACGGATGTCAGTGGAAATCTTTCCACTCTGACCCCGGAATTACAGGATATTAACAAGACCTTGGAAGGTATTTATCAAAAAAGACATAGAGCTGCACAGCAGGTAGCTTAACTATGCTTTGGCAAGAAGATTCCGTGCCCTAGGGGCAGGCGGAATTATGAGTTATTCCTGGAAATTGAGTAAGCACCCTTATTCTCCACTGTCGTTTGCCCCACAACAGTTTAGTAGGGATTGCCCTTGATTTTCGGGAATTTTTTTGAAATTAAATTAAACCGGCCCTAGGGCCGGTTTTTTGTTAGAGTTCTTTTTCGACGGAAGTATAGGATAGACCCGATGGCGAGCAAAGTTCCAAAAATGGAAGGTAAAAACTGACTATAAGGATGATATTGCGGTAAAACGGTACCTATAAAGGCGGCCAGCAGTGCGGTAAATGCCGCGATCATTTTATAGATATGTTCGTAAAGCCAGATGTTCCTGTAGCGTTCCGCTTTGATCAGATAACGAAGAAAATCATAGGCTATCATAATGAACAATGCGCCTACCGTACTGTAAATAATTACGGGAGACCAAATCATCCCAATAGCATCAAGGTAGTACAGGAAGTAGAGTCCTGAACTTAACGTTAAAAAGGCGACCAGGATATCCAATGGTTTTGGCTTGTTCGATTTTGATTTCAAAACACGATACCCGGAAAATGCCTGATACCCGCTCAACATGGTCAACGCTATCAAAAACTCGTTGGCCCCAAATGCAAAAACTCCCATTAAGGCCGTTGCAATCACTAGGGTAATTAAAACAAGGAAAACGAGTCCACTTCTTTTGTGCACTCTCCCGCCTTTTTTGGATAGTAATGCTACCAATCCCATCAACAGGGCAGTAGTTCCGGTGATGATATGAACTACAATATTAAGCTGATGTAAAAAAGTATAATCGCCCATGACCCTAAAGTTTTCACAAATGTGGAAATGGATCATGGATTACACGACCCAACCCATGGGCTGAAACCTATTGCACTATTTTTTCCTGAATTCCGAAGGTGCCGTTCCGGTATATTTTTTAAAGTAGCGATTAAAGGAAGATTTTGATTTAAAGCCACAGTCAAATGCAATTCCCAAAATGGACAGATGCCGGTAACCTGTCGATAGCAATCTCTTCTTTGCCTCTTCTACGCGATATTGATTGATGAAATCATAAAAGTTTTTCTGAAAATATTGATTGATGACCTGTGAAAGATGGGGAGGCGAAATCTGACTTTGTTCTGCAAGGAGGGTCAAGTTGAGGTCTTCGTTCAAGAAAGGTTTTTCTTGCTCCATATACGTGCTCAGTTGATTTGCCAAGATTTCGATTTTTGCCGGTGTGAGTCCCGATTTGGAGTAGGAAGCCTTTTCCGAGGGAGCCATTTTTGAATCCATTGTACGGACAGCATGCATATTGGAAAAAACCGCAGTCTGTCGAAATCCATAAAATACAAAAGCGATTAGCATGAGACACAGTGTTATCCCAACAAGGGCAAAGGCACTTTCGATAGGCAAAAGTTGAAAATGAATGGCTCCAAAAATCAGGAAGGAAGCCACCAAAAAAAGTAAAAAATAGGAGTAGACAATATAGTTCACCCACTTAAGGTTGACCTTTTCCTGGAACGAGAAAAATTCCACGATATTCTCGTTATGTTTCCTTAGCAACATCAAATCCCAAATACAATAGAAAAGTCCGGATAGGGCTAAGGGCACGGCATAATACTGCATCCAAACCGGCGGATTTTGTGGAAGTCGGAAAACGCCATTGGAAGCAATAAGGACAATTCCATCGTGCTCTTGTACCAAAAACAGCAACAGGATATATATGGGATAAACACCAAGATGTGCCAAAAGAATTTTCCATGTTACGGAACGCCCTGTCAATGCCAGAATATAGAGAAATAGTAGAGGTGCGCCCAATAACGGTAATCCAAAGGAGGCGATGGCCCAAACACTCTGGAGTTCAAAACGGTAAATGGTAACTCCATAAAAGGCGATTTGGCCTAGCGTAACCACTATCCAACACAGAAAAAAGTAGTCCTCTTGTTTTTTGTCCCTTTTAAACAGCAGAAGCAGAAACATTAGGGTGCCAATACCCAAGCCTGCGTTCAGGATAATTTCCATAAAAATGTATTATTCCGAACTACAAACTAACACATTTTAAGATAGGCCGGGGATTATTATCCGGAAAAAGAATTCCATCCTTGAGCGGTTAATGGAATTTGGTTTTCGCCCCGTGTAATTAAGTGGGCACCTAGCGATTCATCCGTCATATGCCCAATGATGGTCAAATTTGGATTGCCTTTGATTTTGTCAAAGTCTTTTTGGTCAATAGTAAAGAGCAATTCGTAATCCTCACCGCCACTGAGCGCCACTAAGGTACTATCCATTTTAAACTCCTCACAAGCAGATATGACGGTAGGATCCAAAGGAATCTTATTCTCGAACAGCTTACACCCCACTTGGCTCTGTTTACAGAGATGTAGTATTTCCGAGGATAGGCCATCACTAATGTCTATCATTGCCGTTGGCATAACCTGCAGGTTCTCCAAAAGCTCGATCATATCCTTTCGAGCCTCGGGTTTCAGTTGACGTTCCACGATATAGGAATAAGGTTCCAGATCGGGTTGGCTATTGGGGTTTACCTTAAAGACTTCCTTTTCCCGCTCAAGTACTTGTAGGCCCATATATGCTCCGCCCAAATCTCCGGTAACGACAAGTAAGTCGTTCGGTTTCGCCCCGTTGCGGTATACAATGTTCCCTTCCTTTGCCTCTCCGATTGCGGTTACACTAATAAGCATGCCCTTTGTGGAGGAAGTGGTATCCCCACCAGCCAAATCCACATTATAAAAGTTACAGGCCAGGGCAATGCCTTCGTAAAATTCTTCGAGCGCTTCCAAGGGAAATCTGTTAGAGACCGCAATGGATACCAAAATTTGAGAGGCCTTGGCATTCATGGCATAGACATCGGACAGGTTTACTACTACTGATTTGTATCCCAGATGTTTTAAGGGCATATAGCTGAGGTCAAAATGAACCCCTTCGATCAACAAATCATTGGTGACTACTGTTCTTGTATCCTCAAAATTGAGCACGGCGGCATCATCGCCAATACCTTTTATGGTCGATTTTAGATTAATGGGGAAGTCCTTTGTCAAATGATCTATTAATCCAAATTCTCCCAATTGCTCCAAGGAGGTGCGTTCCTGATTCTTGTTTTCCAGCATTCCGCAAAAATAAGGAGGATATAATATAAATAGTATCTTTATTGGAAAAGAACTTGAATTAGGCTATGAATCGGTTCTTCACACTTTTATTTTGTGTTCTCTTTTTTTCCGCTTGTTCCAACGGCGATGACAATAACAATTCGGATAATCAAGCACCGCAGGACAATATGGATGATGCGGTTGGTTTTACCCCTTGTGAGAATGGTACCGCTGGATCTTTTGCGTGTGATGGGTATGATTTATTGGGGCGAATTTCGTTGTCGGATTTTGGAGCAAGTTCTGGAAATGATATTTGGGGATGGACGGACGGTTCCACCGGCAAGGAGTATGCCTTAATGGGGTTGGATAACGGAACGGCCTTTGTAGATATTTCCGATACCGAGAATTTAGTGTATTTGGGAAAATTGCCAACTGCAACGGTAGCCAGTATTTGGCGTGATGTAAAGGTTTTTAATGACCATGCATTTATTGTTTCCGAAGCCAATGGCCATGGTATGCAGGTCTTTGATCTTACCAGATTGCGAAACGTAGCCGATCCACCGCAGACCTTCGATGAGGATGCGATATACACTGGGTTCGGCAATGCACATAATGTAGTGATTAATGAGGATACCGGATTTGCCTATCCCGTGGGTACGGCTCGGGACGATGCTTTTAACGGCGGGGCCCACTTTGTGGATGTCCAAGACCCTAAAAGTCCGGTTTCGGCTGGCGGTTATGGTGCCAATGGATATTCACATGATGCGCAGGTGGTCACCTATAACGGACCGGACGTGGATTATAGGGGTAGGGAAATCTACGTTGGTTCCAATGAAAACAGAATAGTGATTGCCGATGTTACTGATAAGGCAAATCCTTCGGAAATAGCAACCATACAGTACAGTAATATCGGTTATACCCATCAAGGATGGTTCACTGAGAACCAGAGCTACTTTATACTTGGAGACGAAACGGACGAAATAAGTTTTGGTTTCCAGTCCCGAACACTAATTTTTGATTTCACGGATTTGGATCAACCCGTATTGCATCATACGTATTTGGGACCGACCAGTGCTACAGACCACAATGGATATGTAAAGGGAAATCAATTCTTCCTGGCCAATTACACGGCCGGAATCCGTGTCCTTGATATTTCGGACATAGCAAATAGCAATGTAGTTGAGGAGGGCTTTTTTGATACCTATCCCCAAAATGACACTCCAGGGTTTGAGGGAGTATGGAGCGTTTACCCGTATTTTGAAAGTGGAAAAATCATTGTTAGTGATACGAATTCAGGACTTTTCGTAATCCGGAAATCGGATTGAAATAGTTACCCCAAGTCTTGAAAACAGATAGTAATGAAGAAGGTAATCGTTTTATTTTTTTTGATAGGCTCAATAAGCTGCTCCACGGACTCCGAAAATGAGTTTGGGGAAAATCGACCCACGGAAACAGAGGAAGAAGATAGTTTTGAGGGCAAAATTGATTGGGTAAGGAGTTTTGGCGGATCGGGAGAGGACACCCCGAGAACCCTGATTACCACATCGGATGGAGGCTATGCCATATTGGGATACACCAATAGTATCGATGGGGATCTTGCGGACAAAACTTTGGAGGTAAACGATTATTGGTTGTTGAAATTGGATGTCGACGGCAATTTGCAATGGAGCAAAACCTATGGAGGCAGTATGGATGATAGAGGGCAATGCGTGGTGCAGACCATGGACGGCGGTTATGTCATCACCGGCTACGCCATGAGCAGCGATGGGGATGGAAGTAACAATGAAGGTTTTCATGACAATTGGATCGTTAAGTTGGATGCTACGGGAAATATTGAGTGGGAACAGAGTTATGGATTTTCCGGGCATGATCATTCCTATGACGTATTGCAGACCAGTGATGGAGGGTATTTTTTTATTGGTTTTTTGGACATTACGGCGGCAAGGGCGGATGGATATGAGGAAAAGGGCTATTCCCTTACACGGCATGGTGTAGGAGAGTTTTGGGGAACCAAGATCGATGCACAAGGCAACATAGAGTGGCGAAGATATTTTGGGGGAACCAATAATGATAGGGCCCACGCAGTGGTGCAGGCGGATGATGGCGGCTTTGTTATGGCCGGGTTTTCGGAAAGTGATGATTTTGATATCTCCAATACTAAGGGCAGCTATGATTTCTGGGTGCTAAAAATCAACGCCCAGGGCAATTTGGCTTGGGAACGTTCATTTGGGGGTACTGGAATTGAAGTTTCACGGGACATTGTAAAAACCGAAGACGGGGATTACATAATTACGGGACATACCTTTAGTACCGATACCGATGTTTCCCAAAATAACGGGGAATCCGATGTTTGGATGATAAAAATTGATGATTCCGGAAATTTGTTGTGGGAAAAAACTTTTGGAGGTTCCCAATTCGATGCCGCCGAAAATATAAGTTTGGCGAGGGACGGGGGATTTATAATCTCCGGAAACTCCAAAAGCTCGGATACCGACCTCACTGGGAATAATGGAGAAAATGATATTTGGGTCATTAAGACCGATGCCGATGGTACTCTGATTTGGCAAGATAGTTATGGAGGGGCCGGATTGGACTTTGGATTTGATGCCCTTCAAAGTCAGGATGGAGGGATTCTCCTGGTCGGAGAGATGGACGACCCTGGCTTCCTAGAACTTCAAGGTAAGGGAAAGACAGACTTGGTCTTAATTAAAATCAAGTAATTTTCTTTTCCAAGTAGGTTTATCCCATAAGTTAATCTTATACTTTTATACGTTATAATAATGTTAGGAAATGTGGTAAAAACCCCACGATAACTTATATTTGTTTAACTATTTAGAATAAATCCAATTAAGATATGATTCAAGTATCGGAAACGGCCAAGCAAAAAGTTGTCACTTTAATGACAGAGGAAGGTTTTGATGCTTCCAAGGACTATGTTCGCGTGGGCGTAAAAAGCGGAGGTTGTAGCGGTTTGTCCTATGAATTGAATTTTGATAATAAGGTAGATGAAGCCGATAAGGTTTTTGAGGATAACGATGTTCGCATCATTGTGGATAAAAAGAGTTTTCTGTATCTCGTGGGTACTACCTTGGAATATTCAGGAGGATTAAACGGCAAGGGCTTTGTATTCAACAATCCCAACGCCCAAAGAACCTGTGGATGTGGTGAGAGTTTTTCACTCTAATTTGAAGATGGGATAATCTTCAAATCGAAGCATTTCCAAACTAACTAATCGAAAAAAATGGCATATACTGAAGAGGAATTAAAAAAAGAACTGGAAACCAAGGAATACGAGTATGGTTTCTATACGGATATTGAATCGGATACCCTTCCCAAGGGTCTTAGCGAGGAAATCGTAATAGCTATTTCCAAGAAAAAGGAAGAACCCGACTGGATGACGGAATGGCGTTTGGAATCTTATCGGTACTGGAAGGAAATGGTTGAACCTGAATGGGCCAACATTCACTACAAAAAACCTGAGTTTCAGGACATATCCTATTATTCGGCACCGAATAAAAAACCCAAATACAACAGTTTGGACGAGGTAGATCCCGAATTATTGGAGACTTTTAAAAAATTGGGGATTTCCCTTGACGAACAGAAAAAGTTGGCGGGTGTTGCGGTAGATATCGTTATGGACTCCGTTTCCGTGGCCACTACCTTTAAAAAGACCCTAGCAGAAAAGGGCATTATTTTTTGTTCCATTTCGGAGGCCATACAGGAACATCCGGAACTCGTCAAGAAATACATAGGCACGGTCGTTCCCCAAAAAGATAACTTTTATGCGGCCCTAAACTCGGCGGTATTTTCGGACGGGAGTTTCTGCTACATCCCCAAAGGGGTAAAATGCCCCATGGAACTCTCTACATATTTTCGGATAAATCAGGCGGGCACAGGCCAGTTCGAACGGACTTTGGTCATAGCGGACGAGGGTAGTTATGTTAGTTATCTGGAAGGTTGTACCGCTCCGTCCCGTGATGAAAACCAATTGCATGCAGCCGTTGTTGAGCTTATCGCATTGGACAATGCCGAAATAAAATACTCAACGGTACAAAATTGGTTTCCCGGGGATAAGGAGGGTAAAGGAGGCGTCTACAATTTTGTGACCAAAAGAGGATTATGTGAAAATAACGCTAAGATTTCCTGGACCCAAGTAGAGACAGGTTCCGCCATAACCTGGAAATATCCTTCCTGTGTTCTGAAAGGGAATAATTCCATTGGAGAGTTTTATTCCATTGCCGTGACCAATAATTTTCAACAGGCGGATACCGGAACAAAAATGGTACATTTGGGCAAGAATACCCGAAGTACTATTATATCCAAGGGTATCTCAGCAGGGCAATCGCAGAACAGTTATAGAGGTTTGGTACAGGTAAATAGTAGGGCGGAAAATGCACGGAATTTTTCGCAGTGCGATTCCCTTTTGATGGGCAATGAGTGTGGTGCCCATACCTTTCCCTACATCGAGGCCAAGAATAAATCGGCCCAGATAGAGCACGAGGCCACTACAAGTAAAATCGGAGAGGATCAAATCTTTTACTGTAACCAAAGGGGCATTGACACGGAAAAGGCCATCGCCCTAATCGTAAATGGTTTCAGTAAGGAGGTATTGAACAAATTACCGATGGAATTCGCCGTAGAGGCCCAAAAATTGCTGGAAATAAGTTTAGAAGGGTCCGTAGGATAGGATATTTTGATTATCTCCCTTTTTTGATGGGGGTTTTGGGGTTTTGACTTCCCCTAAGGACAGTATAAAAATGAAAAAGCTTTTAATAATTGTATTGGGGTTAGCCTTGATTGCCTGTAAGGAGCAAAAAAAGGAAATGGCCCATACCGATTCATCCGACTTTGAGACATCAATACCGGAAATAAAGCTTTATGTTTTTGACGGGGGTACCGTACAGGTAAATAAGCTGGGACTTTTTTCGCAGGATGGCACCTATGAAGGACAAAGTACGGAATTCGCGGATGCGTTTTATGTTATCAGCCATCCGGATGGGAATTTAATGTGGGATGCAGGCCTTCCTGAGAATCTGGTCGGGCTTAAGGAACCCTATACCTCTCCCGACGGGGCATTTACGGTTTCCAGAAAGGATTCCGTAATCAATCAACTGAAAAGTATCGGGTTAACTCCGGAAGATTTTAAATATATAGCATTGTCCCACACCCATTTTGACCATAGTGGTCATGCCAATGTTTTTAAGGAGTCGACCTGGTTGGTTCAAGAAGCGGAATATGATTTTATAACCAGTAAGGAAACCCGGAAAAACAATGCGGATAGCTACAATGCTATCAAAGGATTGACCCGTATTAAGAAGCTAAAGGGTGATTTTGATGTGTTTGGGGACGGTAGTGTAATTATAAAGTTTATGCCGGGCCATACCCCGGGCCATCAGGTATTGTACGTAGACTTAGCAGACCACGGCCCCTTGCTCTTAACAGGAGATCTCTATCATTTTTCCGATAATAGAAAGTTTAAAAGAGTCCCTATTTTCAATCATGATATATCCAAGACCAGGGCCAGTATGGATGCCTTTGAGGCGTTTGCCGAGGAGAAAAAGGCCAAGGTATATTTACAACATTCCAAAAAAGACTTTAATGAGATGCCTAAGGCACCAGAATATTTGAAATAAATTGAAATAACTATGCTAAAGATAAGTAACCTGCATGCAGGTGTAGAAGGAAATGAAATATTGAATGGCATCAACCTCGAGGTAAATGCGGGGGAAGTACATGCCATAATGGGCCCCAACGGTTCCGGTAAAAGTACCTTGGCAGCAGTGATTGCAGGCAAGGAGGAATTTGAGGTTACCGAAGGCACCGTAGCTTTGGATGGGGAGGATTTGGAGGACTATGCTCCTGAAGAACGTGCCCACAAAGGAATTTTTATGTCTTTTCAATATCCTGTTGAAATTCCAGGGGTAACCGTTACTAACTTCATGAAAACGGCGATTAACGAATCCAGAAAAGCAAAGGGCTTGGAGGAGATGCCCGCCAATCAAATGTTGAAACTGATCCGTGAGAAGTCGGAACTTCTGGATATAGATCGAAAGTTCTTGTCCAGATCCTTGAACGAAGGTTTCTCGGGAGGTGAAAAGAAAAGGAATGAAATCTTCCAAATGGCGATGTTGGAGCCCAAACTGGCCATTCTGGACGAAACGGATTCCGGTTTGGACATCGATGCACTTCGTATCGTGGCGAATGGTGTAAATAAGTTGAGAAGTAAGGAAAATGCGGTTATCGTCATTACCCACTACCAGCGTCTATTGGAATACATTGTACCGGATTTTGTACATGTACTCCATGAAGGAAAGATTGTAAAGTCCGGTCCCAAGGAACTGGCCTTGGAGTTGGAAGAAAAAGGATACGATTGGATCAAAAACGAAGCTGTGGTTTAATTGTAATCTGTAAGAAGTTGGCCGGAAGTTAGATACATAGCTTACCAAATACCGAATACTATTTACTGAATACTAAAAAATGGATTTAAAAGATAAACTCATATCATCCTTCATGGCTTTCGAAAGCAATGTGGATATTGATCATCCTGTTCATGATGTTCGTGTTGAGGCAATGAAGAATTTTGAGACGAAGGGATTCCCGAACAAGAAGCTGGAAGCTTGGAAATATACCTCGTTGAATAGCCTTCAAAAGGTGAACTTCAGCATTTTTCCCAAGGAAGTCAGTGCCTTGGAATATAAGGATGTTAAAAAGTATTTCCTACACGAAATGGATACCTACAAAATAGTATTTGTAGATGGTATTTATAGCTCCTTTTTATCCGAGACCACACATGATGGCGTGGATATTTGTTTAATGAGTTCTGCCCTTACCAAGCCTATGTACAAGCCGGTAATCGATGTTTACTTCAACAAAGTGGCGTCCAACGACGAATCCCTGACTACCTTGAATACGGCGTTCAGCAGGGAGGGGGCTTATATTTATATTCCAAAGAACAAAATGCCCAAAAAACCGGTAGAGATCGTGCATTTTGCCACCGGGAACGAAGCTTCATTGATGTTGCAACCACGGAATTTGATCGTGGTGGAGGAGAACGCCGAATTGCAGGTTATAGAACGGCATCAGAGCTTAACCAGTAATGAAGTGTTGACCAATTGTGTTACGGAGATTTTTGCCGCGGAAAATGCTATTGTTGATTATTACAAGGTACAGAACGATACGGCTTCTTCTTCGTTGATAGATAATACCTATATCGATCAAAAGGATAAGAGCGTGGTTAAGGTACATACCTTTTCCTTTGGGGGGAAGTTGACAAGGAATAACCTTAACTTCTATCAGAACGGAGAATATATAGACTCTACCATGAAGGGGGTCACCATATTGGGAGAAAAGCAGCATGTGGACCATCATACCTTGGTACATCATATAGAACCGAATTGCGAAAGTCATCAAGATTACAAAGGCATTTACGGGGAGAGTTCTACCGGCGTGTTTAACGGAAAGATTATTGTGGATAAGATAGCCCAAAAGACAAATGCCTTTCAGCAAAATAATAATATCCTGATCAGTGACAGGGCCACTATCAACACAAAACCCCAGTTAGAGATTTTCGCGGACGACGTAAAATGTTCGCATGGTTGTACTATTGGCCAGTTGGACGAGGAGGCACTTTTTTATCTACAATCCCGGGGTATTCCCAAAAAGGAAGCCAGGGCCTTATTGATGTATGCCTTTGCCAATAATGTTCTGGAAAGCGTACGGATTCCTGAGCTGAAGACCAGGATCAACAAACTTATTGCCAATAAATTAGGGGTTAATTTGGGATTTGATCTTTAGATTATCGATTTTAAGGATTTATTAAGTTAGGTTTAACGGATGTTCGTATTGAATTAACAGGACCTTATATTTTCGGACATGTCATTTCTGCTAGTTTAGCGACATAGAAAATTTTCTAATCAAAAAACAAGCAAAATGACAAAAAAATTACTCTTAGGTCTTTTATTACTTTTATCCCTACAAGCAATTTCCCAAGATAAAAATTGGGGTGTGGAAGCAAATTATCCAATATTGCTTGGGGACGATTATCTCCAGGATTATAATGGATTATTGGATTTAGGTCTCAATTACAGATTTATAAGCCTAGGGGTTTTTGATATTGGCGTAGGGATTAATGGTGGAATTTTCCGAAATGTAAATGGTAGGAATTCAAATATTAAAATAGTTGGTGAAGCATTTTATTTACAACCAAGGGTTTTTACGGAACTGAAGTTAATGAGATTTCGCCCTTCCCTTGGTGTCGGATATTCCATATGGAATTCAGGTGTAGAGGTCGAGGAAAATGGAGAGATTATTTCCGACAATAGTGATTCAAATGGCGGTTTAAATTTGAATCTTGGGATTTCCTACGATATCACAAAACGCTTTTTTGTAAAGGCGCAATATGACTTTACTCGTCTAAATATTAGGGATACCTTTGAACAGGGAGGTGAAGCTTTTGATGTTGAAATAAATGAGAATGTAGATATCATTAAGTTAGGTGTTGGATTTCGTTTTTAAGAATCTTGTTCCCTGTAAATTCTTTCTCTTCCATTCCCGAGTAGGCCAATAAGTTTCCAAATAGTAGGTATCTTTACAGTTTAACTGAATTGCTATGTTCGATGTAAAAAAAATCCGAGGCGATTTCCCCATACTCACCCGAAAAGTCAATGGCAAACCCTTGGTGTATTTGGATAATGCGGCCACTTCGCAGACCCCCCAACAGGTAATCGATGTTATTGTAGCGTATTATGGCAACTACAATGCCAACATTCATAGAGGGGTACATGCATTGTCCCAGGAAGCTACGGACAAGTATGAAGAGGCACGAAAAAAGATTCAGGAGCATTTTAAAATCGCCAAGGCCCATGAGATTATTTTTACGTCCGGAACCACCCATGCCATAAATTTAGTAGCCAACGGATTTTCCTCGTTTTTAAGGCAAGGGGATGAAATACTGGTTTCGGCCATGGAACACCATTCCAATATTGTACCGTGGCAAATGCTGGCCGAAAGAACGGGGGCGGTTCTAAGGGTAATCCCTATGAGCCTGGACGGGGAATTGGAAATGGACGCATATGAACAATTGCTTTCGGACAGGACCAAGCTCGTATTTTGCAACCATGTTTCCAATGCTTTGGGAACCATTAACCCGATTCAGGAAATCATTGATAAGGCACATGAAGTAGGAGCCGCAGTTTTGATCGATGGTGCTCAGGCAGCTCCACATATCAAGGCGAATCTTCAGGAGCTGAACGTAGATTTCTACACGGTCTCCGCCCATAAGATGTGCGGGCCTACAGGAGTGGGCATGTTATACGGAAAAGAAAAATGGCTCAATGCCCTGCCTCCGTATCAAGGGGGTGGGGAAATGATAGCCGAAGTTACTTTTGAAAAGACTACCTATGCTGATTTGCCCCACAAATTTGAGGCAGGAACCCCAAACATTTGTGGCGGAATTGCTTTTGGGGCAGCTTTGGACTACATGAATGCCATTGGACTTGAGGCCATAGCTGAATACGAAAACGAACTATTGGATTACGCTACCCAGAAATTATTGGAAATCGATGGCCTCAGAATTTATGGCACCGCCAAGAATAAGACTTCCGTAATTTCCTTTAATATTGAGGGCATTCATCCCTATGACATAGGAACCATTTTGGATAAATTGGGCATTGCAGTACGCACGGGGCATCACTGCGCCCAACCCATAATGGATTTTTACAAGATTCCGGGAACGGTACGCGCCAGCTTTAGCTTTTACAATACCAAGGAAGAAGTCGATGTTTTGGTGGAAGGTGTTCGACGGGCAAAATCCATGTTGCTCTAAACAAGCGAAGTTATCATTCTCTTAAATTGTTGATAACCATCGATTCTTGTTGTATTTTTACCGAAAATCAATATATGACCATTGAAGAAATTCAGGAGGAAATTGTGGACGAGTTTTCCTTATTTGATGATTGGATGCAACGGTACGAATACATGATAGAACTAGGCAAGTCACTTCCTTTGATAGAGGAAAAATATAAGACCGACGACAACATTATCAAGGGCTGCCAAAGCAAGGTATGGGTACATGCCGAGTTGGAGGATGACAAATTGGTGTTTACCGCGGATAGTGATGCCATTATCACCAAGGGCATCATAGCTATTTTAATACGATCGTTCAGCAATCAAAAACCTCAGGATATCATAAATGCGGAAACCGATTTCATTGATGAAATAGGTCTTAAGGAACATTTATCGCCCACACGGGCCAATGGATTGGTCAGCATGATCAAGCAGCTAAAACTATATGCGGTGGCCTATCAAACACAATTAAACTAGGAAAAATGAGTGAGGAAATAACCAAAATTGATACCCAGGAATTGGGGGAGAAAATCGTAAAGGTGCTGAAGACCATTTACGATCCTGAAATCCCTGTTGATATTTATGAACTGGGCCTCATATACGATGTTTTTGTAAATGAGGACAATGAGGTAAAGATCTTAATGACCTTAACATCGCCCAACTGCCCGGTAGCGGAGACCTTACCGGTTGAAGTGGAGGAAAAAGTGAAGTCCCTGGACATGGTAAGTGATGCTGAGGTAGAGATTACCTTTGACCCTCCCTGGACCCAAGATTTAATGAGCGAGGAAGCCAAGTTGGAGTTAGGACTACTTTAAATAGGAAATACAATTTTAGAAGTACAAAATTTCCCGTTTTGGAATTTGGAATTTGGAATTTGGAATTTGGAATTTTCTTGGTTAATCATTTGGATAAGCACTTGAGGATAATAACATGAAACTTAAAGAAGAACCCATAGTAAACCGCGTGACTCAAAGCAAATTGGTCACTTTTAATTTGGAAGAGTATTATCCGGAAGGCAAAAGGATGCTTTTGGATATCAAGGATTGGTTGTATGAAGGGTTCATTCTTAGGGAAAAGGAATTTAGGGCCCAGGTTGCGAATCATACTTGGGAGCAGTATCAGAATTCATATGTTGCACTGACCTGTTCTACCGATGCCATAGTCCCGGGATGGGCCTATATGTTGGTAATGACCCGTTTGCAACCTTATGCCAAAAAAGTAGTCCAGGGAACGTTGACGGATATGGAGACCATCCTGTTCCACTCTGTAATAGAAAACTTGGATATTGATGATTTTAGGGATAAACCGGTAATCATTAAAGGATGTTCCGATAAACCCGTTCCTCCAAACGCTTATTTGTGGATAACTGCCAAACTACAAACGGTTGCCAAAAGCGTTATGTACGGTGAAGCCTGCTCTTCCGTCCCGCTCTTCAAGTGCAAATAATTGTTGACAACCTTGTTCATTATTTGTTTACATGTTTAAATTTGTAGTTCATAAACTATAACTAAACACTAAACATTATGAATAAGTTAGTATTTGCGCTAGCAGCTTTTCTTATGGTATCCGCGGTTTCGGCACAGACACTTGAAGAGCTCAAGACCGAACAGAAGGCCAAAAAGGATTCTATTGCCGACATTCAAGGGCGGGTAGATGCCCTACAAGGACAAATTGATGCCTTCCCAGGTTGGAAAAAGGGTGCCTTTGGAACTATAGGGGCCAACATTTCTGGATTCAACAATTGGTATGCCCAGGGAACGCCCAACAACTCTTCCGGAAACATTGGAGCTACCCTTAATGCCTTTGCCAACCTGAACCAGGAAAAGTTTTTTTGGAGAAATTCGGGAAATATTAATCTGCAATGGGTAAAGTTGGACGATAAGGATAGTGATACCGACGATGAGGGCTTCAACGGTACCACGGATGTTTTTAACCTCACGTCCCTTTATGGGTACAAATTGAGCGAGAAATTTGCAATCTCGGCTTTGGGCGAATACCGGACCACGATTATAAATAACTTCAACGATCCCGGTTATCTGGATTTGGGAATCGGGGCCACTTGGACACCCATTACGGATATGGTCGTGGTTATTCATCCACTTAACTATAATTTTGTTTTCAGTAGTGAGGATGACATTTATGAATCTTCGTCCGGGGCCAAAATCTTGGTGGATTATACCCGACAAATAGGGGATATTAACTTTAAGACCAATTTCTCTACCTTCCAGAGCTATGAAAATGGGGATCTTTCCAACTGGACATGGATCAACTCTTTTGGATATACTTTATGGAACGGCATAGGACTTGGGTTCGAATTCGGTCTTAGGAACAATAAACAGGAAGCCTTGGATTATGCCATAAACAAAGCGCCTACCCCAGATCCTGATGCAACCTTTGATAGCATTGACAATGATTTGCAGACCTACTGGATCTTTGGACTCAACTATTCTTTTTAAAATACAGGGTTTCTTGTTAGAAAGTAAAAGGCCCGACATAATCGTCGGGCCTTTTCCGTTAAGTAGGATACATTTAATTTGTTTGCACAGTCAAATAAAATCGAACTCAATATTCGGTAAAGATTTAGGCGGTGCCATCCCAATAGCTATTGGGATCAATTTCCGTTAAGTTACGTTCTCTTCTGGGACAATGATTAAACCTTTAAATACATTGCTAATGTAGTTTTACGGAGTACCATGCTTAAATTTTTGTTGTGAAAGGAATGCTATTTGTTGTGAACAACGTTAAAATGTGTTGTATCATCGATGAAATGCATGATAAGCACTTTGATTTTTTGAAAATAAAAAAAGCCCGGACTGTGGGGTACGGGCCATTTTTTAGTTAAGTAGGTTAATGTAAAATTTGGTCTTAAGCTTGTAGGTTTGAATTTTGGTTTTTGGGGAAACCTCCATTCTCTTTTGGTTAAGTTCAAGGTGTCGGTTTGGGGTCAACACTATCACTTAATTACACTGTAAATGTAGTACGGATATCCGATAGTTCTAAATTATTGTTGTGAACCGAGCCTAATTTGTGGTGAAAAAATTAACCGACCGATTTCATCGATGAACGGCATCCTTTTCAAGCAAAAAATCGTGCTACCCGTAATCGAGATTTTCCGGATATAGGAAATTATTATAGGGGAATCTACTTACATGGATTTCCCTAACAGCATGATATACCTTGCTTCGAAACTCATCCAAATTATCCTTGTTCAGGGCGGAAATAAAAAGCACATTATCGCCTAGACGCTGCATCCATGTCCGTTTCCACTCTTCCATGGTAAAGTGTCTTGAAGTTCTTTCGGTCACCAAATCATCTTCGTCCAAGGTCTCATGTGAATATTGGTCTATTTTATTGAAAACCATTATCATCGGCTTTTCGGCACTATTGATCTCATCCAAAATCTGGTTTACGGAATCTATATGCTCTTCAAATTGGGGGTGGGAGATATCCACTACGTGCAGCAATAAATCCGCTTCCCGTACCTCATCCAAGGTACTTTTAAAGCTCTCCACCAATTGGGTCGGAAGTTTCCGAATGAAGCCTACCGTATCGCTCAGCAAAAAAGGAAGGTTGCCAATGACCACTTTCCGTACTGTGGTGTCCAAAGTGGCAAAAAGTTTGTTCTCGGCAAAAACATCGCTTTTACTTATTACGTTCATTAAAGTGGATTTACCGACATTGGTATAGCCTACGAGCGCTACGCGCACCAATGAACCTCGGTTACCGCGTTGGGTCTCCATTTGCTTGTCTATCTTGGCAAGCTTCTTTTTTAATAAGGAAATCCGGTCCCGAACGATACGACGGTCCGTTTCAATTTCCGTTTCCCCCGGGCCGCGCATCCCGATACCTCCACGTTGGCGTTCCAAGTGGGTCCATAGGCCGGTCAGTCGTGGCAATAGATACTCATATTGGGCCAGCTCTACCTGGGTACGGGCATAACTGGTCTGTGCACGTTGGGCAAAAATATCCAGGATAAGTCCCGTACGATCCAGGATTTTGCAGCGCAACAGCTTTTCGATATTGTTTTGCTGGGCAGGGGTGAGCTCATCGTCAAAAATAACGGATCCTATTTCGTGCTCTTTGACGTAGGTCTCTACCTCCTTCATCTTTCCACTGCCAATATAGGTTCTGGGATTGGGAACTTCTACGCGCTGTACAAAACGTTTGGTTACCTCTCCACCGGCGGTATAGGTCAAAAACTCCAGTTCATCCAGGTATTCGGTTACCTTTTCCTCGTTTTGCCCCCTATTGATAACGCCGATTAAAACGGCCTGCTCATGATCTATGTGCTGCTTTTCTAACATATGAAATTGCAAAGTGCAAATTTAAGCAATATGGGCCAAGCTATTTTCGTAAATTGAGCTTCCCAAAAAAGAGAATGCATGCTTTTTTCATTTTTTAAGAGAAAGAAAAGCAAACAGCTACATACGATAGCGTTTTATAATCTAGAAAATTTATTTGATACGGTAGATGACCCGGATACCTTGGACGATGACTTTACACCAAAAGGACCTAAAAAATGGTCAGATAGGCGATATCAAAAGAAAGTAAGCAAATTGGCCAAGACCATTTCCGAAATCGGGAACGAATCTGCCCAAAACCCACCTGTCCTGGTGGGGGTCGCCGAAGTGGAGAACAAAACGGTTATGGACGACCTTATTACATCGGAACCTTTACAAGGTATCGATTATGGTTATGTACATTATGACTCCCCGG
The DNA here is from genome assembly GCF_965228935.1 of Ulvibacterium sp. Lineage (GTDB taxonomy): Bacteria > Bacteroidota > Bacteroidia > Flavobacteriales > Flavobacteriaceae > Ulvibacterium. The sequence goes on along the minus strand of NZ_OZ245846.1, from coordinate 1,030,580 downwards.
ATGAACGTGGTATCGATACGGCATTGATTTATCACAAAAGCAGTTTTGAAGTACTCCATTCGGAACCTATCGCCTTGTTGGTCTATGAACTGGATGGGTTACGGGATACTACTAGGGATATTCTATACGTTCATGGAAAATTAAACGGGGAAGAAGTCCATATTTTTGTAAACCACTGGCCTTCCCGTAGGAGCGGTAAGGTAGAGACCGGATATAAACGCGTACAGGCGGCCGAGACTATACGGGAATTTATGACTGCCCTGGAAATGAAAATCCCTGACCCCAATTACATCGTTATGGGAGATTTTAATGATGACCCTTCTTCCGAGAGTATCCGGACCTTGATGCAATCCACCACCTTGTACAATCCTATGGAAAAGCTACATTCACCGGAAAGGGGGAGTGCCAATTATAAGCGCAGTTGGAGTCTTTTTGATCAGATTATGGTCTCGCACAATTTCTTTAACTATGAAAAAGGGACCCATAGCTTTGCCCACGCCAATATCTTTGACGACCGTTTTTTGACCGAATGGACAGGGAAGTATAAAGGGAGCCCTTATAGAACCTATGTAGGGCGTAAATATTTAGGAGGTTATAGCGATCATTTTCCCGTATACATACAATTGAAGTACAATAGATAAGGATTTTAGACCTTTTTGATTTCGGTATCTTCCAACAAATCCTCATTTCGCAAGCGCAGAAAAACCTGTGCCGTGGTCACTACATCACCTTCGCAATACAAAATAATTCTATCCAAGTCGTTGTCTTCATAGTAAACCTCACGTACCTTACTACCGTCAATATCTTCCTTGGGTGAGGGAATGCCCAAAACATGGGCCAATAACTTTAAAGAGGTATAGTGTTTGTAATCCCCAAATTTCCATAGTTCCATGGTATCCAGATGGGGTACCTCCCATGGTTTTTTTCCAAAAAGGTTCAGTTTGTAAGGCAATGAAATGCCGTGTACAAGCATGCGCCTTGCGATATACGGGAAATCGAATTCCTTGCCATTATGTCCACAAAGCAGATGTTTTGGTAAACTAAAATGACCATCCAAAAGGTTTTTAAAGTCCTTTAGGATTTTTATCTCTTCCCCATGAAAAGAGGTTACCCTAAAGTTCCGGACGCCCTCTTTTAGGTTAAAATAACCTACGGAAATACAGATGATCCTTCCAAATTCCGACCAGATGCCGGCGCGATCATAGAACTCCGCTGCCGTAATCTCCTCCTTTCTCTGGTATTGGGTTTTTTGTTCCCAAAGCTCTTGCTCCGTATGGCTCAATTCTTCAAAAGTGGCCTTTTGTGGAACGGTCTCTATATCCAAAAACAAGATATCTTCCAAATTGATTTTCTGTAACATCTTAGGGTTGTTTTAGGAAAAGGTAAACGTTGGCATGATTTATTGCAATGGAATCCTTTTTAACGTAAAAGCCCAAATCGGCAAAGACAACCTTGGCAAAAGCGCTATCATTCTTGAATTCCATAACCAGTTTTTCAGGGTCAATGGAATATAGATTTCTTCCATACTGGGTAAGTTCCCTGAGTTTGGGTTCCAGGGGTATTTCCAAGAAGGTCTGGCCATCGACCTTTTCATGTAGGGTTAATAATGGCAATTTTGAACGATACTTCATAAAACAGGAACCTAGGGATATGCTATCGGCAGTGCTCGCATCGATACTTAATTTGGTGAAAATGGAGTAGTCGGAGATATCAAAATTTTGAACGGTATTTCCATGGGCATAATAGTTATAATAATTCCCATGGACATTCTCCAGCTCCAGCTCTTTTGGATCCAGAACAACCCCCAAGGAATCCAATACTTTTTCAGTATCGAGCCAACCGTAAGTTTTTAATTTTCCATCTACGGTATCCTTAAGGATTTCTTGCAGGGATAGCCCGGTCCCAGTGACAACATCCAATTGTGACAATGTATTTCGATCATCCAAATAGGAAAGAATGGATTTCAGTTGTCCATACTCTTTGGAGCTTGCCCTATTATCTTTGGATGCCACTTCTTTATACACTTTTTGAAACTCCCGGATTTGGCTCTTCCTTGAAATACTGAAAGCTCCCCAAAAGCCGAAGGAAGAAAGAATCGTCAAGATAAAAAGTGATATAGGCAAGACTTTTAAACGTTTCTTTGCATCAAAAAGAAGGTAAATGGCCATGCCCAAAATCCAGAAAGCACCGACCAAAACAAAATAGCGGTTTTCCGTGAACCCATAATCCCCAATACGCCTAAAAATCGCTACGAAGAGTAGGAGGATCAAAGGCAGCAGCAATAGATAAAACCATGGATAAAATCGGTTTATCACCCATGATTTGATGGAATTCTGTACGGGGTTGATGATAATCTGTACCAAAAAACCCAATAACGATAGGGCCGTTACCAGGTAGGACACCCAACCTTCCGGCAATTCCCATTGGATTAAAATCTTTAAACCATATGCATATAGTATCAGAATGTATAGAAGTACCAAAGGAATCAAAATATATTTTACAAATACTTCCAAGGCCTTGTTAAATGCTATTGTTCTATTCCCTAGTATTTCCTTTGGAAAATCCGATAGATAGATCCACGTATTCACGATTCCCAAACAAAAGACGAACAACTGGCCGTAACGTTCTCCTTTAATATCAACATTGAACAGCGAATCTATGGCCAACAATGCCAATACAAGTCCTAAATACAATACCCCGGAAAAAAAGGCGCTACGAATAATGGCATATCCTACTAATTTTAGATAATTCCAGTAGGCCTCTTTATTCCACTTTACCGCAAAGGGCGCAAAAAGCACGAATAGATGTCCGGCTATGAAGTAGAGAAAAAAACGGACAAAATAGGTCGGATCAACATCGGACACACTTAAATCTGGTAAATGCCAGTAAAAAAGGAACAACAGAACCAAAACGATCAACTTTAGACCGATCCATTTTTTAGGATTTTTCAATTGTTCCAGGAAAAACTGTGTTCCTATGAGCCAGCTTACACCTAACGAAAGGGTTAATAATAGGTCGGAGTACTTTTCGAGCAGTTCACCTGAGTTGTCCTCGAGAAGAAAGATAAAGAAAAACGACCCAAGAATGGCCCAAACCAAGGTGACTGGGAAACGCTTAAAGGCATTCTGGGCTTTGCCGGTAATATCTATGAGTGAGGGGAACTTCATAAGAAATTGTCTTGAACTCAATATACGAACAAATTTGCAAAGGCTAGAACTACGCTGTCTTTTTGCCCTGCGAAAGGCACTTGGCAGGAAGCTGCTTGGAGAAAAACCGAAAACCGACTTTATGGTCGGTCTTTTGATTCAAAGAATACTATGTTAAATATGAAATCTCCTCTAAAATAACTACTTCATCGACGAAATACACGCTGGGCCCAACAACATCGAATAGTAATGGGAAGACCGACCAATTGGTTTGAAGTAATTAAAATAGCGATTGTTGCTTAACGGGATTCTCATGGTTTAAGAGCCACTTTTTCCGATGAAGCCCCCCGGCATAACCGACCAGGGAACCATCACTTCCGATTACCCGATGACAAGGTACAACTATCCATAACGGGTTTTTGCCGTTGGCTGCGGCGACGGCTCGAATGGCCTTTACGTCTCCCAAGGTTTTGGAAAGTTCCAAATAGGAAACGGTCTTTCCATAAGGAATTTCCTGAAGTGCCAACCAAACCTTTTTTTGAAAATCGGTTCCCTGTGGATTCAAGTTAAGGCTAAAGGACTTTCGTTTTCCCTCAAAATATTCCTGAAGTTGATATGCCGCATCCTCAAGAACCTCCGGAACGACCTCCGTTATTTTTTCATCCGTATCCAGAACGGTTATGCTAGAGAGCCCCATGGCATCACCTTCCAGTTTGGCAACCCCCAAAGGCGTTTCGATATAAGATTCAACCATAACCTTTAAATAACGTTTTGCAGCAGGAAACTATTCACTTGGTGGCGGATCAGGTGGCTGGGTCTGTTGTTCGATTACACCACTTCTTTTGGCCCTACGCTCCCAGTTTTTCCGGGCCAAAAGTTGTAAGTCGGCGATGTTATCACTTTCATCCATGATTTCGAGGCCCAGAAGGGTCTCAATAACGTCCTCCATAGTTACAATACCACTTACCGATCCGTATTCGTCCACTACTAGGGCAATATGTTCGCGTTTTGCGATCAGGGTATCGAATAACTGTGGAATGGGTGTATCCCTTTTGGTAATCAACAAGTCCCTGCGAATTTCCGAAAGGGTAATATTTCCATTATCATTGACAATTTCCTCCAATACATTGTCCTTAAGCACAAAACCGGTAATATTATCCACCTTGGTATCGTAAACGGGGATACGGGAAAACCGAAGCTTGGGATTATCGTTAAAAAACTCCTGAACCGTACTCTGCTCAGAAGCTATTTTTACCACTGCCCTTGGGGTCATGATGTCCTTGACCAATACCTCATCAAAACGGAGTAGGTTTTTAATAACGGTAGATTCCGATTCTTCAAAAACCCCTTCTTCTTGGGCAATGTCAGCCATGGCAGTGAAGTCTTCCCGACTTAATACACTCCCATGATGACCCTTACCGCCGACCAATTTGGTAAAAAGTTGCAACAACCATAGAAGCCCTGTCCATTTTAGTGCCAAAACCATTATTTTGAGGGATTTGGCCGTAAAATTGGCCAATTGTCGCCAATAGGTTGCACCTATGGTTTTTGGAATAATCTCCGAAGCCACTAAAATCAAAATGGTCATAACCGTTGAAACTACGCCCACCATGACGTCCTCTGTAAATGCTATACCAAAGACCTTGTGCTGTGTGCTACCATACAGATTGGCGTAAGCCACCTTGGCCTGTACCCCTACCAAAATGGCACCTACGGTATGGGCTATGGTGTTTAGGGTGAGGATGGCAATCAATGGTTTGTCCACGTCCTTTTTCAATCCCTCTAGGGTTAAGGAATAGGACTTGCCCTCCTTTTTCTTGAGATTGATAAAGGTTGGTGTAATGCTCAAAAGGACGGCCTCCAAAATGGAGCAGAGAAAGGAAAAAAATATGGAAACAAGGGCATAAAAGAGTAATAATCCCATGGAAGCAGTTTTACCAAATCAAAGATACCAATTATATTAGTGAAACCTATTTTTAACGGAGAGGCCTTATACTAGCGAAACAAAGGGTTTAATTGTCATGATATATCAGGGGGTTTCCACATCTTCCCTTGGAATTAACTTTTTTTAATCCGGAGGTAAATGGGCCCGATAGAATACCTGTTGTAGGGCAGAACGAATATTTAAACTATATAGGTTACGATTCTCCCGGGTAGGGTTGACCCTATTGGAAAGAAAAATAAATACCAATTGGTTTTTTGGATCCGCCCATACAAAAGTACCGGTAAAACCACTATGTCCGAAGCTTTCGGGGCTTGCCTCAGGTGCCGGGTAGGCTTCATCCAGTGACAGTTCGGCATTGTCCAGTAGCGGTTTGTCGAAACCTAGACCACGTCGATTTTCATTATCCGGATACTGTACTTTTATGAATTCCTTTACCGTGGCTTCGGAAAGGTATTGCCTGCCATCATAACTACCATAGTTTTGATAGAGTTGCATGATCTTGGCCAAATCGATGGCAGAACTAAAAAGGCCTGCATTGCCGGATACGCCCCCTAAAAGTGATGCATTTTCATCGTGCACCCAGCCCTGGGTCAACGTATGGCGGAACAAGGTGTCCTGTTCCGTCGGGACAATTTCGTTGGGGAAATTTTTTGTTTTGGGCTTAAACCCTAAGGTAACGGCTCCCAACGGCAGGTAAAAATTCTTTTCCAGATAATATTCATAGGATTCACCGGTCAATTGTTCTATGAGTTCTGGAAATATTAAAAAAGTGAGTCCCGAGTAACGGTATTTCTTTTCATCGGAAACCTTTGAGCGGTTAATCATACGATACATTTTCCGATTAAATCGATTATTTACATAAAGTCCCTCGTAGGCCTTGTTTTGAAATCGATTTTTCTTCGTTCTTTTTACAAATCGACCTTTAAGTTTTCCATTTTTTTTGATGACCTCGTTGAGAAAAATGATATACGGCTCCAACCCCGCCTGATGTGCCAGAATCTCACGTAAGGTTAAATCTTTTTTGTCCTTTATATTCTGCCAGGGTTTCCAATAGGTACTAAAGGGTTTGTCCAAGTCCAATTTCCCTTCATCCACCAGTTTCATAAGGGCAGGTAAAGGTCCGGTTATCTTGGTGACTGATGCCAAATCGTAAATATCGTTCAAAGCAACGGGCCGTATGCTATCATAAGTATGAAATCCATAGGCCTTATGAAAAATAACCCGGGCATTTTTGGCGACCAGTACCTGTGCTCCAGGAAAGGCCTCCATTTTTATACCATTCGTCATAATAGAATCGACTTTGGTATGTACATATGATGAATCGAGGCCTACCTCCGATGGTAGACCATAGGTGAGTTTTCCTGACCAGGGAATGTTTAAAACTGTGGCAGACCCTTCCTGCGCCAAGGCCATTCCAAAAAGTAAACCAAAAAAAACAAAAAGCAACTTTTTCATGAGTATCATAGATTCATTCTAAAAAAGAGAAACGGGTTTTCATTAAGTAACATTGGCGTCAAGTTTATGTGAATGCTTGAAGACTATGAAATTAATCGTACCGCGTCCTTGGCAAAGTAACTTGCAATAATGTCCGCACCGGCCCTTTTTATGGCGGTCAGTTGTTCCAGTAGTACCGCATCGTGTTCCAACCAACCCTTTTCCGCAGCCGCCTTGAGCATGGCATACTCTCCCGAGACTTGATATACCGCCACGGGGACCTCTACGTCATTTCGTATTTCCCGAACAATATCCAGATAACACAACCCGGGTTTTACCATAACGATATCCGCACCTTCATCAATATCCATTTGGGTCTCCTTTAAGGCTTCCAAACGATTGGCATAATCCATTTGGTAAGTCTTTTTGTCTTTGGGGACATTTTTCATGTCCACTGGAGCGGAATCCAGGGCATCCCGGAACGGCCCATAAAAGGCACTGGCGTATTTGGCACTATAGCTCATGATACCCGTTTCGGTAAATCCCTCTTCTTCCAAGGCCTCGCGTATGGTAAGGATGCGGCCGTCCATCATATCACTCGGGGCTACAAAATCGGCTCCCGCCTGGGCATGACTGATGCTCATTTCCGCTAAAACCTCTGAAGTTTCGTCGTTTAAGATTCGACCGTTTTCGACAATGCCGTCATGGCCATAGGAAGAATAGGGATCCAAGGCAACATCGGTCATCACCAACATATCCGGGCACACATTTTTTACATGTTGTATGGCGAGTTGCATAAGTCCGTTCGGATTCAAGGCTTCGGAACCTTTATTGTCCTTTAGATTATCCGGCACTTTTACAAAGAGCAATACGGCACAAAGGCCCATATTCCAAAGTTCCTTGACCTCTTTTTCCAGGTTATCCAAACTAAGTCGGTAATACCCGGGCATGGAAGGAATCTCCTGTTTTATTCCACTACCTTCCACCACAAAAAGCGGGACCAAAAAATCATGGGGTGTAAGTACGGTCTCCCTAACCAGGTTCCGGATGGTCTCGGAGCTTCGGAGTCGTCTATTTCGTATCAGCGGATGCATAATATGTTTTTTGCTTCAAATTCGGAATTCTCAAAGATAGTCAATCGTCCAGGGTTGCTATTTCTTTCAATGGAATTATATCAACATTTCCAAAAGTAACATCGGTATTGTGGGCGATAAGAAGGCAAGAACCACCGAGGTGTTTTGTTTTGGAGATCTCCACCGCTTGGAAATCCCATTCTTTGGGCTCATCTTTATCCGCTTCCCAAAGCTTTACGGAATATTGTACACTATTGTCGGAAAGGTCTTGTACCCGATGTTTCATTCCGTAAACTACGCCCTCCCTAATGGTACGATATTGATCCTCCTTTTGCTCCTCGTAAAAATTATCACCATCAAAGATTCGCCATCTACAGTTTTTATAGCCGTCGGTAATCCTGAATTCGGCCGTGGCACCCAAAGGATGCCATTTCCTATTGGGCTGCAAACTATCCCTATCATGTCCAGGCCACAAGGTAGCCAAGGCCGCATGGGATACATTGTACGTAGGTGGACCTTCCTCCGGTGGAGTATATCCGTGAAAGGTTACGGTAGTAGTTACTTCGTAGTTTCGCCAAAAAGTATCACCAATGGCCAGAACCCTGTCATAATATACGTCCTGGGTGCGAATACCTTGGGGAGTTATTTTCCAATGGCCGTCGACCACCTGTATCACATCCTGAATATCCTTAACCTCTTTCCAGTTTATGGAATAGGGTAAGGGCCATTCCGTTTTGGGATTGTAATGAATACTTATTTCTTTTGATGTAAGTACCTCGTCATCCCTTGCGACATAGAGATCTACTGTGTTTTTGCCTTCTTTCAGCACATCCCTATAAATTTCGATATTGAAATCACCTTGGGCAGCCAATCGGTGGAGATCCGAACCTAGGGTAACTAAATGTTTTTCTTGGGAGTTATTGAGCTTATAATATGCGGTTATTCCGGTACTGTCCGCTTGGATATTGCCCAGGATATTGATCTGGGCCTGTGGATGACCTACATTGCCAAAATACTGTTCGGTTCCATACCATACTGAAATAGTTGCTTCGGGACTCGATATATTGGTTTCTCCGCACCCTAACAACCAAAAAATACTGGACAGTATTATAGTGGTTAAACCTGTACTTCGAATAAAACTCCGAAAAAAAAGCCGCGCTATCTTCATTATACATTTTATCGCGAAATAGAAGGGTTCCATTCGTATGCTTTTTAAATCAAGATAAAACAATTTTAAATTTCAATTTCACCGATTAAATAGGGTACAGCCCTCCCAGATATCTTAATACGTTCCCCCAAGTCTTCGCAAAAAAGGTCACCGCCTCTTTGGGATAATTGCTTGGCGCTCAATTTCGTTTTGCCCAACTGTTTTGCCCAATAGGGAGTAAGTGTGGTGTGAGCGGAACCCGTTACGGGATCTTCATCGATTCCCGAACCTGGAGCAAAAAACCGTGAAACAAAGTCTACCTTGATTCCCTTGGCGGAAACAATAACACCCCGTACATTGGCCTTGGCAAGCATGTGGAAATTGGGCCTAATGTTCTCTATATCCCGTTGGGATTCATAAATTAACAGATAATCCGTTTTTCCCTTAAAGGTCTGTATAGGAGCTTTTCCTATAGCTTCATTCAATGTATTCAAAGGCTGGGCTTCGACTATGGAATCTACCGGAAAATCCAAGGTTAAAAGCCCATTCTTTCCCTTTTCGACTGACAGGGCTCCACGGTTTTGTGAATAAAAAATAATTTTATCCGCGGTGACACCGTAGTAATTAAACAGTACAAAGGCCGAGGCCAAGGTAGCGTGTCCGCATAAGACAACCTCAATGGATGGGGTAAACCATCGTATGGCATAACCCTCCTCTTTTTTTACCAGAAATGCGGTTTCCGCTAGATTATTCTCGGCCGCTATCTGTTGCATGGTTGTGTCATCCAACCAATTTTCGAGAACACAGACCGCTGCCGGATTACCGGAAAAAACCCGATCAGCAAAAGCGTCTATTTGATATATATTGAGTTTCATGATTCAAATGGATTTTTTCCTTTTCTTCCAAATTTGAAAATTTCCATCCCTTACCACGATATCAAAACCTAAGGAATCTAGGATATCCTCACATTCTTGAGCTTCTTCCTGGGTCAATATATTGGCGAAGGGATGTAATTCCATAAAAATTTGGTCAAATTCCGCTATTCCTTCTTTATAATTTCGAAACAGGTCCAGTTCGCCTCCCTCAATATCCATAATCAAGGTATCGAAATCGATACTGTATTTTTTGCGCAGTCCCTGAAACGTTTCTCCCTTTATTTGAATCTTGTTAGGGGTCTTGCGCTTGGCACTCCCACCAACGATGAGGTGATGGATATAAAAATCGTTGATTTCCTTATTGGAAATGATACAATTTTCAATGGCAAATCCGCAATGGTTTTCTTGCTTGTTCTTTTCTATCCAAGGAATTAGATTTGGATTGGCCTCCAATACCACATGCGCCGAATTGTCGGAAAGCAACTGATTGGTCAAGCAGGAAACGTAACCCAAGCAGGAACCTAGTTCCAACACTTTGGCATCTGGGGAGAGATATTTCTTTAGATATCTGGACTCCTCCTCCTCATAGGTACCTAGGACAAACCGCCCCCGAAACTTAAAATCCGTTAAGTGAAAGGGGACATGAATCGTTAAGCCGTCATTTTTAAATACCTTCTTAAAATAGGTGAAGTAAACTCCCGCAAGAAATAATCTAGGTTTTTTGAACATCCAAGCTTTTTTAAAGTTGAAAAGACCTTACGGATAAATTTAGGAAAATATCCGACATAATCTGGACGATCAGCTTTAGTCCAGACCGAATTTACGATTAAACTTGTCCGCCTTTTGTATCCATTTTTTCGGGGCGTTAAGACGGTATCCAATATACAACTCCACAAAAGTAATAATGTCATCTAATTGGGTGTTTTGATCGGTTCCGTGTTCCAATACCTGAGCGTTTAAGTTAATACCGGTAAAAAACCGCTCAGAGTTATAACCCATGGCACTTCTAAAAATTATTTGGGCCAGACTGGAGGTGAATGTCTCTCCTTCGGAACGTGTAAAATTAGCCCCTAATCCTATGGTGGCGCCTGCAGAAAGCAAAAAGTGCTTTCCTACCACTAAATTGTAGTAATACCCTGGTCCAATTGCGAGATTAAAGGAATGGTCGTTACCGGGTTGAATATTGGCATCTTCTAACCTAAATCGGGTATAATAAAACGTAAATCTGGGAATGAAGCTGCCCGCACTTTTTTTCTGCCATTCATTTTGGAATCCTATGGCCCTAAACGAAAAATTCCTGTTAAAAATAAAACTGGTCGTACCGCCTATTTTTAAGGTGCTTAATTCCGGAAAGGGTATAACGTCATTGTTAAATTGGGTAAAAAACCCTTTTTGTCTATAGAAGTCCAAAGTTTGCATCCAACGCCCCAAAAACATTCTAAAATTTAGGGTAAAGAGTTTTGATCCGCTATTGTCCCGATTTTCGGAGAAAAAATTGGGAGCATAGCCCAAATCCACCTCTACGGAACGGAATAAGGCGGAAAGCCCGAGAAAGGTTTTGTCATTGGGAATAATCTCGGTTTGTTCCCCGGTTTCATTATCGGTTATCACAAAGCTATTCGAGGTGTTTTGCACACCAAGTCTCAAAGTGACCTTTTCCGGAAATCTACGGATGTATAAGCTGTCATTTTGTGATAAAGTGACCCAATGATGTAGTCCCAAAAAAAAGAAAAAAATCCATTTTAGACCCATTCTTTGGGTTTTTGAAGAATTTTGACCAAACGCTCCTCTTCACTCCCCGCCTCGGGATGATGGTCATACTGCCATTGTACATGGGGGGGAAGGCTCATCAAAATACTTTCAATACGGCCATTGGTCCTTAATCCGAACAGGGTGCCCTTATCATGCACCAGATTGAATTCTACGTAGCGTCCACGTCTGATTTCTTGCCAGTTCCGTTGTTTGTCGCTGTAGTTCAGCTTTTTGCGTTTTATAACAATTGGCATATAAGCCTCTAAAAAACTATTGCCAACCTCGGTCACAAACGCATACCAATCCTGCATGGACATCTTTTCCGAAGTCCTGCAATAGTCAAAAAAGAGTCCTCCCACACCGCGTGCCTCGTTCCTATGTGCATTCCAAAAGTAGGTATCGCACTTTTCCTTGTAGGTCGTATAAAACATCGGATCATGAGTGTCACAAGCCTTTTTGCATATGGAATGGAAATGAACCGCATCTTCATCGAAAAGATAATAAGGGGTAAGATCTTGTCCTCCTCCGAACCATTGATCTACGATGTTCCCTTTTTTATCGTACATTTCAAAATACCGCCAATTGGCATGCACCGTTGGTATCATGGGACTTTTTGGGTGAATGACCAAACTGAGGCCACAGGCAAAAAAATCAGCATCCTTAACCCCAAAATAATTTTGCATACTCTGAGGCAGTTCCCCGTGAACCGCGGAGATATTTACCCCTCCTTTTTCAAAAACCGCCCCGTTCTCGATAACCCGGGAACGACCGCCACCTCCTTCGGGACGCTTCCAATGATCCTCCCTGAAGGTGGATTTGCCATCTATCTTCTCAAGTTCGGAAGTTATGGTGTCTTGGAGATTTTGAATGTAAGCGTAAAATGTATCTTTCATAAGCGCTGCCTCACGATTCCTTGCCCAGTGACAGAGGGAATTTATTGGGTTAACGATTTAGTTCATACAACTCCATATCCAATGCAGACTCGTTGGGAGGAGAATATTCCTTTTTTAATGTGGTTCGCCATTGGTAGCCGCATTTTTCCGCTACTCTAATACTTCCCGTATTGGGGCGATGGACGATGATTTGAAGGGTTTCCAATTCCAAAACCTCAAAAGCATAGTTTGATAGCGCTTCGACGGTTTGCGACATCCAACCTTTGCCTTCAAATTGATAACCAATACAATAGGCCAATTCGGCTTGCCTTTTGTTGTAATCCACTTCCTTTATGTACACCAGGCCGATAATCGTCCGATGCTCTTTATGCTTTAGTTTGAACAACAATTCTTCCTTTGCCATGAATTGCTTTACCTTTTTTTCTACAAAATACCTGGACAAGTCGGGCGTAAGATTTTGTTCAAGTGTCTTTGGGAAGTACCGTTTTAACCTTTCCGCGTTGGAAACTACAAAATCGCACAATTTCCAAGAATCTTTTTCCTGGATAGGTTCAATATAATAATGGTCAAAATCCAGTACCATTTTTTGCCATATTCTAAGCCCCTATATCTGGTTGGGGTATTCCTTAACGGCATCGATAAATGCCTTTGCGTTTTCCAACGGAATATTGGGGAGTATTCCATGTCCCAAATTTACGATGTATTTATCCTTCCCGAACTCGTTGATCATTTGGGTAACCCTACTTTTGATTTGTGATGGAGGCGACAACAATCGGGCGGGATCAAAATTACCTTGTAGGGTAATGTTCCCTCCTGAAAGGTATCTTGCATTTCTGGCGGAACAGGTCCAATCCACACCTAATGCGGAAGCTCCGGACTTCGCCATTTCCTCCAAGGCGAACCAACACCCTTTTCCAAAAACGATTACCGGAGCGTCATCTTTCAGGGCATCCACGATTTGTTGCATATACTGCCAAGAAAATTCCTGATAATCGGTCGGGGAAAGCATACCGCCCCAAGAGTCGAAGATTTGAACGGCATTTACCCCGGCCTTTACCTTGGCCTTGAGATAGGCGATGGTAGTATCCGTGATTTTTTGTAGCATTTCATGTGCGGCCTGTGGTTGTGTAAAACAGAATGCCTTGGCCTTATCAAAGGTCTTGCTACCCTGCCCTTGTACGCAATAGCAAAGTATGGTCCACGGAGAGCCCGCAAAACCGATCAGGGGAACTTCGTTGTTCAATTTTTCCTTGGTCATGCCTATGGCTTGCATAACGTAGTCCAATTCCTGATCTACATCGGGAACTATTGCGTCATCCACATCTTTTTGCGATTGGATCGGATTAGGCAGGTAGGGTCCGAAATTCGGTTTCATCTGCACCTCAATATTCATGGCCTGGGGAATCACTAAAATATCACTGAAGAGAATAGCGGCATCCATGCCAAATCTTCGGATGGGTTGTACGGTGATTTCAGAGGCCAATTCCGGGGTTTGGCAGCGGGTAAAGAAATCATACTTTTCCCTGATCTCCATAAATTCCGGTAAATAGCGGCCGGCTTGGCGCATCATCCAAACGGGAGGTCTATCTACGGTCTCACCTCGTAAGGCTTTTAGAAATAAATCGTTGGCAATACTCATATTTTCAATTCGTTCATCATTTTATGGACTTCAAACCAAATCTTATTTTCCAATTTGGATTTATTGATGCTATTGCTGTTTGTTTTTCCAATCCAATACTTTTTGGGAGACATTTAAAACGGCTGCCAAAAGCCTTATGTTGTATCATAATGCTCATTTACCCTGTCAATTACACTTTCAATGGTAGGTATTCTCGCTACATAAACATTGGCAAAATGCTTTCTGGCTACCTTAGCGGTAGTTTCGCCAATACAATATGCAATTTTATCGGCTGGGTTCTTTAGCAAATAGCTTTCTATCCCGGAAGGGCTAAAAAACAATATACTTTCTACTTCGCCAGCTAGCTCGATCGGTGAATATTTGGTTCTATAGGCTTCTACTTCGTTGACAGTGATATTATTTTCCGATAGAACATCAGGTAGCTCATCCAGTCTTTGGTCGCTACAAAAATAGGTCACTTCCAGACCGTCCATGTATTCTACTAGATATTGGGCCAGCTTCGTTGCATTTTTCTCTTGATGTTTTACGGGGCCTATCCGTTTTTCAATAATGCGTTTTGTTTTGCGGCCCACACAATAAATATTTTCAAACTGCAACTTATCTGCCGTACTGTGGGTCAAAAGGGCCTCTACGGCATTTTGACTGGTGATGATGACATTTTGAATCTTGGATTTTAAGACTACCGAGGGAATCCGGGAAGGATTCACTTGAATAAAATCCTCAGAATCTACGGTTACGGAATCCCTAAACAGTGATAGTTGATCTGAAGTCAGTTTTTTTGTAGAGAAAACCGTAGCGTTTTTGATTACGGCTCCCTGTATTTCGGACATTAAACGTTTCCCTCCACGGGCCAAAATACTATTGGCGCAGTCGCGACCAAGATTGTGATGCTCGCCAACTCTTGCGGAAAGCTCTGACTCCAACTTTTTGCTACCATCGATGCTCAATAGAATACCTTGTAGGACAACACGGTCTTCCTCTATTTTCGCCAGAGCTCCGATCGGAGCGGTACAACCGCCTTCCAACTTGTTCAGAAATTGACGTTCAACGGTGGTGCAAATTTCGGTGGGTTCATCATTGAGTTCCGCGCAAGCGTCCAATATGGCAACGTCCCCTTTTCGGGCAACGATTATAATAGCCCCCTGTGCCGGTGCTGGCAACATCCAGGTCAACCCTATAGTGTTTTTGTGCTTAATGCCAATTCGCTCGAGGCCGGCAGCAGCAAATATGGCACCGTTCCAATCACTATTTCTTAATTTTTCGATTCTTGTATTCACATTCCCCCGCAGATCGGTAAGGGAATGGGTGGGGTAGCGATTGAGCCATTGTGCCTTTCTTCGGAGACTGCCGGTTGCAATTACGGCATCCTTTTGGGCTAAAAATTCCTGGTTGTCCTTATAGGCTAGGATATCCAGAAAATTGCCCCGTTCCAAAACTGCAGCCTGTACAATATCGTTGGGCAATAGGGTAGGCACATCCTTCATGGAATGTACGGCAATATCGATTTCCCCTTTTAATAGGGCAACATCCAAGGTTTTGGTAAAAATTCCTGTTATCCCCAGTTCGTGGAGCGGTTTGTCCAGTACCAGATCCCCAGTGGATTTAACGGGAACCAGCGCGGTTTTGTGACCCAGAATTTCCAGTTTGTCCTTTACCGTATTTGCCTGCCATAGTGCAAGTTCACTATCGCGTGTCCCAATTCGGATGGTTTTGCCCATTACGATTTCACTTCCAGTTGAAATACTTTTTGAATGAGTTCCAGACTATCATCGGCATCGGTGTGGGTCTCCTTGAGGTGATTGGCGAATTGCTTCGTTATTTTTTGGATGATTCTATTGGTAATTACATCTGCCTGCTCTTCATTAAAATCTGACATTTTTCTGGCTTGGTAATCCAATTCCTCGTCCTTCATCGTCTTCAACTTCTTTTTAAGCGCACTGATTACCGGAGCGAACTTACGGGTTTCTAACCATTGGATAAAATCACATTTAACCTCTTCGATAATGGCCTCGGCCTGAGGAATAAACCGCTTTCTGCGTTCCAAGGTCTCATCCGTCATTTGAGAAAGCTGGTCTAGATGGATGAGGGTCACATTGTTTAGTTCCCTAACATCATCGGCCACATTCTTGGGGACGGAAAGATCCAATATCAATAATGGCTTTTTGGTGTAAATAAGTTCCTTGGAAACCGTGGGATGGTGTGCTCCGGTCGCTACAACAAATATATCGGCACTTCGGATCTCACTTTGCAGGTCTCCATAATCCTTTACGGTCAAATTGAATTTGCCTGCAATTTTTTCCGCTTTGTCCTTGGTACGGTTTATTAAGGTAATATGTGGATTTTTGGTGTGCTTGATGAGGTTTTCACAGGTGTTACGACCAATTTTCCCGGTACCGAAAAGGAGAATATCCTTTTCTGAAATATCTGGTACGTTCTTTAGAATATAATGCACGGAAGCAAATGCCACCGATGTAGCACCTGATGAAAGCTCTGTCTCATTTTTAATACGTTTACTGGCTTGGATAACTGAATTGCAAAGCCGTTCAATAAACGGATTGGCGATATTGTGCTTTTTGGAACGATTAAAGGCTTGCTTAAGTTGGCTGATGATTTCAAAATCCCCTAGGATTTGGCTATCTAACCCTGTGCCTACACGAAACAGGTGTCCTATGGCATCGTTGTTTTTATAAACATAGGCCACTTCCTGAAACTCCTCTACAGTCCCATGGGTATTATCGCATAGCAATTTTATCAGCTGAAAGGGATGTTGTGCGAAGCCATGCAATTCAGTACGGTTGCAGGTAGAGGTAACCAGAAGGCCATCTATGCCCATTGCTTTGGCATCTACCAAAAGTTTGTCCATGGCCGTCTCTTCCAAACTAAATTTGCCACGTACCTCGGCATCTGCCTTTTTATAGTTTAGGCCGATTGTATAAAATGAATTGTGTCTGGAAATATGGTAATCTTTCATTAAAATCCAAGAATCGAAAGCAAAAATAGAAGCATAGCCCCAATAAAAATAACGCCATAGGTTCTTTTAATAACGTTTGAAGTGTTTTTGGGCCAATTTCAGTATTAATCCGACCAAATCCCTTAGTTTTGTAGGAAACAAAGGGCTTTTATCCTATTTTATTTAGAACAGTTCTAAATAGAAAAATATATAAACCATTGCCATATGCAACAGAAAAATGTCGTTCAAGGTTCTTATGATGAAGTCCTTATCGAAAACGGATTTTACGTCTTGAAAATTCAAAACGATACTTCTGATTTTCAAAAACTTACCCGTGAAATAGATAGCTCGTTTATACAATTTCACTTTTGCCTTAAAGGACATGCCAAGTTCATTTTTAATGAGGGGAGGTATGCATTGGAAGTCTCGGAGGAAAACTCCCTCTTGCTCTACAATACCCAATTGGATTTGCCCATGAACGTGCTGTTGGATCCTAATTCATGGATGGTCTCCATTGTGATGACCATACGTAAGTTTCATTCGCTCTTCTCAAGGGAGGCCGATTACATTCCCTTCCTGAGTCCGGAAAATAAGGAAAAGAAGTATTATTCCCAGGAAGCCGTATCTCCTGCCATAGCGGTAGTCTTGAGCCAGATAATGAATTACAATCTACATCCCTCCGTAAAGGAACTGTATATACATGGCAAGGTCTATGAACTGGTTTCGCTTTATTTCAATAGGAATACGGATGCCGATGTAGAGCAATGCCCTTTTTTAGTGGACGAGGATAATGTTAGACGTATTCGCCAGGCCAAAGAGATTATTATTGCCCAAATGGCGGAACCTCCAAGTTTACAGGCCTTGGCCAAGGAGATAGGACTGCCATTAAAGAAATTAAAGGAAGGTTTTAAACAAATTTATGGTGATTCGGTCTATAGTTTCCTTTTTGATTATAAGATGGAACATGCACGGCGACTGTTGGAAACAGGGCAAAACAATGTAAATGAGGTGGGATTGAAAATAGGCTATAGTACGGCCAGCCATTTTATAGCCGCCTTTAAAAAGAAATATGGTACCACTCCGAAAAAATATGTGATGTCCTTGGCAAATGCCTAAGGGTTTGGCCTTGCCACCATAATACCCGTATTCTTTTTTACTTTTTTTAAATACTCCGATAGCGGAAGCTCGGTCACTTCCACTTCCATGGAGCCGGTAGAGGCATGCAACAAATGGATTCTCCCATCTTTTTCGCGGGTCGCGATACCGGTATGGGTAACGTCCAGGCCATCGATGGAGGTAGCCAATGCGATAATATCCCCGGATTGGATAAGGTGCTCTTTTATTTCGATTTGATCCTGAGGCAAAACACAGATGGATTGGTCGTTCAGATAGTTTTCCGAAGCTTGTATTTTCCGGAAATTTCCCTCATCCTTTAGGAATGGATATAAATCCCGATGAGTGCTCATGAAATTGATATCCTTGGTGATTTCGATTCCCCCTATTTCTGAGCTGATATCCTTCAGCAATCCCTTTTTTTCATTATTGGCGATCCATTCCGAAAAATAGTGTAGACGGGACGCATAACCGTCCAGCCTTCCATCTTTATACCGAACGGTTTCCAAGGTTTGGGTAAAATCGTCAAAGTCGTACTTCCCACTTTTGAGTAGTAAACCAAAGGTCAAGACGTTTTCCACAAAAGTGGTACAATCCAAACCGTGAAGGTTGATGACCAAGGTCTCAATATCGCCTACTTCCAAGGTCTTGGCCACATAGGGCGTACCCATAAAGGTTTTGCCTATGGCCACCATGGTCTTTCCAAAATCATTTTCCAACAAGCCATCAATCGCTATGGTCTTGTCCTTAAACGCTTGTTTGTCAGCAGGGGAACAGGTGATTTGTTGGGCGATTATAAATCGACTAAAAAGAACAAGTAGTATAAAAACTAATCTTTTTGACATCTATGGTTCAAAAATGGTTATTTGGTGATTGGATAGAAATTCGGGATTTTCCATGGGCAAGTTAAAACTACTTGAGCGATATTCCATCCTCTCAACGTTAATATCGGGATATTTTTCTAATATCTCGTCGGGAAGTTCCCCAATGGAGGGGCTAAAATCCTTTGGTACCGAAAGAGACCATCGTGTCTGTATATAATTTCCGTCCCCTGAAGAACCCTCCTGGTAATCCCATTTGTGCAATGCGTCGATGAAGTCTAGATCAATATCGAACGAAAAGGCGTTTAAAGATCGATCCACTACATTCATTACAGGTTTTTCCGGAATAACCAAAGTGTCCAGTGCTTTCCCATAGTGTGATATGCCGTAATCGTATCCGTCCATATTTATGTTAAACAGGGTTCTATATTTATTGAACATATCCAAGTATCCAATTTTTAATGGGTTCGTAACTACGTCCCGATTAAGAACTGAAATGACATCATGTAACCAATAGCCTCCATATTGGCTAAAATCTTGGTCTTCCTTAAAACCTGCAATATTTAGATTAAATCTAGTGTGCGGAGGTAATGAAATGCCTATTTCCTTTTCAAAATCAAGAAAATCAGTGATGTAGTTGGCAGAAAGATTTTGAACCTCCGAGTTGTTCAAATAAAAATATTTTAGGTGGTTATTTCCGTCTAAAATGGATATCAAGTAGTCGTCGAAGCCTTGGTATGATTCGATTTGAAGGTTTAGCTCAAGAGTACCATTGGGCAATCCTGTACCGCCAGATGAAAAACCTAGCCGTCCTCGTCCAGATGATAACTCAACCTTTGTGGGAGACGCATTTCTGAAGGGGTCGGGGATATCCTGAATGGAGAGGTTGAACTCACCTGTTTTTGTATAATCGGGATTTTCTGGAGGAGGATTGGGGCCAATATTTTCGATAGAGCCTTTATTGACAGCAACCGTAGTCGAAATCTCGAAGTATTGGTTACCATTGGTAGTTCGATAGTTAAGGTAGGTAACCGCTATAGTTGGTGTCAATACATCAATTGGGGCGTCGAATTCGAGTTTGTCCCCTGTTTCATAAGCGCTATAACCTAAAAGATTTCCATTTACATCATGAAGTATTACCCAGTCATCTGAAGCTTCCGTCAAGTTGGGAGGGCTTTCTGTGTTTAAAGCAAAATAAATTTCGGTTTCTTGTCTTGGCTCCTCCGGTTTGGGTTCTTCCTTGGAATCGGAATCAGAGGTTTCATCCTTTGAACAATTAATAGCGCACAAAACTGAAATAAGAAAAAAAATAAAAGTGAATCTTTTTTCCACTATCATAAAATGAGTTTGTTTTTAATAATACTAATCGAAATCCCGAAAATTGAAATATTCCGTAATCATCTCACCACGTTCGGTATAGCTGCTATGGATAATATTGATGAATTCGTCGTATGAATATCCATTGTAATAAAGCTTTACCTCGTTTAATTCCATTTTATCCAGACCAAGAGTAGGATATTTCTCAACAATTTCTTGTGGAAGACCACCCAAAACATGGGTATTACCTCCCGAGGAGTTTACATTCCATTCTGTATTTCTAGAATCAGTTTCGAAAGTTCTATAAAGCCACTGTACGGTTTTTCTTAAATAGGATTTATCCGATTCAAATTCGAAGTCGCTTACTTGGTCCTTTATTATTTTGAAAGCCGGCTTTTGAGGTATGTCGATACTTTCCACTTTACTTCCTGACCTTGAATAGCTATATCCATAATCATCCAAGTAAATATTAAATATGGTCTGAAATTTTGCATAGCTATCAATATAACCAGCAATTGCTTTGTTATCCCAAGTTGGTCTAATGGTCCAACTTAAAAAATTGCTTTTATAAAAATAATTTGGGTTTTCTTCTGAATATGCTATTGTTGTGAGAAAATAGTTATTGTGTTCTGGTAATAGAAACTTTAAATAACTGTCATATTCATCGAAATCCACATAATCCAATACTATGTCACCTTCGTTTAAGGGTGATTGCAACAACATATATTTATGGTTGTTTTCTTGGTCATAAATACTGATTAAACAATCTTCGTTTTCATGAATGGGGACACTCAGTAGGGTCACTGAAGTTTTGCCATCCCCTTGAGCGGTAAAATGTGGTTGCTCAAAAATAAAACCCTTAGAGGTTCCCACATTGATTCGTGTAGCTCCGGCTATATAATTTCCTGGTAAATTGTTTACAGTAAGCTTAAAATGACCTATTATAGGTGGTTGATGTTCATAGATATCGACAGTTTTGTCCCAGATACTTCCCGTTTTTATATTTGTATATGTATTTATTTTATATGTGGGATTTGTTCCGTCTTCCGTAATCCTGGCAGAAAACAAAGTGACTGCTATGTTATTCGGAACATTATTTTTAGATATACTAAAATCAACCGAAGGGATATCATCGATTTGTCTATAATCCAATAAATTGCCTGAGGCATCATGAATAACAATCCAATCCTCCGGAAACGAATTGTCCTTGTGATTATAGGTAAAGTAAACCTCGCTTTCAGGTCCATTGGGCTCCTCCGGTTTGGGTTCCTCTTTGGAATCGGAATCGGGAGTAGGGGTTTCATCCTTTGAGCAATTGATGAATACAAACACAAAGGGGAGCAGCATAAATAGTAGTCGGGAAAGTCTCATCATCGGGGGTTTAATGATTTTAAGATATAAAAATAATGGGTTTTGTAGGAATTAAAAACAATATTTAAATTCTTTGGATGATATGGGATATTTCCAGGATAAACAGAGGGTCAATACCCATGATACCCATATCCCCCATAACCTATGGGCCGGTAAACCTGGGCGCGTTTTCGGTCCTTTAGATAAAACTCCTCCGTGGCATACGTAATCGCATCCGTTTCCGTGTCCGTATCCTCAATACGCAATCCTTCGTTTTTATAAAATGGCTTTGCCGTGAGCTCTTGCCCATTTTTAAATACGACCAGGCGCACGGTAAAATTGGTATCGTAATCCTGATTATTCCTTGTCTTAAAATAATATCCATTATAGGTTTCACCGCGAAACTGCAAGGTACGCTCTGCTACAAAAAGAACGGAATCCTGGTTTTGGATATAGGGCCGCTGTTCAAAGAGGAGGGATTCCGCCAGATACCGTTCGGTTTTGTACATCTTGGGAAATACATCCAACTTGTTGATTTCCTTGAGTTTGTTGAACAGTAACAACCGGCTATTGGTATTCTTGGCCAAATCGATCAACATCGCTTGTGGAATCGGGGATTCTTCCTGGGCCATTAACATAACATTGGTGGTGCGAATTCTTCGATCTTTTATCCATTGTAAACGTTCAAAAAATTGGGCTACCTCTTTTTCCTTGATAAAGGGATATAACAAAATGGCATAATTTTCCAATACCCCGTTATGACCCCGGATTTTTTTGTGGTACCCATTTTGTATGTTTATGCTGGATAGACCTATTTGTCGTTTCAATTGTATTTTGGCATCGTTCAGGATTTGTTTTCGGTATTTATGGTAACTCTTGGGCTTAATAAGACCTTTTGCCTTTAGTTTGGCCAGTAGGGAAAAGATACTAGGTTTATATTCGGCTATGGCACTGTAATCCAATAGTTCCGGGAATAACCTTTTGGCCAAAGGAAGGCTATCCCTGTAGGGCTTGAATATTCTGTGGATTTCCAAGGTATTGGAGACCAAAGGCAGATCCTTCGATAAAAGCTCCAGGAGAACGGCTACCGACTCCTCATCCGCCTTTTTCGTCAGGGCCTGTAGGATTTTGGTCTGGGCATTGGAGTTGTTGTAAGAGCGTACATAAAATTCGGTCAAGAAGGGGATCACCTTGGGATCGTCCAATTTTCCCAGTTGCTGTATCAAATGGGACTGAATGTATTTTTTATCCTCAGGGTATGTAAACTCAGAAATATAATACTTTAAAGAATCTATGTGTTTTTTTTGGAATTTCACAAACTTATGCCCTTCCAGTACGATGCTATCGTTGGCCCGTAAGGCCTCAAAAAAGACGGATGTCTTATCCTTCAGGATATCTTTTCCGACAAGGGTATCATAAGGTTGAAAATGTTCGAAGAATTGGGCGACGAAAGGGCTTGGGCCCAATAGGGTATCCGTCTGTGCCTTTAGTTCATAGAACAAACCTCCCTTGACTATGTTTTTCACAAGAATGCCGCGTGTACTGGCCGTATCCGTCAATACCATTTCCAGTTCATAATGTCCATCCTCCCAAAGGGTATCTTTCTCTTTTAGAATGCTCAGTCCGTTTTTGGTCTGTAGTTTTTTTCGGAACGCCCATACGGAATCGATATTGGGATACATCATCAAATCATGGGACTTGTTCAGTTCCAGGGTGACGGCCTCATTGTTTTTGTTTTGGTAAATGGTCTTCTTGGTGTAGGCTTCGTAAGCCTTGGGCCTGTAGCGCCCATTTCGGTACATTTTACTGTTTTCTACAAACTTTGGTGGTTTAACCGTCGTCACCGTTGTAAAGAACAATGCGGTATCCCGTACCTTTTTAAAGGGCTTGTTCCCGTCAATTTCCTTTACTTCAAAGGAGTCAAAAAAGGTAACGGCCTCTTCGGGGGATTTGGTCAGGCAGCCCATCAAATAATAATCGCCTCGCTTAAAAACGGTCTTTAAATGGAGCTCTTTTTTGGTAACGGAGTCCAAAACCGATTGGGATACCAAACTGTTGTTTTTGATTTTCTGGTAAATAGGGATCAGTTTCAATTCCTTATAAAACCGTTGCTGTATTTTTTTTAATTCGAACGAATCTTCCTCAATAAAATTAAAATCATTCAAGGTGGCTTTCCGCAAGAAATAATAGAAATCGGTAATGGAATCAAATCCTTGGATGAAGCGATCTCCTTTTCGGTAGCGATTTGGAAAACTGTACAGGGAAGGCATCCTTACCTGAAAATCATCAAAGCCCGAAGCCACCATACTATTTCTTAAAGTCGCTTTTTTAAATTGGATACTATTAAAAATGGTATCCGAATATTGGACGACATAATCACCCTGGCCGCCCATTTTGAAAATCAGGATTTCCAGAGGCGTTACGTAGATGTGATAGCGCTGATGATCCCCGTTTTTCAGTTGGTTTTTAATATCCAGGCCTTGGAACCCATTTCTATTGATTCGGGTTTTCTCCAATATTTTACCCGGAATATTCTCGAACAAAAGTTTGTCCAGGTCTTCCAGGGTATAGGTGACCTCATGCTTTAAATGTGAAAAAGTGGGGATGCGGTTTACCATCACATAGCTTCCATTGGCCAAATCCGGCGAGATGTAGGTGGTATTTACATAACCTGTTATGGGGTAAAGCTTATTGGGCAGCACCATGCTGAAGAAATTGTCATCCGGGAACTGGGTGGCATATTCGTTTTCCTTTATCGACTTTTCAAACTTTTCCTTGAGTCTTTTGCCTTTAACCGTAGATCGAGAGGTCAGTGGACGAACCGTGTATCCCATATCCCGCAGCATACCAATGACCCCTTGTTTTCCGGGCAAGTGGGCCGCACCGATACCGGCGAATACTTTTGCCCCGCGCATTACGGAATCCAGTTCCCTGGCCATAGTGCGATTGCGGATAAAGAGCATGTTCTTTAAGTAATGGTCGGTATACATGGCCTTGTCCAAGGAATCCAAAAGATTGATGTTCCGGTTGCGGTACGCATCTTGCAATAAGGTCATGGGATCCTGTAGTTGCATTTTTTTTTGCAGCCACTCGTCCGGTTTTTGCTTCATGGCATTTAAACTCGCACGGCCTACCAATGCCGTGGATTCCTCCAAGTCTTCCAGGGCAATGACTTTTTTATCGAATTTTTTCCCGGCCTGGTAAATGAACATGTCCAGATAAGTTTCTTCCTCAAAATTCTGGGAATACGCATTGGTCCGATATAGGATATTATTGACGCGTTGATCCTCAAAGGCCAAATAACCTGCTATCTCCTCCTTTCTCGGGTTTCTGACCGTAAAGGGATATCTATAGAAACCTTTGGGATTAAAGCTACTGCCTTGCCCTGTAGCCGTAAAGCCGATATTCTCATCAACTTCCAACCAAGTATCCGGATCGGACTCCAAGGCCACTATATCACTTTTATCCAATGCCTCGTAGAAAACATCGTCCAGTCGGAAGGCAATACGCTTGCTTACATGCATGGTTCCGTAGAGATAGGAACTTTGCTCCAATCCATTGCCGGATATCTCCCAAAGAAGGCTGTTTTCCTCTTGTGAAAAAGTCGAAAAGGAAGAAATACTTACAAGAAAAGCGAAAAAGAAACGCATTATTGTTTTGTTGTTTTGCCCATTTCTTGCAGGATCGCCGTTTGTCTATGTGATAACAGGTCTGCGCGTAATGCAAGTTAGGATGCCATTGCAAAATTAGGGAAGAGTATTCGGTGACCTTTCCCTATAAACCGTTAAAACGGACGATGGCTTTGGGTATAACGTATTTTGGTGTATGGTATTTTCACCCTAATCCTCTTTTTTATGATAAATACGATTATGGGCCGCCGTTTCGCATACAGTTTTGGCGTAAAAAAGGAGATTGATTTTTTCTATAACAAAATTAGAAAACAATCCACGGAAAGGACAGGAAGTTTTTGTAACAAGCCTTATTTTTACGGGCATTAAAAAAATTCTATGGCAAAAGGTGTTTTATTGGTCAATTTGGGTTCTCCGGATAGCCCGACCCCAAAGGATGTAAAACCATATCTGGATGAGTTTTTGATGGACGGACGGGTTATTGATGCACCTAAATGGCTACGTACCCTTTTGGTTCGTGGAATAATTCTCCAGACCCGACCTAAAAAGTCGGCTAGCGCATATGCCAAGATTTGGTGGAAGGAAGGTTCACCTTTGATCGTCATCTCCGAACGTTTTGCGGATAAGGTTCAAAAACAATTGAAGATTCCAGTGGCCCTAGGTATGCGATATGGCAGTATGAGCATTAAAAAAGCATTGGAAGAACTATCGGGAAAAGGGGTCGATGAGGTGTTATTGGTTCCCCTTTATCCGCATTATGCCATGTCCTCCTATGAGACTGTGGTGGTAAAGACGATGGAGGAACAACAGGTACATTTTCCCGAAATGAAGTTGACGACCTTGCCCGCATTCTATAAAAGTCCTGATTACATCAAAGTACTTTCAGAAAGCATTGCGCAGGGCCTAAAGGATTTTGAGTACGACCACATTTTGTTTTCCTATCACGGTATTCCGGAGAGACATATCCGAAAGAGCGATCCAACCAAGTTCCATTGTAAGATTGATGGTTCCTGTTGCTATATTAACTCTGTGGCCCACCATACCTGTTACCGCCACCAATGCTATGATACCACGGAGTTGGTCAAATCCTATCTGAAATTGGATGAAAACAAGTTAAGTTCTTCCTTTCAGTCGCGTTTGGCCGGTGATCCTTGGCTCAAGCCCTATACCGACTTTGAGTTTGAACGCCTGGCAAAGGAGGGTAAAAAACGCTTGGCCGTAATTACCCCGGCTTTTGTTTCCGATTGTCTGGAAACCTTGGAGGAGATTGCAATGGAGGGCAAGGAACAGTTTATGGAAGCGGGTGGAACGGATTACAAACATATTCCTTGTCTAAATGATGATGATGCATGGGTCGGGCTCATGGCGAAGTGGATAAATGAATGGCAGGCCTCCGATGTGTTGCCGGTTTAATGAAGTTTCCACAGCGGTTTAGCTAACCGTTGCAAAAGAATAACAATATATGAAATTGCTTGCTTTCCCATTCCCACTTTTGATAAGCTGGCAATAAAGAAAAAATGGCAAAAGTCTCAGCGGAACAACTCGGTACCGAACCTATAGGTCAACTCTTGATAAAGCAGGCGGTACCTGCCAGTATAGGTATCCTGGTCATGTCGCTCAACATATTGGTCGATTCCATTTTTGTCGGAAATTGGATCGGTTCCATTGCCATTGCCGCCATCAATGTGGTACTTCCGGTTTCATTTTTTATCGGGGCCTTGGGTATGGCCATCGGTATAGGGGGTTCCAGTATTATCTCACGGGCCCTAGGGGCGGGGAATAAGGAAAAGGCCCTGAAGGTTTTTGGGAACCAGGTAACCTTGACCTTGTTGGTCACTATTTCCATGGTGGTGGTGGGTCTTTATTTTGTAGATGACCTTATCCCTGCGTTTGGGGGCAAGGGTGCCATCTTTGAACCTGCCAAGATTTACTACGTTATTGTGGTCTATGGGGTTCCTATGTTGGCACTTTGTATGATGGGCAATACGGTAATCCGGGCCGAGGGCAAACCCAGGTTTGCCATGAATGCCATGATTATTCCTTCCGTTGGCAACCTGTTGATGGACTATATCTTTATCTATGAGTTGGACTGGGGTATGTATGGGGCCGCTTGGGCCACCACACTGGGCTATTTTTTCTGCCTGTGTTACATTGTTTGGTTCTTTCTTTCCAAAAACTCGGAGTTGAAACTGCGGATGACCGATTTTGGGTTGAACGGATCCATACTTCGGGAAATCGGGTCTTTGGGTTTTGTAACCTTGTCACGTCAGGCCACTATCAGCATCATCTATTTGCTGATGAACAATATTCTTTTTGGTTTGGGCGGGGAGGCCATGGTAGCCGTCTATGCCATCATCGGACGGATGCTGATGTTCGCCTTTTTCCCGGTATTTGGGGTAACCCAGGGCTTTCTGCCCATAGCGGGATATAACTATGGGGCCAAAAAATATCCAAGGGTACGGGAAAGTATCAACACGGCCATCAAGTATGCCGCTTTTATGGCCACCTTGGTCTTCATCTTTTTGATGGTCTTTCCCTCGGAAATAGCCGCTCTCTTTTTGAGTGACAAACCGGATATGTCCTCGGTTGAACTGGCAGCCAATGCTTTTGTTCTGGAACACACGCCCTTTGCCATGCGCTGGGTCTTTGCGGCAACCCCTATTATTGCCCTGCAGTTGATAGGGGCGGCCTATTTTCAGGCAATTGGGAAGGCAGTGCCGGCACTTTTGTTGACACTCCTGCGCCAAGGCTTTTTCTTTATTCCCTTGATTTTGATCTTACCGAATTTTTTAGGTGAACTTGGCGTATGGATCTCATTTCCAATTGCGGATGTATTAGCCACCATAGTTACGGGCTTTTATTTGAGGAAAGAGGTCAGGAACACTTTGTTGGCCAGAAGTACATAAAAGGCATCTGATTACAAAAATGGCCACTGCCCGCCGATTATTTTTTGAATATATGTGTTGAAGCCTTAACTTTTTGTTTCCCAGTTGTGACCCATGTCATATTTAGTCCCTATTTTTAAGGTTCCTTTAAAATTGTTTCCATGATCAAGAAGACCTTCATTTTCGCTTGCTGCTTAGTTTTTGTTTTTTTAGGCTGTACCTCCGAGGCGCCCAAGACCTATTCCCTCTTCGTAGGAACATATACCAATGGGGAGAGTGAGGGGATATATCGATATACCTTCAATACGGATAAGGGAACATTGGAAGACACCCAATTGGCCGCCACTTTGGTCAACCCTTCTTTTTTAAGGATTTCCCCGAACAAAGAATACCTGTATGCCGTAAAGGACGCACCGGATAGGAAAGGTGCAATGGCGGGATACCGCATAAAGGACGGGCTATTGGAGGAAATCAATTCAGAAGTTACCAATGGCCCACCATTCTGCCATGTAGGGATATCGCAGAATGGGCGTACCT
Source organism: Ulvibacterium sp. (assembly GCF_965228935.1). Taxonomy (GTDB): domain Bacteria; phylum Bacteroidota; class Bacteroidia; order Flavobacteriales; family Flavobacteriaceae; genus Ulvibacterium. The sequence goes on along the minus strand of NZ_OZ245846.1, from coordinate 1,002,074 downwards.
TGGCAGCCTCGAGCTATCCCGGTGGAAGCATCTCCATTTTTCGGATCGATGATAAGGGGAAATTACTTCCCGACCCGCAATATATAGACCATAAAATAATCGATACCACAAAAACGTCCCATGCACATGCGGCGAAGTTTACCTCGGACGGACTTTTTGTAGCGGATTTGGGACTGGATGCCGTAAAAAGATATGTGGAAGGGAACGAACGGTTTGCCCCGGCCGAACAAGCTTCCCTGGATTTACCTGAAAAGGCAGGGCCTCGGCATTTTACGTTTAGTCCCGACGAGAAGTTTCTTTACGTAATTAACGAGTTGAATTCCACGATTACCGTATTTGAGCGAAAGGCCAATGGAGATTATAAGGAAGTGGAGACCCAAAATACATTGGCCACAGGTTTTGATGGAAAAAGCTATTGTGCGGATATCCATTTGTCCAAGGATGGCCAGTTCCTGTATGGTTCAAATAGAGGGGAAAATACCATTGTCATCTTTAAGGTAGATATAGGTTCGGGAAAATTGAATTTGGTTGGCCGGGAAAGCGTCCGCGGCGATTGGCCCCGTAATTTTGCACTGGATCCCACGGATGGATTTCTTTTGGTGGCCAATCAAAAAAGCGACAATATCACCGTTTTCCAAAGGGATAAACAGACGGGAGAATTGACGTACCTCCATGAAACCAAATTATCAAGCCCGGTATGCTTGGAGTTTTTGGATTTATAGATTTTCTATCACCAGCTACATTTTAGGACAAGGTCGGATTCTTACTTAAGGGAAAATAAAAAAGTACCCTAAGATATTAATAAGGATCAATAAGGTAATAGCTACAATTCCTTTCCTAAAAAAAAGAGCCACGAGTTCAAAGCCCATAATGACCAATAGCAGGCTCGTAGCATTTCGCGCCGAAGCGATATAGGCCTTTTTCATCTCGACATCAAAATTGTAAAAGGAAGCTTCAGTGGCATTTTGGGAAACCAGCCACCATTCATTGTAAAAATACAGGATAAGTACTGTATTCAACAATACAAAGGCCAAAAGTATAGGGATGGCAACATATTGATTTAGGGAAGCCCGTTTCATACTTGCAAAGGCTTTTTGGAAAATCGGGTACGAACCCATAGAAATAGGGCTTTCAGTAGAAGAAATGTTAAAAGGCCATAGAACAGGATAATGACCGTTAAGGAAGGAACACCAATACCCCAGATGACACTCATAATCCCAACGATCGCACAGAAGGCAAGTATTCCAAATACCCATCGGTATAATAAAGGTCTAAGTTCAACAAACGAAGGCTTTTCCGTCCTTTTTTTCTCGGTTCTCTTTAAATAGATAATAAATCCGCTTAGGGCCAAAAACCCAGAGGTAAGGGCAAGAAAAGCATAGAGTATTTTCAACCAAATGCCCGCAAAATCACCAAAATGGAAGGACTCCTGTACAAAGAACAGTTTTCCACCAAAGTCGTCCTCGTTAATATCGTACTTCAACAAAGTGTTTAAATTTCCTTTATCCAGTACCAATTTATTGCTTAGCCGTTCATAGGCCTGTCCGGGGACATCACCTACAATTTCTATGGTTCGTGCGCCATCTCGGGAAGGGCGTACGGTTTTTGGTATCAATTGGGGAAAGATAGAAGATGTTTTCTTCAGGGCTTGGTCAAAATTGGCGGTCATTGCCAAATCTTCCTTTGGCGTCAATGGATTCTCCGCTCGTTTATAAATATTGGGCCGTTCTATGGAGAAGGCTTTTTGCAATTGACCTTGAAGGCCCAACCAGGTTCCGGTAATGGCAATCATTAGATTAAATACCAACGCAAGGACACCTATAAACTTGTGCAGGTCAGCCTGACGCATCCTTAGGTTTTTGCCCCGGATTTCGCCCAAGGATTGTTTTTTCATAAAGCGCCCATAAATTAGGAAACCGGTAATGGTGGAGATCAAAAGCGCCAGGCCGGCCAATCCTACGATTAGTCGCCCCCAAAAGGCTTCATAAAAGCGTACATGTAGGTTGCGCAAGTAATAGTTGAAGGTTTTATAATAATTGCGTTCCCCGAGGATTTCCCCTGTATATGGATTTACGAAAACTTCCCAGAATACTGGAAATATCCGGGGCGCATTTTTGGCCATTAACCGTAGATTATAGGTTCCCGTGGCTTCTGTTGGAACATATACCTCAAAAAGTTCCTTATCCGGATGGGCTTCGGTCACTTCGGAGACAATAGCGTTCAGGGTCATTCTGGTCGATTCCTTTTCCACAAGATACAGCGAAGGATTCAACGCCTCATCGATTTCCATTCGGAAGAGGGCCGCCGCCCCGGTCAAGCTTAAAAAGGCAATGATCACCCCAGCATATAGCCCCATCCAGCTATGAATGCGCCATAATAGGTTTTTTTTAGCGGAACGGGGCTTTTTCGAGGTCATGTTTTTTAAAATGTATAGGATACCGTAGTCATCACGTTTCGAGGTGCTCCCGGGAAGGCCCTGATAAAGTCGTAACCGCCGACCCAATGGGTTTTATCAAAGATGTTATTGATGTTCAATTGAATCTGGAATTTGTCCAATTGGTAATACAGCGCGGCATCGAACAATTCGTAACCCGGAAATAATGGAGGTTCCGGGGTACGTACGATAGATCCGAACCGTTCGGTAACAAAATTAGCGCCCAACCCAAAGCCGACCCCCTTAAAAGCCCCTCGGTCTATGACGTATTTGCTCCATAGGTTCCCGGTATGTCTGGGGGCATTGGGTTTTTGGCGCCCGATTTCGCTAGGGTCGTCACTTTCGGTTATGGTTGCTTCATTAAAGGAATAACTGGCGACCAAACTCCAGTTGGGGGCTATTTTTCCGGCCAGGTCAAATTCCACCCCCTTGGACTCCTCTTCACCGATTTGTACCAACAAATCAGGTCGTGTAGGGTCATTGGCATTGTAAAGCTCACCTTGTTGGGTTAAATAGAAAAGAGCCATTGAGGCACTCAACCGACCGTTGAACCAATCGGTTTTGGCACCGAACTCTATCAGTTCACTGGTCAGGGCATCAAAAGGCCCCCCGGCATTGGGATCTGCGATTACGCTGGCAGTTTGGGGTTGATAGCCTTGAACAAAGGTGCCATACAGATTTACATTATCGTTTAGGGAATAGACTAGTCCCACTCTAGGTAAAAGCACATCCTGCTCTATTTTTTCCTCCTCATCCGTCTTGAAGTTGAGGTCGTCTATATAATACTCTTGGCGCAGGCCCAACAACAATCTGAAATCGCCCCAAGTGGCCTGATTTTGAACATAGATACCATGGGAGCGCAGCCTACTCGTCGGGAATTGGTTGGTGGCATAGATATAGTCCGCAAAATTTCGGATTTGATTGGCCGTGGGATCGGTCAAGTCAAAATGGGGCACGTTGGGAACGGGATTGCCCTCCCCATCCAACAAAAAGGCATCGGCATTGTCCGGATCAAAGCTATTAGCGGTTCCCGAACCATCGGCCAGAAGGTAGCCCCTAGCTTGTAATTGGGAGCCCCCAGGCTCCAAAAGTTGCTGAAAATAGTCGTATCCCACCAACAATTGGTTGCTTACCTCGCCGATGTCAAAATTGTAATTGAGATAGTTGTTGAAGTTGTCATTGTTCCATTTGCGATTACGGATAAATACCCGCATCTCCACTTTTTGGGGATCTCTGGTGCCATCTCCCAAACTGGCAAAAGTATTGGCCGTCCTATGTTCTTGAAGATCTTCGCGGTAGCTGCTTCGCATATAGATACTATTAAAGCTAAGTCTATCCGAAAACTCGTGACGTAAGGAAAGGGTAGCGTTGATGCTTTCCTCCTTTAGGAAATCATTGGCCGCGTTCAATGCTTTGGTGATAGGTACGGAGAAGAGATCGCCATCCCCAAAAACCGCCTGACCCCGATCCAAACGCCCTTCGGAACCTTGATAAACGATATCCACGTTCAATCGGGTTTTATCCGAGGGGAGGAATGAAAAGGAAGGGGCCACTACCAAGTTCTTGTCGAACTGTAGATCCCTAAAACTGCCCGAGTTCTCATAGCCCAGATTAATGCGATATAACAACTTACCGTCTTCGGTCATGGGGCCGGTGAAATCGCCCAAGGTGCGGAAGGTATTGAAACTGCCCACGGTAGCCGTAATGGATTGCCGTTCCTCGTCCAAGGGTTTTTTGGTTACGCGGTTAATGGTACCTCCCGGGGAAGCATTCCCGAATAGGGCGGATGCCGGACCTTTAATAACTTCCACCCTTTCTATATGCGGAATCAGCTGCTGTTTCCAGAAACTGGTAAAGGCCCGCATACCATTGACCAAGTTTCCGGACGTACGCTGGCCGGAAACTCGAAACCCACGTATGGTGATATCGTTATAAAACGAAAATTGGTTTACCCCACTGATGTTTTTTACCACATCGTTTACCCGGAAGGCGGCTTGATCTAGAGCCAATTCCTTCGTCACATAACTGATCGCTTGAGGGACGTTCCGTAACAAGGTGGCCGATTTGGTTCCTATAAAAGAGGAGGTATTTTTATAACCCGTCTCTTTTCTACCGATAATTTCCACGGATTGCAGTTGGTTCACATTTTCTGTAAGCATAAAGTCCAAAGTGACCGTTTGTCCAGCAGCTACCGTTACTGTTTTTTGTACCGTGCTAAAACCGATACTACTGGCAATCAGGGTCTGTTCGCCGGTAGGGACATTGTCCAAAACATAACGGCCCTTGGCATCCGATGCGATGCCCAAGCTGGTGTTTTCTATTCGAATGTTTACGAAAGCAATAGGTTGGTCGTTGTCGTCCATGATGGTTCCTGTAACCGTAGCGGTTTGGGCTTTACTACTGAATAGGGCAAAAAGAAAGAGGAGGAAAATTGGTGCAGTCTTCATATTATTTTTAATTAGATCAATTCTAAATAAGGAACAAATATAGAAGCCGGTTTTGTTTTGGACAAGTCTTTTACGTGATTTTTTTGTAAAGTCATGAGGTCATAAAGCACATCACATTGGGAAGAAAGGTCGAACGGCTACAGTAGGGTTTTACCCATCCGATTTGAAACGGCTATCTTTAAGGACTTGGGACAAAACCTTTTAAGGGATTTTCCAAGGAAGGATGAAATTTGGATTATGTTTTCCGGAATTACGCTGAAGTCGATATCTCATTTTTTTGCACAACCTTACCCTTTCTATTATCAAGGAAAGGACTTGTCAGTCGTGGTTTTTGCAATTTTCGTATTCGTGGTTTTCTTCAATTTTTTTGTAGAGCCTTTTAATGTAAGTCGGGATGAGCACATCATGCACTATTTTTGGATTTCTGTTATCCATTCCCTAATTCCCATACTGGTTTTGTTCTTGCATATTGGGGGGTTATCAACTAAAAGTACGCTGATCGATTCATGGAACGTGGGCAAGGAAACGCTTTTGCTCCTAAGCTTTTTTCTCTTCACCGGTATTGGACAATTTTTGATTCGGGATCTTATTTATGATAATCCGAATAACTGGTCATGGGGCTATTTTTTTGAGGAAATTCGAAATACTTTTATTGTAGGCACTATATTGATGCTGATATTGATTCCCGTAAACTTCAATCGTCTGTATCTGCGGAACCAACAAAAAGCCGCTCAATTTCAGAGGAAACCCGAATCTGTTTTCGACGCGGATAAAAAAGAAATTTTCACATCGATTTTTATCAAGACACAGGTAAAGGGTGATGATTTTAAGCTGAATCCAAATGAGTTCATCTTTGCGCAATCGGATAAGAATTATCTGGAAATATTCTTGAAGAAAGAAGGAAAATTGCTAAAACAGGTGAAACGGATGACCATAAAGGAGTTGGATGTGCAGCTGTCCCAACTTCCTTTTATTACCAGAACACACCGTTCCTATTTGGTAAATCTCAATCAAATAACCAAGGTTTCCGGTAACGCCCAAGGGTATCGTTTGAAACTAAGGGAGGTTCCCGACGCCCTTCCCGTTTCCCGAACCATGATCCCTAATTTTGAACAGCAATGGCGACAAGTTTAGCGAGGTTTTGTTATCCGTAACAAAAACATGTCGTTCGTCCCAAGATGATTTTATGGCTTTTGGGAAACCTTACTTTTGGCCCAAAACGAACAATCATGATGCGACGGTACGACTTGGATTGGTTGCGGGTAGGGGTATTTGCCCTCCTCATTTTTTATCATGTGGGGATGTTCTTTGTTCCCTGGGGCTGGCACATAAAAAATAATGTAATCTATGAATGGCCAACTTACCCCATGCTATTTATAAACCAATGGCGCTTGCCCATCCTTTTTGTAATCTCAGGAATGGGAACTTATTATGCCTTGGGGAAACGTTCGGGAAAACAGTTTGCTTGGGAACGGATACGGAGGCTTTATATCCCCTTGGCTTTTGGGATGTTATTGATCGTGCCTCCACAGGTGTATTTGGAACGTATCGTAAACGGACAGTTTACCGGAAGCTTTTTTAGCTTTTGGCCAAAACATGCCTTTACTTGGATCTATCCGGAAGGCAACCTAAGTTGGCACCACCTTTGGTTTCTACCCTATTTGTTGGTCTACTCCCTGATTTTATTGCCGATATTTCTCAGATTGAGGAATAACCCACAAAACAGTTTGTTCCTATGGATACGAAAGCGGATTAAAAAACCATTTGGTCTTTTTTTGTTCCTACCGCCCCTCTATTTGGTCGAAGCCTTTATGGAGCCCTTCTTTCCGGTAACCCACGCCTTGGTGGACGATTGGTTCACCTTTGTGAATTACCTGTTGTTTTTCTTTTTTGGTTTTGTATTGATTTCCGTTCAAGAGGTTTTTTGGAATACGGTAAACCGGTACCGAAGATACTACCTGTATTGCGGTATTTTTGGATTCTTGCTATGGCTGTGTATCCGATTGCTATTGGAAGATACAACCTTGGTTCATTTTACGGAAGCCTTTGTAAAGGTCTTTAATCTATGGTCCTGGATTTTGGTGCTTTTTGGATATGCGGCTACCTACCTTAACAAAAAAAGTGAACTACTTTTCTATTGCAATCAGGCTGTATATCCATTTTATATACTGCATCAGACCCTAACCATTATCATCGGGTATTATGTAATGGACGTATCCTGGTCCCTGTTTACAAAAATCACGATAATGACCTTGGGGACTTTTGGCGGATGTTGGGTACTCTATGAGTTCCTGATTCGAAGATGGAAAATGACCCGGCTACTGTTCGGTCTTAAACCTAAATTACAATGACTTCAAGTAAGACACCATTTTCTCCCGGCCTTGGGAATCGGGTAGGGCTCCATAGCCCGCCATCATATTATCGATGACATGATGGGGTTTGGAAGTCCCGGGAATGGCGCAGGTAACCGCTTCATGGGAAAGAATGAATTTTAAAAAGTATTGTCCCCAACTTTTAATATCATAATCCGAACTCCACCCGGGCAACGATTGCCCCTTGACCTTTCGGAAAAGCGACCCACTATCGTAGGGCTGGTTGATGATGACAGCAGTTTGGTTTTTTTGGCAAGTAGCTAAGAGCGACTTTTCCGCATGGCGGGACAGGATGGAGTAATTGAACTGTACAAAATCCGGTTTTTCCTGACGGATAATCTTTTCCAGGGTTCCATGGGCGGAATCCACATAATGGGTCAACCCCCAATACCGAATCTTTCCGGCTTCCTTCCAAGCACGCAAAGTCTTTACATGGGTCTGCCAATCCACCAGATTATGGATCTGCATCAAATCCATAGTGGAACGCCGCATTTTTTTAAGGGAACTGCTCATTTGATCGATACCTGCCTGCTTGCCCGAAGTCCAGACCTTGGTGGCATAGAAAAAGGAATTTTGACTGTCCAATGCCGCCGATACCTTGCCCACGGTGGCTTCCGAACTCCCATACATGGGAGAAGAATCTATGACCTTGCCACCCAGTTTGTGCATTTCCAAGAGCACCTGCTGCCTTACCTTCAAAGCTTCCGAGGAATTGCCAACATCAAAAGTGAGCCAGGTACCCAGCCCGACTATGGGCAATTGTTCCCCGGAACCGGGAATAACCCTGTGGCGTATGCTTTCCTCTGGGGAGAATGAAAATAGGGAAGGTAAAGTGGCGAGACCCAATCCGGCAAGACCGTAGCGTTTTAAAATTTCCCGTCTAGAATATGGCATCACAAATCGCTTTTTGAAAGATGTACTTTAAATTAAGCCTTTCTGGGCAAAGCCTATGTTAAGGGTTTGTGAATTGATGGCACCGTCCCACAATCCATGAATCCGATAATCAATAGTATCAATACCCCGCTGCCTGCCCATCCTTACGGCTTTCCGAAGCTCCGTGATAGACTTGGTTCTCCGAGTCCCATAGAATAGCCTGGTAGCCGCCATAGGCACCGCGGGTAAATCCTACCCGATGCCTTTTATCCATCAATCCACGAACGGTAGTGTACGGAATGCCGGACTCCACACGTACCTGTCCCGTGCCTTCGGGCGTTTCCCCCGTGGGACTGTTGCCACCGGTATGGTCCCAACGTGGGGCATCCCCGGCTTCCTGCAAGTTCATGCCAAAATCAATAAGGTTCATTACAATTTGGGAATGGCCTTGGGGTTGGAAATCACCGCCCATCACCCCAAAACTTACGTAAGGCTTGCCATCCTTGGTGATAAAGGCGGGAATAATAGTATGGAAAGGTCGTTTTCCAGGTTCATAGGTGTTGGCCTGTCCACGGGTAAGGCTAAAGAGCTCCCCCCGGTCCTGTAGCATAAAACCGAGTTTGGGAGGGGCCATTCCGGAGCCCATGCCCCGGTAATTGCTCTGTATCAATGAAATCATAGTTCCTTCCTTGTCCGCTACCGTCATATAAATGGTTTCCCCGGCACTAATTTCCCCGGCCTTATAGATGCCGGCCCGTTCGCCGATCAATTTTCTGCGCTCTTCGGCATAGGAGTCGGACAGCAATTCGGCCACCGGGACGTTTACGAAATCCATATCCGCATAGTACTTGGCCCGATCCTCGAAGGCCAGTTTTTTGGCCTCAGTAAATAAATGCAGATGTTCAGTGCTACCAAATTCAACGTTTGAAAAATCGTATCCTTCCAAGATTTGTAACATTTGTAGGGCGGCTATACCCTGACCATTGGGAGGCAGCTCCCAGACATCATACCCACGATAGTTGATGGAAACAGGTTCCACCCATTCGGATCGATGTGCTGCAAGATCTTTGGAGGAGAGGAATCCACCCTGTTCCTTGATGAACTTTCCGATAGTTTTTGCAATTTCCCCCTTGTAAAAGGCATCACGCCCGCCTCCAGCAATTTTCTTATAGGTATTGGCGAGGTAAGGATTTTTATAGATTTCCCCTTCATTGGGAAGTTGGCCGCCATTTTGCGCCATATAGGTGTCCTCGATGTTGGGGAACCCTTGCGATTCATAATACGGGATGGAACGTTGCATATAAAAGGCGATCAGTTCCGTTAACGGAAATCCCTTTTCCGCATAGTCGATAGCCGGGGCCAAAAGCTCGGCCATAGGCTTGGAACCAAATTTGCCATGTAACTCGAACCACCCATCCACGGCCCCCGGCACACTTACCGGCAAGGGCCCCAGGGCCGGGATTTTCTCCATTTTTTCCTTTTCAAAATAATCCAAGGTGAGGTCTTTAGGGGAACGCCCACTGGCATTGAGCCCATAGAGTTTCTGGGTCTTACCGTCCCAAACGATGGCGAACAGGTCACCCCCGATACCACACCCCGTTGGTTCCATAAGCCCAAGGGCGGCATTGGCTGCAATGGCGGCATCAATGGCATTGCCTCCTTTTTTCAGGATGTCCAGCCCAATTTGGGTGGCTAAGGGATGACTGGTGGCCACCATCCCATTTTGCGCCAATACTTCGGAACGGGTCGCAAAGGGTTGGCCGGTTACCCGGTCTTGGGCATGGCTTAGGTTGAAAGCGGTTAAAATTGTAAAAACGCAAAGTAAAGAAGTTCTCATCCCGGCAATTTTTTTGAATCGCTCTAAAGTACAAAAAGTTGTATTGGGTAATTTGTTTTCTTTCCGATTTATCTAATGAAGGTCGCAGGCTTATTGGTCACTTCTTATATATCACCCAACACTTTTAATAGTTCTTATTGGGGAGATATGTTTTCGTTCATTTCTTGGTCTGCCCAAAGAAACGAACCAAAGAAAGGGACACTTTCCCGCAGGAAGTTTTGACACCTATTCTTCGGGAAAGATAGCCTTGAAAAGAGAGCTTTCGAATCATTCAATTTTAATTATGAAAATGTCAACATATAATACTGGAAAATTCCCAAAGGTCCATGGTACAATACCCTTTCCCGATTCAAAATCCACCTGATCTTTGGAGGGGCATTTACCCCTTTTTCTACCGTTTCCCGACCCGTTTTTCTGTAGTCTTAAAAACACAACTATTTGATAATCAATTAAATATAACTAGTTTGATAATACGATTGAGCTTCCTTTGGTTTTTTGAGCGATTTTCTAAACTACCTTAGCCTTGAATTTAAAAGCACAAATCATGGAAGCGACATTGGACGAGAAATTACTACAAAGAATCCATTATGGATTGATTATCGCGGTGGCTATTATTGGTATCATATTAATATGTGCCAGTATTTTTACCAATCTCTAACGGAAGGGAGGAAAGGATGTCTCTAGAAGAATTCTATGTATCTTTAAGAGACAAAGTTTTATTTGAAAGTCTAACGAAATGGATTTAGAATTGGCCATTAATTATAATAACAACTAAACTTTAAAACATCGAATATGGAAACCAACAGAAACGCGCGAATCTTTATAGCGATTTTGATCTTGATCATTATTGCCTTACTCATCAATAATTGTACAGATCGACCTTCTTCAAAAGAGGTACCGCCCCCATCCCAGACCATTAGTCTAGAACAAGCCCAGCGATTACAAGAAGAATATGTACGTACTAGAAGTGGTATCGTTAACAAGACCCTAGGGTTTGAGGATACCCGGGATTTTTGGTTCTCCCTTGATAGTTTGGAACAGTATATACGCTATGTACGGAGTGAGAGCGCAAAGCAAGGGCTTGAAGATTTGGGACTACGTATTTTTTATGCCGCCTATCCAGAAAAGAGCGAGGAAAAGTGGCCCGATCCAGGGCTCTCTACGGTAATTATTGTACCTACTCATGGCAAACTGGAATTGAGCAATGGGTTTTTCCCAGCACCACCATTACAAAGCACCTCTAATATGAGAGCATACAACTATGCACATGGTGGCAAGCCACCCAAAAAGGTGAAGTAAATCTTTTAATGGATCTTCAATATTTGCCCTATGTAGCAACTGTTGTACAACTTTCAACAGCAATTATCGGGACTATCCATTACAGTAAATATTCTAAAGCTAAAGAAAGGTTTTTCTTTTATTTTCTTTGGTTTGCAATTCTAGTGGAAATTGGTGGAGCGGTTTTAAGTGATGTTTTTGTTTTGCCTAATTTTTGGTTATACAATTTATATACACTTATAAGCTTTTCATTTTATTTTTTTTGGTACCATTCTATTTTGAAAAGGAGCGATTTCCAAAAAATGGTATTGACTTTTGCAGTACTTTTCGTTTGTGTAGCTTTTTGGAACTTCATCTTTCAGAGTTGGTCTTCTTATCATAAGTATACCTTTATAACAGGTGCTTTGTTAACTATGGTGTGTACGATTTTTCACTTTTGGCAACTGTTGAACAGCGATGAGATTTTGGAAGTGAAATACAAACTGAGTTTTTGGATATCGACAGGACTGCTTCTATTTAATATGGGGATGATACCTCTTATGTTGCTCTCAAGTCATCTAAACTTTAGTGAAATACAATTTTATATTCTTATTATTACTTTAAATTTTATTCTGTACGGGTGTTATAGTATCGGATTTTTATGGACCAAGGCGAAGTACAATCGTTCCTGATCGTTTTTTCCGCCATCGCCTTAAGTTTGGCGGTTACGGTAGTGATTCTCTTTGTGCTGTTCCAAAAACGGAAGAATCGGCTTTTAAAGCAACGGGCCAGGGACAAGGAGGCCTTTGAGAAGGAACTTTCCGAGACCCAGATAGAAATCCGCGAAGAGACCTTGCGCAATATCAGTTGGGAACTCCACGATAATATTGGGCAATTGATGACGTTGGCGAAGATCCAGGTCCAGATGGAGGAAAGCAAAAGCCCCCAATTGGAGGAAGCCTCGGAAACCATGGGCAAGGCCATACAGGAGCTACGTACCCTATCCAAACTTATTAATCCTGAAGCCTTGAAGAGCCTTTCCCTTGCCGAAGCGGTACAACTGGAAATGGATCGCTTTAACCGTATGCAATTCCTAAAGGCTTCGCTTAAAGTGGAGGGAGCTTCCAAACCTATCGATCCCAAAGAGGAGATTATCTTGTTTCGCATTTTGCAGGAGTTTTTTTCGAATACGGTAAAGCATTCCAAGGCCACGGAACTTCAGGTCTTACTCAATTATACGGATAGCGCCTTGGCGATTGTTGCCCAGGACAACGGTGTCGGTTTTGAACAGAAAGCGGATACGTATTCCGGTATCGGGTTAAAAAATATGCGTAACCGGGCCAAACTGGTCAATGCCCATTTGGAGCTTTTCTCGGAAAAAAACGAAGGCACCCAATTAAAGATGACGTATAATTTTGTAGATTGAACGTTCTTGTGAAAGATAATTATCCCAGCAAGTTGCGCCCGTCCTCCTTTTTGTATGCCTTGATTTAAAATTGGACTAATTCGGAGGGTTGGAGAGTATGGTAATGAACCCCAAACAGCAATGAGTCTACCAGGACATAAAAAAGTTCCCCTTGAACGTCTTAGGTCTTTTTTCCTTGAGCGGAGCGATTCTATCCCCATTTCCAAAAAGTTGATCAAATGACCTACTCCGTAGTCATTGTGGACGACCATACCCTGCTTTCACAGGCCATAGCCGGGCTCGTGGACAGTTTTGGCAAGTTTAAGGTATTGTACAACTGCAAAAACGGACAGGAACTGTTGGATCGCTTTGCAAGCCCCAAGAGCATACCGGATATCGTATTGATGGACATTAATATGCCCATACTCAACGGTATTGAAACCACCCAGATTCTAAAGACCGATTTTCCACAGGCAAAAGTATTGGCACTCTCCATTGAGGAAGACGAAGGAACCATTTTAAAGATGCTACGGGCCGGTGCCCGAGGTTATCTCATGAAGGATACCAAACGTGAGATATTGGAAGAGGCCCTCTTGCACATTGCCGAGAAAGGCTATTACCATACCAATACAGTAACTCAAATTCTGGTAGGTACGTTGGAGAAAAAAGAACCCATTTTAGACCTAAAGGAACGGGAACTGGAGTTTTTACGTTTGGCCTGTTCCGAGATGACCTATAGGGAAATCGCCGATGCCATGCACCTAAGTCCCAAAACTATTGAGGGTTATCGGGATGCGCTTCATGAAAAATTGCATATCAAAAACCGCATCGGGCTGGTACTCTACGCAATCCGAAACAAGATTTTTGAACCTTAGGAGAAGATGAATCTTCAACTGCCAAGAACCGTTTTTTTATTTCTACTTTTAAAGGGACTAATTTGAACTCTAAAAACGTATGAAGACCTTCCGCTTTTTAATGAGCTTGGGAATGCTCGTTATTTTTTTGGCGCCTTTTTCCTTTACGGCGCAGAAAAGAAAAAAATCCAATTCACCAATACTTCAATTTCCCGAAGAGCTCTATTCCAGTTTATCGTACCGTTTAATCGGTCCTTTTCGTGGTGGCCGATCCGCAGCGGTAACCGGAGTTCCGGGCAAACCCAACCTCTTTTATTTTGGGGCCACCGGTGGGGGTGTTTGGAAAACAACAAATGGTGGCCGTAGCTGGGAAAACATCTCGGATGGTTATTTTGGAGGAAGTATCGGAGCGGTGGAAGTAGCCCAAAGCGACCCCAATGTAATGTACGTTGGGGGCGGGGAAAAGACACTTCGGGGCAATGTTTCTTCAGGTTATGGGATTTGGAAGACCGAAGATGCCGGAAAGACCTGGAAATCGGTAGGACTGGAAAAAAGTCGACATGTACCACGAATACGCATTCATCCCAAGAATCCCGATATAGTTTATGCAGCAGTCTTGGGCAATATTTATAAACCTACCCAAGATCGAGGGGTCTACAAAAGTGTGGATGGGGGAGAGACTTGGAAAAATATCCTTTTTGTAAACGACCAATCCGGGGCCGTGGACTTGACCTTTGACCCCAACAACCCGAGAATAGTATACGCTTCAACATGGCGCGCCAAGCGAACACCCTATAGCTTAAGTAGCGGGGGAGATGGCTCGGCTCTATGGAAAAGTACGGATAGCGGGGAAACCTGGTCCGAGATTTCAAGGAATACCGGTTTTCCCAAGGATACTTTGGGCATAATTGGAGTAACGGTTTCACCGAAAAATTCGGAACGAATCTGGGCGATTGTGGAGCAAAAGGAAAAAGGCGGCCTATATCGAAGCGATAATGGAGGCAAAACGTGGGAACAGGTAAACGATGAGCGCAAACTGCGCCAACGTGCTTGGTACTATACCCGGGTCTATGCCGATACGGAAGATGAGGACGTGGTTTATGTTTTGAATGTTCGGTATCACAAGTCTACGGATGGAGGCAAAACCTTTAACACCTTCAATGCCCCTCATGGAGATCATCACGACCTTTGGATAGCCCCGGAGAACTCAAAACGAATGATTATCGGGGACGATGGGGGTGCCCAGGTTTCCTATGATGGCGGGGAGACATGGAGTACGTATTATAACCAGCCCACCGCGCAGTTTTATCGGGTAACCACGGATAATGCATTTCCCTATCGGATTTATGTGGCCCAGCAGGACAATTCCACCATTCGAATCAACCATAGAAGTGACGGAAATGCCATTGGCGAGGATGATTGGGAAGAAACGGCCGGAGGCGAAAGTGCACATATTGCCGTGGATCCGACCAATAATGATATTGTGTACGGCGGAAGCTACGGTGGTTTTTTGACAAGGGTAAACCATAAGAAGAACACAACACGGGGCATTAATGTATGGCCAGATAATCCCATGGGATATGGGGCCGAGGGGATGAAATATCGATTTCAATGGAACTTTCCCATTATTTTTAGTAGGCACGATCCCAAAAAGCTCTATACATTTTCCAACCATGTACACCGAAGTACCGATGAAGGTCAAAGTTGGGAATTGCTGAGTGAAGACCTTACGCGAAACGATGCCTCAAAATTGGTCAGTAGCGGGGGACCGATTACCCAGGACAATACCGGGGTGGAGTATTATTGTACTCTGTTTGCTGCGAATGAAAGCCCAATAAAGGAAGGCCTTCTTTGGGTTGGAAGCGATGATGGATTGGTTCATATTACCCAGGATGGAGGAGAAACCTGGGATAATGTTACCCCTAGTATTATGCCGGAATGGACCATGGTAAATAGCATTGAACCGTCGGTTTTTGAGGAAGGTACCTGTTATGTGGCCGGCACGCGTTATAAGTTGGGCGATTTTCGACCGTATCTCTATAAGACCACGGATTATGGGAAAACCTGGAAAAAAATAACAATCGGTATAAATGATGAGCATTTTACACGTGTGCTCAGGGAAGACCCCAAAAGAAAGGGCTTACTGTATGCCGGTACGGAGACGGGCATGTACATTTCCTTTGATGATGGAATCAATTGGCAACCGTTTCAACTCAATTTGCCCGTTGTGCCTATTACGGATTTAACGATAAAGGACAACAATCTTATTGTTGCTACCCAAGGTCGTAGCTTATGGATTATTGACGACTTAACAGTTCTCCATCAATTGCAGGATGCCATTAAAAATAAGGTCACACATCTATTCAAACCCAAGGACAGCTACCGAACTAAGGGTAGTACTACGGAGAAACCTTCCCTGACCGAAGGTGAAAATCACCCCAATGGGGTCGTCACCTATTTTTATCTAAAAAATGGGGTAGAAAAGGATAGTGTACGTCTAACCTATTTGAACAGTGCCGGGGATACCTTGGCAGTATTTAAAAATTCGGCAAAGGAGAAAGACAAAAAACTGGAAATAATGAAAGGGGGTAATACCCATGTCTGGGATACTAAGGGCAAAGGAGCGGAGAAACTGGAAGGGATGGTCCTGTGGTGGGCCAATCTTGATGGGCCGAAGGCCGTTCCCGGAACCTATAAGGTATCCTTGAACGTCAACGGTGCGGAACAATCTCAGCAGTTTACGATTCTTCCTGATCCACGATCGGAGGCATCCGTTGCCGATATGCAAAAGCAACACGATTTTGTAAGCGACATAAACGCCACTGTGAACAAGGCCCATGAATCCATCAAGAAAATCCGAAAGATTACTGGGCAGTTGGAGGCCTTTTCAAAGCAATACGCTTCGACTCCGCTCAGCGCAAGCAATGGGGAACAAATAAAAAAATTGGTTGAGCAAGCTAAAACGATGAAAGAGAAATTCGGGGAAGTGGAAAAGGCCTTATATCAAACCAAAAACCGTAGTGCACAGGATCCATTAAATTTCCCGATTAGATTAACAAACAAATTAGGACATTTGAACAGTTTGGTCACTCTGGACGACTTTCCGCCTACAGATCAGGACATCGCTGTAAAAAACGAGTTGACGACCAAGATCAAAGCACAACTTAAAGCCTTTGATACCTTGGTTGCCCAGGAAATCGAGGCTTTCAACTCGGCATTCAATAGGTTGCAATTGGATTATTTATTTGTAGAAGATTAAGGATTATGAAAAGACCAATACCGTATTTATTGCTTTTTTGTATTATTTATATGCGGCCTGTGCCGTCCGTGGCCCAGCAAGGGGAAAGACCCAATGTGATTTTAGTTATTACCGATGACCAGGGCTACGGCGATTTGGGAATTACGGGCAACCCGCATGTAAAGACGCCAACCTTGGATGCTTTTGCCAAGGAAAGTGTCCGTCTCACCAATTTTTACGTTTCGCCTGTATGTGCTCCCACCAGGGCCAGCTTAATGACTGGGAGATATTCCTTGCGTACCGGGATTAGGGACACCTATAACGGCGGAGCCATTATGGCCTCCACTGAGGTGACCATTGCCGAGATGCTAAAACAGGCCGACTACCGAACCGGGATTTTTGGGAAGTGGCATTTGGGGGATAATTATCCCAGTAGACCGCAGGATCAGGGTTTTGACGAATCCGTTATCCATTTGGCCGGGGGTATGGGTCAAGTCGGGGATTTTACCACCTATTTTAAGGGTGACCGGAGTTATTTCGATCCCGTTTTGTGGCACAACGGAAAGCAGGAGGCATATATTGGCTATTGCAGCGATATTTTTGCGGATCAAGCCATTCGTTTTATTGAAAAGAACAGATCCAACCCTTTCTTCTGCTATCTTTCCTTTAATGCCCCGCATACTCCGTTACAGGTTCCGCAGAAATATTACGACAGATATAAGGATATTGATCCTTCCTCGGGATTTAAGGATGATGACCGACCTTTTACGGAGATGACCGAAAAAGACAAGGAAGATGCCCGAAAGGTATATGCCATGGTAAGCAATATAGACGATAATTTGGGCAGACTGTTTCAAAAATTAAAAGAACTAAAGCTTGAAAAGAATACCATCGTTATTTTTATGACCGATAATGGCCCACAGCAAGTGCGCTATGTTGCCGGTATGAAAGGGAGAAAGGGTAGTGTTTACCGAGGTGGGGTAAGAGTCCCTTTTTACCTTAGGTATCCTAAAAAAATAAAGGGAAATCGGGACATTGAAACCACCGCTGCCCATATTGATGTGCTCCCGACACTTGCAGAGATTTGCGACTTGGAGGTGCCTAGGGATAGAAAATTGGACGGACGAAGTCTAGTTCCCTTGTTTCAAGGGAAAAAGGAATGGCAGGAACGACTACTTTTTTTCTACTGGACCCGGAAATATCCCGTTCGGTATATAAATATGGCACTACAGCAAGGGCCCTATAAATTAGTGGCCCAGACGAATTTTGATGCCTCTCTCAAGGATTTTGAAATGTACCATGTTTTGAACGACCCCTATGAGCAAAAAAACCTGGCCATGGAAAATACGGCTATGGTACAGCGCCTCAAAAATGAGATGGACAAAACCTATCATGAATTGATCAATTCGGAAAACCTGCTGAATCCACCACCTATTATAGTGGGAACGCAGAATGAGAACCCCATTTTTTTAAACAGGAATGATGCCAGTGGGGAGCGCGGCATTTGGAATCAGGAGGAAGTCTTTGGGAAATGGAAAGTAGTATTGACAGAGGGCTTATATAACATCAGGTTCAAGTTTGTAAAACCCATTAAAAAAGGAGGCAAAATGTTTCTGGAGACCGGTTCCTTGATCAATTCCATGGAAAATGATACAGATGGTACGGATAGTTTGGAAATGACAGGCGTATCCCTACCGGATATGGAATGTGATCTGATTCCGTTTTACGCCATTGACGGTAAGCGCATATTTCCTTTTTGGGTAGAAATGGAGCGAATCCAATAGAAATACTATGCCTCATTATTTTACCCTTGCAAGAACCGAGTTGACTAAATCCCTAAATTTGAATGTGAAACCGTAAAACATGATTTATCGTGTCCGAATACTATAACTATATCAAGGCCCTTCACCTTATCTTCGTGGTCACTTGGTTTGCCGGGTTATTTTATATTCCACGCCTATTCATTTATCACATTGAAGCCTCCCTAAAACCATCCCCTGAAAAGGAAATTCTGGGCAATCAATTGAAACTAATGACCAAAAGGTTATGGTATATCATAACCTGGCCCTCGGCCCTGCTCTGTACCTTGTTTGCAATTTGGCTTTTGGTGATAATGCCGGGATGGCTGCAACAGGGGTGGATGCACATAAAGCTTGCCTTTGTTTTTCTACTCTTCATCTACCACCTTAAATGCCATCAGATTTTTAAGCAATTGCAAAGAGATGAGGTAAAATACACCTCCAGATTTATGCGGATTTGGAACGAAGGTGCCACCTTGATTCTTTTCGCCGTGGTCTTTTTGGCCATTTTGAAGAGCACGTTTAGTTGGGTATTTGGGCTGGTCGGCATTTTGGGTCTGGGTATTTTTCTTATGTTGGGCATAAAGCTGTACAAGAGGATACAGGAGAAGAATCCAAATGCATAGACCTGAAATCGCGAAAAGTTTCCGACAACCTTTTGGTAATCCGCCAAGCTTTGTGATTTGAGTTTTGGAATTTGAACTTTGAATTTTGTGATTTGGATTTTCTCAAATTGACCTTGGTGCGATATTTGCTAACTTTGTCTAAACGCGGTATCTGTGTTCAAAAAACTCTCCCTCAGATCAAGGATTTTCGTGGCCATGATTCTTCTGGTAGTCATTCCCTCCGGATTGATAACCGCAGTGGCCATTTTTCAATATAGGGAACAACGCAAAGATTATCACACGGAAAGACTGGCCCGAAAAGAGGAACAGATCAAGCAAAGCGTTAACTACACCCTTCAGAATACCACCTATCCCATCACCACCGAGAATTTGGGACTGATTTTTAAGGAAGACATTTATCAGATAGCGGATGTCCAAAACCAGAATTTCAATATTTATGACTTGTCCGGGGAATTGATCAAGAGCTCACGGCCCAAATTTGTGGTAGATTCGGTGGCTATGTGTCTGGATGTTGAGGTGTTGGACCATTTGATAGAAAGTATGGACAAACGCTATATAGAGGAAAACTCTGCCGCGGGGGACGATTATCAATCCTCTTATACCTACATCACCGACCTCAAGTTTAAACCCATAGGCATATTGAACTTGCCGTATTTTGAGGACAACTCCTTTTATGACAACGAACTTCAGGAGTTCCTGATGCGTTTGGGCGGGGTATACCTACTTATGCTCATTACTGCAATCGGATTTGCCTATTTCGTTTCCAAGTATACCACTCGTTCCTTGGAGACCGTTTCCGATATGTTGGGCAGAACGGATCTGAACAAAAGGAACGAGAAAATCCTAATCGATGATCCAAGTGAGGAAATCGAAAAATTGGTGACCTCGTACAATGCGATGATCGATGAATTGGAGCGCAGTGCCGTTAAGTTGGCTCGGAGCGAGCGGGAACAGGCTTGGCGGGAGATGGCCAAACAGGTGGCCCATGAAATTAAGAACCCGTTGACCCCAATGCGATTAAGTGTACAAAGTTTTCAGCGCAAGTTTGATCCCAAAGATCCGGACATGGAAAACAAGATCAACGAGTTTTCGAAGACCCTGATCCAACAAATAGATACCATGAGCAGTATTGCATCGGCTTTTTCAAATTTTGCAAAAATGCCGGCACAGCAGAATGAAACACTCAATGTAGTCACAATTGTTAAGCTTGCGCTTGATATTTTCAATGAGGACTACATCCATTTTATCTCCAGCGAGGAGAAGATTATTGCCAAATTGGATCGTACTCAACTCATCAGAGTGGTTACCAATCTGATCAAAAATGCCATACAGGCTCTCCCGGATGTCAAGACACCACGTATCCTGGTCTCCGTCTCTTCTGATGGGGATTCCGTCAAGATTTCTGTGGCGGACAATGGGATAGGCATATCGGACAGTTTCCGGGAGAAGATTTTTGAACCGAAATTCACCACAAAGACCAGCGGTATGGGCCTTGGCCTCGGGATGGTCAAAAATATAGTCGAAACTTACGATGGTAGCATCGATTTTACCTCACAGCCTGGCAAGGGCACGGTGTTTACGGTCAAATTCCCCAAGGCCTAATGTTTTCTTTTCGAAGATTAATAGGTAGTTGCCAATTATCTTGTTGGATTAACCATAATTATAGCTTTATTTTGGCTTGTAAGTTTTATTAATGAGTTGATTTAAAATGAGCTATAAAAATATCAAAGTTGTAGAAGAAAGCCCTATCGCAATTGTTACCATCAATCGCCCTAAAAAATTGAATGCCCTAAATCAGGAAACCATACGGGAACTGCACGACGCCTTTAAAAATCTGGATACAAAAAAGGAAATAAAGGTAATTATCCTAACAGGAAGTGGGGAAAAGGCTTTTGTTGCCGGGGCGGATATTTTGGAGTTTGCCAATTTTACGGTAAAGGAGGGGAATGACCTGGCAGCGAGGGGTCAGGAACTGTTGTTCAATTTTGTGGAGAATCTTTCTACACCGGTTATTGCGGCCATTAATGGTTTTGCCCTGGGCGGCGGTCTGGAATTGGCCCTGGCCTGTCATTTTCGTGTGGCCAGTCACAATGCCAGGATGGGCCTTCCCGAAGTTTCGTTAGGACTGATTCCAGGTTATGGGGGTACCCAACGCCTCCCGCAATTGGTGGGCAAGGGACGGGCCATGGAGATGATCATGACTGCAGGCATGATAGATGTGGAACGTGCCGTGGAGTTTGGTCTGGTCAATCATGTGGTCTCCCAAGAAGAGCTTTTATCCCATTGTATAAAACTGGCCGACAAAATAGCGAATAACTCATCCGTTGCCATAGCCCATGCAATAAAAGCGGTAAATGCCAGTTTTAAGAATACTATTAATGGATATGCCGTTGAAATTGAGTCCTTTGGTACGTGTTTCGGAACTGCCGATTTTGAAGAGGGAACTTCGGCCTTTTTGGAAAAGCGCAAGGCCGATTTCCCAGGGGAATAGCATATCTTAAATCCTACTTATGACCAAAAGAAAAAGTCTTTCCCTATGCTTTTTCCTGCTGTTTGCTTTGACCATCATAGCGCAGGAAATCCCCATTCAACATGTATTGGGCGAAAAATATAACGACAGGTATAAATACTCCAACCTTTTGACCATTGCCAAGGACGGTGAGGGAGGTTCGGTGTTGGTACGTTCCTATTATCAAGGTATCGTGCTTAGGCCCAAAGGATATTTTGTGGAACGTTATGATGAGAACCTCCAATTGGTTTCGGAGTATAATTACAAGCTCAAAAATGCCAATTTTGTAGATGGCTATGTTCGTAATGGTCAGGTATACCTTCTATTCCTGGACTATAACTACACAACACAAGCATACGACTATACCGTACACCGAAGTCCGATTTCCGAATATCATTTTACCAGGGAGACTTTGCTCTCCATCCCTTCCAAGGAGGTCAGAAATCCATTGGACAAGAACTATTACAACCGAAATTTTTCTTCTGGTTTTACCACTTCGGTGCTGTTTGATCAGGCTAAATCGGGTTTTGCGATTACAACACATTTCAAAAAAGGCAAGAACAACAAACACTTCATCCATGTTTTTAATGCCAATTTGGAAAAATTGATGGAACATGATTTTTCCGCTGAGGTGGAGGAAAAAAATTATGCTTTTGAGAATGTTGCGTTTTCAAAGAATATGGACAGGGCTTTTTTAATTGGAAAATCCTACTTCAAGAAAAGAAGGTTCAGTGCCTTGGAACGGAAGTTTCAATATGAGCTTGTTCAGGTTTCCCGTGAAGGAGGAAAAACACAGACTTTTGATTCTCCTGGAAAGTTTTCGGAAGGTTTGATACCGCTTGTCTCCGGAAACAAGATTCTATGTGTGGGGTTTTATGCGGATCGCAAGAATAATCGTTATAACGGGTTGGCATACTTTGAGCTTGTACCAGGAAGTCTAAAGCTTGTTTCCAAGAAGTATAATCCTTTTTCGGAACAATTTATGATGGACAAGTTTGGTCGCGACGACGATAAGGAAATAAAGAACCTTGTTTTTAAGAATGCTACAATAAACTCGGATGGTTCCATACTGTTTAATGCGGAAGAATACTTCATGACATCCAGCGTCCAGGCCAATTCAAGTGGGGGCCGGGTAAAAATTGAACGTTTTCATCACAACGATATCGTAAGTGCAAAGTTGGACGCCAATGGAGATGTTGTCTGGACTCGAAACATCAACAAGTCCGAGGTGACACAAGGCGATGGCGCCTACGCATCTTATAGTTCATATGTGCACAATGGGGACACCTACTTTTTCTTAAGTACCTCTTCGGAGAATCCACAGCTTTTGAGTGGCGAGCGTCTTTTGTTCAAGCAGGGCCTTAGCCGAAATCGAAATGTATTTGTCATTAAGTTGGATGCAAAAGGGCATATCAGCTATGAAAAACTAATCGATGATAAGGAAGCCCGTTTGCCCTTAATGGTATCCAAACCCCTGATCAACCCATCGGATGATGCCTTATTGTTCTACGCCAAGCGAGGTTCCAAAAAACAGCTCGCCAAGGTTTCCATTGAAGGACGCTGATTAGCAATTACTTTGTCCATATCATTTTTTGTTAATTAACAAATTTGCTTGGCTTAATATTTGGATTTAATCCATAAATTTGGAATAAATCCAATATATTTGAAAGAAGAAGATTACATAAAGGGTCGTGGGGCCCAGCAAAACGTTCCCAACAGATTTCTTCAACACATTTACGAAACCCGTGATGATTTTCTGGAGTTTTGTCGCATTGAAGGGGAGGAGGCGGACAAAAACAAGACCCAATACATTCCTGTATTTCCCAAGACCATTGTGAATAGGGTAACCAGTCCTGATGTGGGGATGATGTATTCCATGAATCCCTATCAGGGTTGCGAACATGGCTGTATCTACTGTTATGCACGTAACACCCATGAGTTTTGGGGTTATAGTGCCGGACTCGATTTTGAACGCAGAATCCTGGTCAAGAAGGATGCGCCAAAACTACTCGAGGCCAAACTGAAGCACAAAAACTGGAAGGCGGAAACCATAGTGCTATCCGGAAATACAGATTGCTATCAACCCGCCGAGAAGAAATTCAAGATAACCCGGGATTGTTTGGAGGTGTTCTTAAAGTATAGGCATCCAGTGGGAATGATTACCAAAAATGCATTAATTTTAAGGGACTTGGATATCCTTTCGGAACTGGCAAAAGACCAACTGGTGGGAGTAAACATTTCAATAACCTCCCTTTCCGAGGAAACAAGAAGAATTTTGGAACCAAGAACGGCTACGATCAAGAGAAGATTGGAGACCATTAAGACCTTATCCGAGAACAATATTCCGGTAAATGCCATGTTGGCTCCCATAATCCCAGGTATCAATAGCCACGAAATCATGAATTTGGCCAAAACGGTAGCGGATCATGGCGCCCTGTCCTTTGCATTTACCGTAGTGCGCCTTAATGGAGCAATAGGACAAATCTTTACGGATTGGATAAAAAAGGCGTTACCCGAAAGGGCAGAAAAAGTGTTACACCAGATTCAAGAGTGCCATAGCGGAACACTTAATGATAGCCGATTTGGCATACGAGGTAGGGGTGAAGGCAAAATAGCAACCCAAATCCATGATTTGGTGCGCTTGGCGAGACGCACCTATTTTAAGGACAAACCACCTTTTCCTAAATTGAATAAAGGACTACATGAGCAGTACAAGAAAGGACAGATGAAATTGTTTTAGAATTTTTTCGGTTTTTTGTCCAATTATCCGGGAAGGAATACGTCTTTAGCATATAATAACCCTTAAAGAATAGTTATGAGTAATTTTTTGTTTTTATTTAGAGGAGGAGATAGGGCCAGAATGGAGCAATCACCTGAGGCCATGCAAGAACATATGCAAAAATGGGGCGCTTGGATGGGAGGACTAAAGGAAAAGGGACAACTAGTAGATGGTTTACCCCTGTCCAAAGAAGGAAATGTAGTCCATAAGGCAGGAGAAGTAATAACCGATGGCCCTTTTGCGGAAGGTGCGGAAGTTATCGGGGGCTATCTCATTGTTTCAGCGGATGGCCAAAATGAAGCCGTGGAGATTTCCAAGGGATGTCCCATTTTTGAGCACGATGGAAACGTAGAGGTTCGGGAGATAATGTCCATGGATATGTAATTCCAATAGCAGTCTATCCTGGTAAAGTCCGATTATTCTATTCGGACTTTTTACTTTTATAGTATGGGGGAACCAAAAAGAGAACAATTGGTGGAGCACGTATTCAGGCATGAACATGGCAAAATGGTCTCATTTCTGGTACACAAGTTCGGCCCGTCCCATCTGGAAAGAATAGAGGATGCCGTTCAGGAATCCCTTATCAAGGCCATGGATCTCTGGGGCTATAATGACCCCCCGAACAATCCAACATCCTGGTTGTTACGCGTGGCCAACAATATGCTTATCGATACGCTTAGAAGAGAGACCAAAATGGATCAAAAGGAGGATATTTCCATTTTTGAAAGGCAACATGCAGTTCAGGAAGAAGTCCTTTTGAACGACCGCATCAACGACAGCCAGCTGAAAATGATTTTTGCCTGTTGTCATCCATCGTTATCCAAGGAGTATCAAATAATTCTTAGTCTAAAACTGATAGGGGGTTTTGGCAATAAGGAAATAGCAAGGGCACTGTTAAAGAAGGAAGATGCCATCGCCAAGTCTTTTACGAGGGCCAAGAAAAAGCTGAAGGAGCATGTAAAAACACTGAATAGCCCGGTGGAGATAGGATTACGGTCTAGGTTGACCATTGTTTTGAAGGTCATCTATTTATTGTTCACCGAGGGCTATACCGCAAGCCACGGGGAAATCTTGATAAAAAAAGACATATGCCTTGAAGCGATACGTTTGGCTCTCCTTCTCTGTGAGAACAAATACTGCAATCAACCGGAAGTACATGCCCTTATTGCCTTAATGTGCTTTCATACCTCAAGGTTCGAGGCCAGGATAGATCAAAATGGCGATATGGTAGATTTGGAACATCAGGATAGAAAGACCTATGACAAAGATTTAATACGAATTGGCATAGAGCATTTGGAGGAGGCCGCGGTGGATTCTAGCCCTTCCGACTATCATTTGCAGGCTGCCGTTGCATACTATCACTGCACGGCCGTAAAATTTGAGGATACGGACTGGAAGGGTATTTTACGACTATATGACCTGCAGTTGGAAAGGCAATACTCCCCTATTGTATGGTTGAACAGGATAGTTCCGTATTACAAGGTGTACGGGGCAAGAAAGGCGTTGCTGGAACTTCAAAATTTTGAAAATGGCCCCTACTTCAGTACCAGTGCCTTGTTTTATGCCATTAAGGCACAGTTGTTACATGACCAGGGAATTTCAGGCAGTGCCAGGGAAGCGTTGCAAAAAGCCATCGATCTCACGACCAACCTATTGGAGAAAAAGCATCTTTCCAAAAAATTGAATACGTATTGATACAAGCACTCTCAACGGGCCTGTCTTTTTTTGGGATTTTATGGATCGTAACCTCTCAATTCCTTTCGGCAAGCTGATCTTTTCCCATGACCATATTCTCCTTATGGGCCTTTACCAAGGCATTTATTTCCTGAATAATCTCAGGATGGTTTTCGGCGATATTGAAAGCTTCCGATGGATCTTCACTTAAATTATACAACAATGGAACGGTATGATCTACCCGTTCCCCAAATTGCCCATAAACCCCTTGCGTAGTATAATGCACTTTATAATCCCCCGATCTCGCCGCATACAATTCCGTACCGCGGTAGTAGAAAAAGGATTCACGGGGGCTGGTAGCCCCATTGAAAAGGGTTTGGCTCAGATCTACACCATCCATAGGTCGGTCGCTTGGAATTTCGGCTCCGGCCAACTTGCTAAATGTTGTAAAGAAATCCATGGTGGTTCCCAAATCAGAAACAATAGCCGGTTTAATACGGCCTGGGCCCCAAAAAATACACGGCTCCCGCATACCACCCTCCCAGGTACTGCCCTTGCCTGCATAGAGTAATCCCGCGCTGCCACCATGGGTGCCAAAAGGAAGCCAAGGCCCATTGTCCGAGGTAAAGACCACTATGGTATTCTCGGCCAGACCTTCTTCCTTAAGGGTGTTCAAAATTTGGCCGACTCCATGATCTATTTCCTCGATAACATCACCGTACAATCCCCTTTTGCTTTTTCCCAAAAAATCCTTGGAGGCAAACAGGGGGATATGGGGCAGGTTATGGGCCAGATAGATAAAGAAAGGCTCGTCCTTATTCTTTTTGATGAAGTCCACCGTTTCCTGGGCATATCTTTTTGTGATGGTATTCTGGTCAGCCGGTCTTTCTATAATTTTTGTATTCCGAAGAAGGGGTACATTGAAGTCCTTGGTATCGATAAAATCATCGTCGGCCACGGTTTGTCTATACCCTTTTTTACCCTCAAAATCCATATCATTGGAATAGGGGATTCCAAAATAGTAATCAAAACCATTGTTGGTCGGAAGGTACTGTTCCTTATGTCCCAAATGCCATTTCCCGATACATGCGGTCGCATACCCCACCTTCTTTAATTGCTCAGCCAAAGTGATTTCGCTCGCGGGCAGGCCATTGACCGAATTGGGGAAAAGTACCCGGCTTTTATCACTGGCCATTCCGCTCCGTACGGGCAAACGTCCTGTCAACAATGCAGCCCTGCTAGGGGTACATACACTAGCGGCCGCATAAAAGTTGGTCCATTTTTGCCCTTCAATGGCCATTTGATCCAGATGGGGTGTCTTGATCGTGGGATGACCGTAACAACCTAAATCGCCGTAACCCAGGTCATCCGCAAAAATGATAATAAAATTAGGAGGACTTTGGCCGGAATCCTGCGATGACACGCCAAGGGAGAAAACCAAAAAAAAGACCATGGCCAGGCATGATTGAATACGGGTAGATAAAGAACTCTTCATTGTCTTCCGTTTTTAGGATATTTCCCAACCTTTTCTGTAGTTTCCTTTGACCCATTCATTGGCTTTGTCCCAATTGGTGACTTTCATGTTGTTTCCGTCCCAAAGGATTTTACGCCTTCCCGGGTAGTTAAATCCTCTGCCGTTGGATCTCTTTTCCTTAAGCTGAAAAGCCCTTATGGCCAGATTACCCATTAGAACTGCTTCGGTCAACGGACCGGATCGTTTGAAATCCGACGAGGTTTCCACACCATTTAGGCAACCTTCCACGAAATTGCGCTGATGCCCTCCAGTGTCGCCCTCTATTCGTTTTAAATAGGGTTTGGGTGCATTGAACAATTCCATGTTTTTACTGGGCAGCAATCTGGCGTTTCGGGAATAGGTGTCCGCCACCAGGATACCCCGGGTACCATAAAAAACACTACCTCCACCACCATCTCCAATGGTCTCGCCCTCACCGAGTTCATCGGGCAGATCGGGTTTCAATCCGCCGTCATACCAGTTCAGGGCGATATCGCCATGTTCCTCCGTATGGAATTTCAATCGAACTATAGAAGAAGCGGGACATGACTGGCTATAATCGGCTTCAACAAAATCACCTACCCAATTGGTCGTGCAACTCGCCTCTGCTTCTGAAGGATATCCCAGATCCAATACGCCAAAGGGAGTTTCCATAATATGGCAGCCCATATCGCCCAAGGCACCGGTTCCAAAATCCCACCATCCACGCCATTTAAAGGGCAGATAGGAATCATTGTAGTCCCGCATGGCGGCCGGCCCTAACCATAGGTCCCAGTCCAAACCTTTGGGTATGCTGTCCTTGCCTTTGGGTATAGGGACACCTTGCGGCCAAACCGGACGGTTGGTCCAGCAATCTACCTTATACACTTTACCGATAATACCGGATTGGATCCACTCCTTGGCTTCACGACTCCCATCACTGGACGCTCCTTGATTGCCCATTTGGGTTACGATACCGTTTTCCTTGGCCACGTTTGTCATCATCCGGGCTTCGTTGATATTGTGGGTCAATGGTTTCTCTACATAGGCATGTTTCTTGGCCTTCATAAAGGGGAGGGCTATGGGGGCATGAGTGTGATCGGGTGTGGCTACCATAATAGCATCGATTTCACTTAAGTGCTGATCGTACACCTTTCTAAAATCTTTGTATCGCTTGGCTTTTGGATATTTTTTATAGGTGTCGGCGGCCCTTTTATCGTCTACATCACAGAGTGCTACGAACTTTACTTTTTTGGTCTCGTCCAATCCCCGGATTACTCCCGATCCCCTTCCTCCTACACCAAAGGCACCAATATACAGGGTATCACTTGGCGGAACATGTGTTTTTCCGAGAACATGGTTGGGAACAATGGAAAAAGCGGCCGAGGTCGCCGCTACATTTTTGATGAACTTTCTTCTTTGCATCGTGTTGTTGGGTTTATAAAATGGTCACGGAAGATACAAAAATTAAGGAAAGAATCGACCCTTCGAATAGACCTATACCATCAGATTTTTTGAAAGGAAGTATGAATAACCAAATACAGGGGCATCCCTATTCCCAAGTACTTAGGATTCAGGCTTCAAGGGATCCCATTCCTTATAAAACTGTTCCAGATAATCCAGCATAAATTGATGTCGCTCCTGAGCCAGACGTTTTCCGGTGTCCGTGTTCATCCTGTCCTTAAGAAGTAACAACTTTTCGTAAAAATGGTTGATGGTCGGCGCATCTGAATTTTTGTATTGCGGCTTGGTAAGTTCTGGATTTGGGGTAATTGCCGGGTCATAGAGCTTTCTGTTTTTAAATCCACCATAATTAAAGGCCCGGGCAATACCAATAGCACCTATGGCATCCAACCGATCGGCGTCCTGAACCACCTGCAATTCCTTGGAATTGAATAAAGGAACTTTTTTCTCGCCCAAACTATTCTTAAAGGAAATATTTTGAATAATCTGTACGACCTGGTCTATGGTGCTTTTAGGTACGTCTAGCGACTGTAGAAAAGATGTTGCCCATCTTGGCCCAATAGTTTCATCCCCATTATGGAATTTGGCATCGGCAATATCATGTAACAACGCTCCCAGCGAGACGACCAATACATCCGCTTTTTCGGTCTTGGCTATGTGTAGGGCATTGTTGAAGACCCGTTGAATATGAAACCAGTCATGGCCACCTTCCGCCTCCATTAAGGTTTCCTTTACAAAAGAGATGGTCTGTTCTATTATTTCGGCATCCGTCATGGATCTCATACTATTCCTGCGGTTACCTGCTGCTCCGTTTGGGCGATTAACTTATCGGCATTTCCTTTGTTTTCGATAGGGGAATGCACAGTAAAAGTAAGATGGTTGCCAATGCCATAAGGAAACTTGCCATACCGTAACATCTTCCACGAATTATTGATACTTATAGGAACGATAAATGCCGAAGGAGCGTTTCGCAGTAATATTTTCAGCCCCATAGGTTGGAACTTTTTTGGTTTTCCGGTCCGGCTTCGGGTGCCTTCCGGAAAAATGACCGCGCTCCGGTTATGCTCCTGTATGTACTTGCCCAATTTGGCTATCTGCGCCAAGGCTTGTCTACTATCCTTTCTATCGATTAAGACCGAACCTCCGTGCCTTAGGTTGAAGGAAACACTGGGAATGCCCCGGCCCAATTCGATTTTGCTTACAAATTTGGGATGATATTTCCGCATAAACCAAATGATGGGAGGAATATCGTTCATACTCTGGTGATTGGCAACGATAATAAGGGGCGTATTATCGGGAATGTCGTATGAATTTTTAAAGGAATAGGTAGTACCCAGGATATGGGTACATCGCACCAAACACCAATTCAGGAGACTAACGCTTCCTTTATGGGCCGTATATCCAAATAGGTTTAGGCATATCCATTGAATGGGGTGGAAGACCACAAGGGCCAACCCGAAGAAGACAAAATAGATGACCGTAAGCGGATATGCCAGAATTTTTCGCATGCTGCTAAATTAAAAAACCGCTTCGTAGGGAAACGGTTTTTCTTGTTATTTTAAGGAGCTACCGATAGGTATAGGTCCTAAGAAACGCTCTTAACAGAACTCATTATAGGCCTCTGTCAAATTCTCGGCAATAATTTCTGCAGGCCTACCCTCAATGTGGTGCCGCTCGATCATATGGACTAACTCACCATCCTTGAACAGCGCCATACTAGGCGAGGATGGGGGAAAGGGCACCATAAGATTTCGTGCTGCATTTACCGCTTCGGTGTCCACACCGGCAAATACGGTAACGGTACGATCGGGTTTCTTATCGTTTTGCAAGCTTAGTTTTGCGGCCGGTCTAGCGTTGGCGGCAGCACATCCACAAACGGAATTAACCACAACAAGTACGGTGCCATCCTGGTTAATATTCTCTTCGACCGCATCTGCGGTGTATAGTTCATCAAACCCGGCCAATGCCAAGTCATCTCTCATGGGCTTTACCAATTCTTCTGGATACATAGACTCATTTTTTTGTTGATAAGCAAAGATAACCAATTCATACCTTTTTGTACAAGTGTTAACGTTTTATTGGGCGAATTGGTTTTCCCCTTGTAGGGGAGTGGATGGGGGCGTATCTTTGCCAAAATTGAAAAAGGACATGATCAAATGGTTTACGGCCATTTTAGGGTATTATCTTTTTCGCCTTCCGGGAGCCATTTTGGGATTCTTGCTGGGCAGTTTTATCGATAATTTGAATAGCAGCGGCGGAGGTGCCCGTACCATTTTTAGGGATATCTCACGACAGCAGGTTTCCCCGGCCGATTTTGAACTCAATCTAATATCCTTATGTTCCTTGGTCATTAAGGCCGATGGGAACGTTACCCAAAGGGAACTGGACTACGTTAGGCAATATTTTGTGGCTACTTATGGCAAGGAAAAGGCAAATGCCATATTTAGGACATTCAACGAAATCAACAAGAATAGGGAAATCTCCGCCCAGCGCATTTGTGCCTATTTAAACCAGCGCACCCGCTATGAAGTCCGGTTACAGTTACTGCACTTTTTGTTCGGAATCGCTCAGGCGGACGGATCTGTCAGTACGGCCGAAGTCAATAAACTAAGGGAAATTGCAGGCTATCTACGCGTAGCGATGCGCGATTTTGAAAGCATCAAGGCCATGTTCATAAAATCTGCCGACAATGCCTATAAAATTCTTGAAATTGACAGGTCCGCAACGAACGAAGAGCTCAAAAAGGCATACAGGACCATGGCAAAAAAATACCATCCGGATAGGGTAAATACCCAGGACGAGGCCATAAAGAAGGGGGCTGAGGAAAAATTCAAACAAGTGCAGAAAGCCTATGAGGAGATACAGGCCGAACGGGGAATAGGCTAATCATTTGGTATGGAAAAGGATTATGAAAATGGAAAATCGACCCAAAACTTTTGCGAATTAAACGAGGGTAAATTTGAATTCAAAAAAATATCCACCCCTAATCACAATTCGGTACTTTTACCCTAAACCCTAAACTATGCAAGATTTTTGGTTCTATATAAAACTTGGGCTGGATCACGTATTGGACTTCTCCGCCTATGACCATATTCTTTTTTTATGCGCCTTGGCAATTCCGTTCACGTTCAAAAGTTGGAAAAAAGTAGTGCTCTTGGCCACGATTTTTACCATTACCCATTGCTTGTCCCTGTCCCTTTCCGCGTATGAAATCGTAGTGGTCAATGTGGCTTGGATAGAGTTTCTTATTCCGGTGACCATTTTGCTTACCGCTCTTTTTAACCTCGTATACGTATGGACCTCAAAAGGGAATAGTAGTATGTGGCTTCACTTTCTGGCCACCGCTTTTTTTGGGCTGATTCATGGGTTCGGTTTTAGCAACTATTTTAAAATGTTGGTTGCCGCCGAGGAGGAAAAATTATCACCCTTGTTGGGATTCGCCACTGGAATAGAAATAGCCCAAGTATTGATCGTACTTTCCGTATTGGCTTTGGCCTATTTGTTCCAATCAATTTTAAAAATGGGTCAGCCCCTATTTATAGGAATTGTCTCTATTTTAATTATCTGCATTACAATACCCATGTTGGTCAATACGTTTCCAATGTAGATTTTCACTTAAAATTAACCCAATTAAGGTTGTAGGGCTTTCGCAAAGCAGGTATCTTAGTGCCTTTCAGTATGTATGAAGGAGAGCAAGCAAGAGAAATACGACAAGGCCTATTTGCGAATGGCCCAGGAATGGGGCAAGCTTTCCTACTGTAAGCGCAGGCAGGTCGGGGCGATTATTGTAAAGGATAGGATGATTATTTCCGACGGTTATAACGGAACGCCCACGGGTTTTGAGAATATCTGCGAGGACGATGAGGGCTATACCAAATGGTATGTTCTTCATGCGGAAGCCAATGCCATAAGCAAGGTGGCCTCGTCCACACAGTCCTGCGAAGGAGCTACTTTGTACATCACCCTTTCCCCCTGTAAGGAATGTAGTAAACTGATTCATCAGTCTGGCATAAAACGTGTGGTCTATCAGACGGCATATAAGGATAACTCCGGATTGGAGTTCTTAAAAAGGGCAGGAGTAGAATTGGTCCATATGGCCGCGATCGAAACGGTGACTTAAACTAAAGACGTTAAATGAGCAGAAAATATAGTTACATCTGGCCCACCATTATCGCCGCAGCATTGGCGTTGGGCATTTTTGTTGGGGGCAAGCTTCATTTTAACGATACCCCGGAAAAGCTTTTTACCACAAATTCGAAAAAGGATAAGTTAAACCGACTTATCGATTATATCGATTACGAATATGTGGACGAAATCAATACGGATAGTATCGTGGATGTAACGGTCAACAATATCCTGGAAAAACTAGATCCGCATTCCGTCTATATTCCCAAACAAGAGATGAGCAAGGTATCCGAGAACATGAAGGGGGATTTTGTGGGTATCGGGGTAAATTTTTATTCCTACAGGGATACGATTTCCGTGATACGTACCATAGAGAAGGGACCTAGTTTTTTAAAGGGGATCAAGGCCGGAGATCGAATCTTAATGGCCGATGACGATACGCTTTATGGGAGAAACCTACCTAGTGATCGGATTGTGGAAAAACTAAGGGGCGAGAAGGGGACAAGTGTACAGTTAAAAGTCTATCGTAAGGCGGAGGAGCGGATGTTTACCGTAAATGTAAAGCGGGACATTGTACCCATAAAAAGTGTACAGGCCTATTATATGCTGACTCCGGACATGGGATATATAAAAATAAACCGTTTTGCGGAGTCCACGTTCAAGGAGTTTAAGGCCGCACTTGGGGATTTAAGCCTACAGGGGGCAAAGAAATTGACGTTGGATTTAAGGGACAACCCTGGGGGTTATTTAGGCATAGCCGAACAAATGGCGGACGAGTTTTTGGAAGATGGCAAATTAATTCTCTTTACCAAGAACAAAAAGGGGAAAATAGATAGGATTTATGCCACGGACAACGGGAGTTTTGAGGACAAACCGGTTTTTGTATTGATTAACGAAAGATCGGCATCGGCCAGCGAAATCATTGCAGGAGCACTTCAGGACAACGATATTGGGACCATTGTGGGCCGTCGTTCCTTTGGTAAGGGCTTGGTCCAACGAGAAATGGAACTGGGAGATGGCTCGGCGGTGCGATTAACGGTGTCCCGGTATTACACCCCCACTGGCCGAAGCATACAAAAGACCTATAAGAACGGTACCAAGGATTACTACAAAAAATTTACCGAACGTTATCATAATGGGGAACTGGTTTCCGTGGATAGCATAAAGGTGGCGGACTCCCTAAGATTTACGACCCCAAATGGTAAAGTGGTCTATGGCGGCGGGGGTATCATCCCGGACGTCTTTGTACCTATAGGAACAAATGAAGAGGAAGCGGTTGAGAGTATGGATAGCCTTGGCTTTCTATCCTTTTTTATCTTCGAGCACCTGGATGAAGATAGACAACGTTATGCGGATTGGACGGAAGAAAGATTTGTAAACGATTTTAGGGTCGATGATATTTTGTTCGAGCAGTTCGTGGACTATTCCATCTCCCGAAACCTGAAGATGAATTTTTATGACTTTGAAGACCGTATTAAGCTCTACCTCAAAGCCGGATTGGCAGAACAGTTGTTCGGGCCGAACATACACGCCAAAATCAAGGCCGATGCCGATGCTATGTTACAAGAAGTATTGGAGCTGGACAGACCTACCATACGGCAGGGCGAGGCCGAAAAGATAGAAGCACGGAACTAATCCTTCTCATTGAGCTTCTTTTGGATTTTTTTTGAGGTCATATAAATCAGCAGCAGCACTATGGCGCATAAAGATGCCAAAATACCTATCAGTGCAATAATACTATCTCCCTGAAAGGGGTTTCCAAAATCTACCAAGGTAACGTTATAGGCAATTAAACCTAATGCCAGAATAATTAAAATTATAATCAAAGTTCTGTTCATGGTCAGTACAAATTAGGGAGCCAACAATTGATTGACATTTGAGGCGAACA
The DNA here is from genome assembly GCF_965228935.1 of Ulvibacterium sp. Classification (GTDB taxonomy): domain Bacteria; phylum Bacteroidota; class Bacteroidia; order Flavobacteriales; family Flavobacteriaceae; genus Ulvibacterium. The sequence goes on along the minus strand of NZ_OZ245846.1, from coordinate 967,001 downwards.
ATTTTACGGCTATGGCCAAGATAATTACGCCGAATACCTTTCTGATAATACTTAGGCCGCCTTTTCCCAAAACCCTTTCGATTTTTTTTGAGGATTTTAATACAAGATAGACAAAGATCGTATTTAAAATAATGGCGACAATAATATTCTCCACATAAAACTCCGCGCGTATGGAAAGGATGGAGGTCATGGTTCCGGCCCCGGCAATAAGGGGAAAGGCTATAGGTACAATGGAAGCGCTTTTGGGTTCGTCGTCCCTGTACAGGGTAATTCCCAAAATCATCTCTATGGCCAAAAAGAATAGGATAAAAGCACCGGCTACCGCAAAGGAATTTATATCGATTCCTATGAGATTAAGAATTTCCTCCCCAACAAAAAGAAATGCCACCATAAGGCATGCGGCTACTATGGAAGCCTTCCCGGACTGTATATGTCCCACTTTGTTCCGAAGGCTTATGATAATGGGAATGCTGCCCACAATATCGATTACGGCAAAAAGTATCATAGTGGCCGAGGCAATTTCCCTTACATTAAAGTGCAATGACATGGCTGATAAATTTGTGCCAAATGTACGTTGAATCGGCAGTTTTTGGATGACCGTTTCGAAAAATAATTGTACGGGAAGTATTAAGGAAAACCTATCTTTGAGACCTTTAAAAGACCGGTCATGTTTCAACTGGGAAAAACCATTGTTTCCGAGGAAATACTGGAGAATGATTTTGTTTGTAACCTTACGGCATGTAAAGGGGCGTGTTGCGTGGATGGAGAGGCCGGTGCACCCTTGGAGGAGAGGGAAACCGAAATTTTGGTCGACATCTACAAACAGGTCAAGCCTTTTTTGCGCGAGGAGGGGATTGCCGCGATTGAAGAGCAAGGGGCATTTGTAAAAGGAGAGGATGGTGAGTGGGAAACACCTTTGGTGAACAACAATGAATGTGCCTATGTCGTATTTTCGGAAAAAGGGATTGCCAAGTGTGGTCTTGAAGAGGCCTATAATCAGGGAGCCACCCAATGGAGAAAGCCGGTTTCCTGTCATTTGTATCCCGTCCGTATCAAGGAGTATACGGAATTGACTGCTGTCAACTACCATAAGTGGCAAATTTGTGATCCCGCCTGTACCCTAGGTGAAGAACTCAAAACCCCTATTTATAAGTTTGTAAAAGAGGCATTGGTACGAAAATTTGGTAAGGAATGGTATTCAGAGCTAGAGGTAATCGCCAAGGAATATCTTAAACGGTAGGTATATGTAATATCACCTTGGTGCCCGAGGATTTTCCGTTTTCGTCAAAAAGATCAATTATTTCCACCTCAAACGAATTTTGATAGTCACGGGAGAAATTGGCAAGCCTTTCCTTGGTGATATCGATACCCACGGATTTACGTTTTAGTACCTTGCCTTCCTTTATTTTTTCGGCGGCATCCCTTCCCACACCATTGTCCATAACGGCTATATGTACAAAACCATCCTTCCCTTTACTTATATGAAGACCAATCTTTTTTTCCCCTTCTTTGGAGGACAGTCCATGCCACAGGGCATTTTCCAAAAAGGGTTGCAGTATAAGCGATGGAATCTTTACCTGATGCACATCGATATCCCCGTCTACGATAATTTTAAAATCGATTTCATTGGAAAAACGGATATTCTCTATGTTCATGTAGAGCTCTACTGTTTCCAGTTCCTCGGCCAAGGGTATTTCCTTTAAGGATGATGCTTCCAGAATTTTACGTATCAATTTGGAGAACTTGTTCAAATAATGGACCGCATTTTTTTGTTCGTTATTAATAATATACAGTTTAATGGAGTTAAGGGAATTGAACAAAAAATGGGGATTCATCTGACTGCGTAACATACTCTGCTCCAGGGTAAGTAACTTTTTTTCGTTCTTGAGTTGATATTGCCGATAAAGAATATAGAAAATCCCGGCCAACAGGGCCAAGGCTATCCCACTGGCCAGAAGGGTTTGGTTATTCTTTCGAAGCTTTAACCGGACAATTTCGTTTTCCTTGGCCAGGACTTCGATTTGGTTGCCCTTCTTTTCCGAGTCATACCTGAAAATAATATCGTTTACATAACGGACGGTACTTTCGTTCAGAATTTCCTTATCCAGGTTTTCAGCTTTTAGCTTGTAGTTCAGCGCCTGTCTGTAATCCCGTGTCTGCTGGAATAATTCGGATAAAAGATGACTGGCCTGGGCAGACTCCCTCCTTAAATTATATTTCTCCGCAATTTGTAGCCCCAGGAGCATACTCTCCTTTGCTTCATTAAAATCTCCTGTTAATAATTGCGCCCATCCAAAAGTTATTCGGGCAGGGGATAAAAGAAAACCATCGCCCAATCGTTCCGCAATGACCAAGGTAGGCTCAAGGATTTCTATGGCTTCTTTTGATTTGTCCTGTTTAATATATATCTGGGCGATACTGTTCTTGCAGATAACGCGCCCCATATCATTATCCAATTCCTCATTATAGGAGAGTGAAGTGCGATAGTTCTCCAAAGCTTTGTCCAACTGGCCTTGCTCTTCCAGGCATTCCCCGATGTTTTGGTAGTTAATGGCAAGCCCCAAGGTATTGCCCAGCTCAGCTTCCAGGGTTAGGGTCCTCTCAAAATGTTCTATGGCCTGATCATATTGTTTTAAAAGCTGATATAAATTGCCAATAGAGTTCAGGGACACATTAATGTTCCGTTTTAACCCCAAAGAAGGATTCTCAACGGTTTCCGCCAATTCCAAGGCCCTTTGGTTGTGATCCATTGCCGTTCGTATGGAAGAAGTTCTTCTATAAGCAACCCCCAACATATTTAGACTGGATACCCTGAACTCCAAATTATCGGATTCGGTGGCCAAATCCAGGGCATTCTGGTGAAGTGCAATCGACTTGGTATATTGCGATAGATTCCGAAATCTTCTCCCCAGCTGATTTAGGGCGTAGATCTGTCCTTTAGTATATTCGCTTTGGGCCGCGGAATTTGATAGATACCGCATTAAGACGGTATCGTTTCGATAAGGTCTTAGAAGTGAATATATTTGGGTATAACTTGGATCTGAGCTTATTATACTGTCAACCGTTTTCTTAAAGCTGGCGGGGACGAACTGTGAAACACTGCCGTAGGAAACAAAAAACAATAATAGCAACCAACACGTTTTTTGTTTGGCAAAAACCAAAAAATTACCGAAGGGCACCAATTGTTTGATTCCGGACCGCATATAGTGACCTATAATTTGTCCAAAAAATCGGATTTCTTTTGTCTTGAAACAGGAATTTTATGATTGGATTTTAATACAACATAACCATCCGTTTTTAAGAACTCCTTTATTTTGTTTAGATTGATGATGTAGGAATTGTGTATCCGAAAAAAAGAATCCTCCGGGAGCAGTTCGTTTACCTCCTTAAGTTTTTTGGTCAAGACTATTTTTTGTCCATCGACCAGAAAAATGGTGCTATAATTGCCATCGGATTCCGCATATAGTATTTCCTCACTTTCCAGAAACAACAACTTTCCATCTGTATTGAAGGTAATCTTTTTATGGATCGGATTGGCATTGAAATTGAGCAATATATTTTCCAACTTTTCCGCGGTGAAGCTCCTAGCGTTATATTTTTTGATTTTGACAATGGTATCCTTAAGATCGTCCGTATCTATAGGTTTTAATAAATAGTCTATAGCTTCGTTCTTTAAGGCTTTTATGGCATACTGGTTATAGGCCGTAGTGATGACCACCGGGAAACTTCTGTTCCCGAGTTTCTGGATAAACTGAAATCCGTCCATAGTTGGCATTTCTATATCCAAAAAAAGGCAATCCGGGGTGTTTTTCCCCAGATACGCCAAAGCTTCCGACGGATCGGTAAAGGAAGCCAAAACTTTAATCTCATCACTAAAATTGGTAAGCTCCCAGGAAAGACTTTGGAGAGCTTTGGCTTCATCATCCACTATTACGGCTTCCAACATAACATCTAAAGGTAATTAAATCAAATATAAAACTATAGGTCAATTTTTGGTAAAAAGATGTGTTGATGGGAGTAATTTAAGTATAGCTGGCCCAAAAAGGGATAAGAATGGCAGATTTTTAGGTATTTGGAATATTCCTTTAAATGGCCGGTTTTGAGATGTAAAACTGCCAAGATTACCATTCATACAGGAAATTTTACCGTTCATACAGAATAGTTTTTTGAAAGCGGCACCATGTTATACTTTAGATTTATCAAAATTCAGATTTGTTTAAGTTCTCCCCACTAGATGTAAAAATCGAACAATAGAACCAAAAACAGAATTATGAAAAAGTGTATGTTGATGTTCATCCTTTTGGTGCTTACCATTATTATCGCTACAATGTCGGAGAGAAAGGATGAGAAAATATTGAGCTACAGTTTGACCGACAAGGAAGTTTCCTTGAACAACGCAATTTTAAGCCAGAACGACCAAGGCACAAGAACTGCCTATGAGGAACCCTCCGGTGAACCTCTGGAATAATTCATCGGTAACCATGTCTCAATTCTTTATAAAAACAACTAAAGTAGGTTTACTGGCATTATTGCCCTTATTTCTGATTTCCAATTATAGGGTAGATGTGTCCCTTGGAAATCCAAAAGTATTGGATGGGAAGTACACCCTGAACTCTAGGGGGGTTGAGAATACGGTTTTAAAAGGCAAGATTGTATTTGAAACTTCTGTTAAAGAGACCAATAGTGGAATCCCCTTCTCAACTTTGGTACTTAAATTGGAAAATGATGGGGAAGCCTATCAGCATACCATGGAATTTTTGATTTCCAAACAGGACAGCCCCAATGGAATAGACGTTGGAAGATATACGGTAGCCCGGGATATAGAAGGATTTATGGATAGTTTTGATGGAATTTTTGGACATGCAAACTTCCAGGCCCTAGGGGAGCTTCCCTTTTTTACAAAACAAGGTACAATAACCATTTCCGGTTTACATGATAGTTTTTTACAAGGCTTTTTGGATATTGCCATGTATGACCCTGAAGGCAGGGAAATCACTATATCAGGGAACTTCATGGCAAAGCGATTATAAAAAATAAGTCAAATGATTGACTATCAAATTTATTAACATAAGTACTGTTGAGCTGAAATTTCTTATTTTTGCCATAATTCAATATTGTCTTGGCCTATATTCAATTTCAAGTTGTTTTTATTTTTTAGCCCCCTCTTACCCCAATTGAATTCATTATATGTGCAAATTTTTAGTTTATAAGATAGATTTAGTGTAATTTGAGGGGTGCTATGGGCCAATAATAGTTCTCTAAGACAAACGATAAAATTGGTAATAAAAAAAAATATAAAATATTTGATAACACTGCCATTCCAGGATGTACGGCCTTTGGAAACATGTTGGAAACATACATGTAGCTGTTCTTGAACAGCCAATCTAATGAATCGTCGCACAATGGATACCGACCAACTTGTTGGTTTTTGCTCGATTATAGGTTTCGGGGGAACTACCTGAATCAGCATCCTTCGCGATGAGCATCAGTTCATGATGCATTAGAGGGCCGTACGGTTTGGCGGTATTATCAAATGATTTTTGGCCACAGGCTTATTTTCCCGCTTTGTGAATCAATAAGGAAGTTACAGGTTTCTTCTCCTTACCGCCTTCCTTTGATATCATTACTAACATTCTAATAAATAGACCGGAAAGTATGTTTTTTCATACTTTCCGGTCTATTTATTTTGTTTGATCCCGCTAAAATAAAATAGGGATTTTTTAATTTCTGATAACTGCAATGTTCATCACTTGTGAGGGTGGATTTCAACAACCTGTGTTAAAAACTTTGAGCCGGTTTTGATAAAACAGCCTTTACAATTTCATAACATTTTTAAATCTTTGTTACCCCCCGCCGTAAGGTAATTTTATCTCAATTTAACTTTAAAAACTCAATAGATTATGTCAACAACCGTGGAGCCTATTTTGCAGGAAAATAAGGATAGATTTGTAATATTCCCCATTGAACATCACGATTTGTGGGAATGGTACAAAAAATGTGAGGCCTGTTTTTGGACCGCCGAGGAGATTGATTTACATCAGGATTTATCTGACTGGAACGATAAATTAAGTGACGACGAACGTTACTTTATAAAACATATCTTGGCCTTTTTTGCCGCATCCGATGGGATTGTAAATGAAAATTTGGCCGAGAATTTTGTGAACGAAGTCCAATATTCGGAGGCCAAGTTCTTTTACGGATTCCAGATCATGATGGAGAACATCCATTCCGAAACCTACTCCCTGTTGATTGACACCTATGTAAAGGACGAAAAGGAAAAAAACATCCTTTTTCAGGCTATTGAGAACTTTCCGGCCATCAAGAAAAAGGCGGATTGGGCGCTTAGATGGATTGATTCCCCAAGCTTTGCCGAGCGATTGATCGCCTTTGCCGCTGTGGAGGGGATTTTCTTTTCCGGGGCTTTTTGTTCTATTTTTTGGTTGAAGAAAAGGGGGTTGATGCCAGGGTTGACTTTTTCCAACGAATTGATTTCCCGTGATGAAGGCATGCATTGCGATTACGCCGTTCATTTGCACAACCACCACTTGGTCAACAAGGTGCCCAAGGAAAGGATTACACAGATTCTGACAAATGCCTTGGATATAGAGCGCGAGTTTATTACGGAATCCCTACCTGTAAGCCTCATTGGGATGAACGCAAAACTGATGACCCAATATTTAGAATTTGTAACGGACAGGCTATTGGTTGAACTTCAATGTGAAAAAGTATATAATTCTACCAATCCATTTGATTTTATGGATATGATTTCACTACAGGGGAAAACCAATTTCTTTGAAAAAAGGGTCTCCGAGTACCAAAAAGCCGGTGTCCTCAACAAAGAGAAGGATGAGGATGCTCAAAAAATCAGTTTTGACGCCGATTTCTAAGTATTGAATTATCCGGATTTCTAGACAGGCTCGGATAAGTTATAGAGCGGGACCTAAGGAAACGCAACACACAATTTACCAACACATCACTAAAACAACGTTAAGAAAATGTATGTAATAAAAAGGGACGGAAGAAAAGAGCCGATGATGTTCGATAAGATCACGGCAAGGGTCAGAAAACTATGTTATGGCCTCAACGAACTGGTAGACCCCATAAAAGTTGCTATGCGGGTAATAGAGGGACTTTATGATGGTGTTACCACTTCGGAGTTGGACAATTTGGCCGCCGAACAGGCCGCTACCATGACCACTACGCATCCGGATTATGCAAAATTAGCCGCTCGTATTTCCGTTTCCAATTTACATAAGAATACCAAAAAATCCTTTTCCGAGACCATGAAGGATTTGTACGAGTATATAAATCCCAGAACGGGTAAAAAAGCCCCGCTTCTTTCCGATGAGGTCTATAAGGTAATTTCCGAAAATTCGGAAAAACTGGATTCGACTATCATATACAATCGTGATTTTGGATACGATTACTTCGGCTTCAAGACCTTGGAGCGATCCTATCTCCTTAAGCTGAACGGGAAGATAGCCGAACGACCCCAGCATATGTTGATGCGCGTTGCGGTTGGAATCCACTTAAATGATTTGGACTCTGCCATAGAAACCTATGAGCTGATGTCAAAAAAATATTTCACCCATGCAACACCTACCCTCTTCAACTCCGGAACGCCCAAGCCGCAGATGTCCTCCTGCTTCCTATTGGCCATGAAGGACGACAGTATCGATGGTATTTACGACACCTTGAAGCAGACCGCGAAAATCTCCCAATCTGCGGGGGGAATCGGACTTTCCATTCACAATGTTCGGGCTACGGGATCATATATAGCCGGTACCAATGGCACTTCCAATGGTATTGTCCCTATGCTAAGGGTATTTAATGACACGGCCCGCTACGTTGATCAAGGAGGCGGGAAGCGAAAAGGAAGTTTTGCCATTTATGTAGAGCCTTGGCATGCGGATATTTTTGACTTTTTGGAATTGAAGAAGAACCACGGAAAGGAAGAAATGCGTGCCCGTGATCTGTTCTACGCCATGTGGATTCCCGATTTGTTTATGAAGCGCGTGGAGGCCAATGAAGATTGGACCTTAATGTGCCCCAATGAATGTCCAGGATTGTTTTCAAATCACAGTGAGGAATTTGAAAAACTATACTTGAAATATGAGGCAGAGGATAAGGGTCGCAAAACGGTAAAGGCCAGGGATTTATGGGAAAAAATATTGGAATCCCAGATTGAGACGGGAACGCCCTATATGCTTTATAAGGATGCGGCCAATCGTAAAAGCAATCAGAAGAACTTGGGTACTATCCGATCTTCCAATCTTTGTACCGAGATATTGGAATATACCTCCCCCGATGAAGTAGCGGTTTGTAACTTGGCCTCTATAGCTCTTCCCATGTTTGTTAAAGGGGGCAAATTTGATCACAAGGAATTGTTCAAGGTTACAAAACGGGTGACCAAGAACCTTAATAGGGTCATTGATAGGAATTACTACCCCGTAAAGGAAGCGGAAAATTCCAATATGCGCCATAGGCCAATAGGTTTGGGAGTCCAAGGACTGGCAGATACCTTTATTATGTTGCGTTTGCCCTTTACCAGTGATGAGGCCAAGGAATTGAACCAAGAGATTTTTGAAACCTTGTACTATGCCGCGGTTACCGCTTCTATGGAGGAGGCCAAAGTAGAGGGAGCCTACTCTTCCTTTAAGGGCTCACCAATTTCAGAAGGGAAATTTCAACATAATCTTTGGGGTATCAAGGACGAAGAACTTTCGGGCCGTTGGGACTGGGAAAAATTGCGCAAGCAGGTCATAAAAAATGGTGTGCGCAACTCGCTATTGGTCGCTCCCATGCCTACCGCGTCTACATCCCAAATACTGGGGAACAACGAGTGTTTTGAGCCCTACACCTCCAACATTTATACCAGAAGGGTATTGTCCGGGGAGTTTATCGTAGTGAATAAGCATCTCTTGGAAGATTTGGTAAAACTCGGAATTTGGAATGAAAACCTAAAACAGGAGTTGATGCGCGCCAATGGCTCCATTCAGCACATTGATATAATTCCCGATAGTATTAAGGAATTGTATAAAACGGTTTGGGAGCTCAGTATGAAAGATATTATTGATATGAGCCGTCAGCGTGGGTATTTCATTGACCAGAGCCAATCGTTGAATTTGTTTATGGAAAATGCCAACTATTCCAAATTGACCTCTATGCATTTTTATGCTTGGAAAAGCGGTTTAAAAACAGGGATGTACTATTTGAGAACCAAGGCGGCCGTGGATGCCATCAAATTTACTTTGGACAACACCAAGAAAAAGGAAATACCTGTGAGCGTAGCCGCCGAAGCCGAGGTTGCGGCAGCCATGCCCCCTGCCCCTGAAGAGGCCAAGGCCATTGAGGTTAAGCCCACTCCTGTAGTTCAGCAACAAGAACCGGATATTCAGCCCATGACGGCCGAAGAGATGAAGGAAATGATTGCACGGGCCAAGGAAGGCCAGGCAGATGATGATTGCCTTATGTGCGGATCATAATTTGTGCTGGAATGCCTTATCGTTTTGATAGGGATTCAGCATTGTGTGATAGTGTTTATTGATTAAAAAGCCTTGGTAGTATACCGGGGCTTTTTCAATTCTTCTAAAAGAAAGTCAAAGGAATATAAGGCACACGGATACCCAAGAAAGAGAATAAAGAACGGTCATCGAACCAGTCTATTTTTTAAAATACGGCTTCAAAGCTATGGAAAACATATAGGCCGCAAGGTAAATCATTAAAATAACAAGATAATTGTCCATGCCCCAATAAAGATTTGTTTAATATATACGCAAGAAAAACGAAAAAAGATTACATTAATTTTACAAACAGAGTGAAATATTTGTTAAATGTCATTTAATATTGACATAAAGATCAATTGTGTTTAAAAGAAGGCAATAGTAGGACTGCACAGACAGTCTCTATGGATAGAATCGGGGTGGTGGGGTACGTTTGCAGGATTACAAAATAATCTATGAATCCAGCCTTTTCTTTAAATAAAAAAGATAGAAGGCCCTTGAAATCAGGAGCAAAAGCACATATACGCCAAGAAGGTAGATATAGGGGGACATAATAAATTAACGTAAATGTAAGCCAAAACTTACGTAGGTATTGTGCAGTTTATCGAAAACTCAAATTTTTTCGACCAAATGCATTAATAAAGGGAGTGCTGTCAGGATTAAAGAAGGCCCATTATAGTTCAATGAAAAGGATTTTTCTTAAAACCTTTCGCTATATTTAAAACATAAGCAAAGAAAATGTAAAACTGTCATTCTGACTAAACATAAAGACCTATGGGGCAACGCAAATTTACGCTAGAAGAAAATGAAATTCCGGAAAACTGGTACAATATCGTTGCCGATATGCCCAACAAGCCTTTGCCTCCCCTACATCCGGGAACCTTGGAACCTATTGGTCCGGAAGCGTTGGCCCCATTGTTCCCGATGGCCCTCATTGAACAGGAAGTGAGTATGGAAAAATGGATTTCCATACCTGATGAGGTACGGAATATTTATGGGTTATGGAGGCCAACCCCTTTGTATAGGGCATATGGTCTGGAAAAGGCGTTGGATACCCCGGCAAAAATCTATTACAAATATGAGGGAGTAAGTCCTTCCGGGTCGCATAAACCCAATACTGCTGTGGCCCAGGCCTATTATAATAAGAAGGAAGGGGTTAAAAAGATTACTACCGAGACCGGTGCCGGGCAATGGGGCAGCGCATTGAGTTTCGCCTGCCAACACTTTAACATCGATTGTGAAGTGTATATGGTGAAACTCTCCTATGACCATAAGCCTTACCGCAAATCTATGATGAACACTTGGGGGGCTAAAGTTTACGCATCCCCAACTGACTTGACGGAGGCGGGCAAGAAAATTTTGGCCCAAGACCCAAATAGCCCGGGCTCTTTGGGAATAGCGATTTCGGAGGCCGTTGAAGCTGCCATGCGCAATGATCAGACCAAATACGCCCTTGGAAGTGTCCTTAACCATGTTAAGCTCCACCAGACCGTAATTGGGCAGGAAGCCATAAAGCAAATGGAAAAAGCAGGGGATATGCCGGATATAGTAATTGCACCGTTCGGTGGTGGATCCAATTTTGCAGGAATCGCTTTTCCCTTTCTCCGATTGAATTTTGAAGAGGGGAAAAACATCCGCTGTATTTCCAGTGAACCTACCTCATGTCCAAAATTGACACGAGGTGTGTTCAAATATGACTTTGGCGATACCGGGGGAATGACACCCCTGTTGCCCATGTATACCTTGGGACATGATTTTGTACCGGCACCTATCCATGCAGGAGGACTCCGTTATCATGGTGCCGGGGTCATTGTAAGCCAACTGTTGAAAGACAGACTGATCGAGGCGGTCGCCCATGATAATTTGGAGGTTTTTGATGCCGGAGTACTTTTCGCAAAGGCTGAAGGAATAATCCCTGCTCCAGAAGCCACGCATGGCATTGCCACGGTAATTGCCGAGGCCAATAAATGCAAAGAGGAAGGTGTTTCAAGAACCATCCTCTTTAATCTTTGTGGACATGGTAATTTTGATATGAAAGCCTATGACGATTATTTCGAAGGAAAAATAATAAAGCATGAATTGACCCAAGACCAAATCAGCGCGTCCTTGGCAAAATTAGATACTCCCGATATACCTTAAAACTCTATCCGAGACTATGAAAAACTTAATTTTTGCAACCGTTTTTCTCACCTTATCCCATACGGTTTTTGCCCAAGAAGTTTATGAACCCACCAAGGAAAACTTAGAAAATCGCCAATGGTTTCAAGATGCCAAATTCGGTCTTTTTGTACATTGGGGGGTATATAGCGTAATGGGAGGCGGAGGTAACCCGGGTGTTGCCGAATGGTTTATGGAACAAAAAAAGATTCCTATAGCCAAGTACGAAAAACTGCCCAGTTTTTTTAATCCTATAAATTTTGATGCCGCCGAATGGGTACAAATGGTAAAGGATTCCGGGATGAAATATATTACCATTACCAGTAAGCATCATGATGGCTTTGCCATGTATGATTCCGATATTTCGGATTATAATATTGTGGATGCCACACCTTATGGTAAGGATGTACTCAAAATGCTGGCCGAGGAGTGCAGGAAACAGGGGATAAAGCTCTTCTTTTACTATTCGCAGTTGGATTGGCACCATCCGGATTATTACCCCCGTGGAAGAACGGGCCAGGGATATACAGGCCGTCCGGAAAGTGGCAACTGGAACAATTACATTGCTTATATGAACGCCCAATTAAGTGAGTTGTTGACCAACTACGGCGAGATTGGAGGGATATGGTTTGATGGTATGTGGGATAAAAAAGATGCCGATTGGCAACATGTGGAGACCTATAAAATGATCCATAAACT